>PEAR01000006.1 GCA_002753745.1 Candidatus Omnitrophota bacterium | reverse complement strand
GATCTGTTGGATGCAGGATTGCCGATCCTAAAGGCGCTTGATCTGTTGTCGCGCCAGAAACAGCATCCGGTGATCGCGCCGGCGTTGGTCAGGATGCGCCGGGCTATCCAGGAAGGCAGTTCCCTGTCGGCGGCAATGGGGCAGTTCCCGGGCATTTTCTCGCCGATCTTCGTGCAGATGGTTCGCTGCGGCGAGTCGGGGGGCAATGTTTCGGAAGTGCTGGTTAATCTGGCGGATTTTTGTGATAAAGACCTGGAAATGCGCTCGAAGGTCAAAGGGGCGTTGTTGTATCCGGGGATCATTTTTTGCGTCGGTATTTTAACGATGGCGGTAATGCTGACCTTCATTTTGCCGCGCATGACGGCGATGTTCGAAGATATGGACACCGCGTTGCCGCTGCCGACCCAGATCGTGATGGCGGTAAGCGGTTTTTGTGCGGCGTACTGGTGGGTGATTTTGGGGGTGCTGGCGGCGATCGGGTACGGGTTGCGGCGGCTGTGGCTTGATCCGGCGGGCCGTATGGCGGCCGAGCGGTTCTTTCTTACGATTCCTATTGTTAATGAATTTTTGCGGGATGCCGAGACCTCGCGGTTTTCCCGGACGCTGGGTACATTGTTGCAGAACGGTGTGATCATTTCTGCCGCGCTCGAATCCGCCTCGGCAGTGGTGGAGAATACGGTTTTTAAGGCGGATATAAAAGCTGCGGTGCAGAAGGTAAAGGCCGGTTCCGGTGTTTCGCAGGCGCTTAAAGGCAGCGCGCTTTTTCCTGAACTGTCGCTGAACTTGCTGGCGGTCGGCGAAGAAGGCGGTCGGCTGGAACGCGGATTTTTTAAATTGACGGTTTTGTGCGAACGCCGGATGAACGATACCGCCCAGACTTTTGTGACGATTCTGGGCCCGGCGGTGCTGGTGGGTGTGGTAGGGGTGGTCGGATTCATGGTGATCGCCATGCTGCTGCCCATGTTTAAAATGAATGAGATGATCCAGTAACCTTCCCCCTCCCCGGGAGGGGGAAGGTTCAAGCGTTTATTGATGAAATGTCAAGATTATGGGAGGCTAATATGAGGCGAAGCGGGTTTACATTGATTGAAATTCTGCTGGTGGTGATGATCATCGGCGTTTTGGTAGCGATGGTGGCGCCGAACATTCTGAATCGCGGCGATCAGGCTAAAAAGACGGCGGCGCGCACGGATATTGAGTCGAATATCGGGACGGCGCTGGATCTTTTTCATATGGATACCGGTGTTTATCCGACGACCGAACAGGGGCTGGCCGCGTTGGCCAGTTCCAAGATGCCCGAGCCCGCACCGAATAACTGGAATGGTCCGTATTTAAAAAAACGCGCGGTCCCGAAAGATCCCTGGGGACGGGCTTATGTTTATGCTTCGCCCGGTACGCATAACAAGGATTCTTATGATCTTTCGTCGTTGGGACCGGATGGCATTGAGAGCAAGGATGATGTGACCAACTGGGAGTCCGACGCGAAATGAGTAAGCGCGGCTCGGTCCTGTTGGAGGCGCTGGCGTGCGTGGTGGTGGTGGGGATCGGTTCGACTTATATCATGCAGTCATTTCGGGCTCAGCAGGTGTCGGTGGTCGCCCAGCGGGACCAGGCGGTAGTTTTGACCTTACTTGAAGAACGGATCGGGAAAATAGCGTCTGGAATGACACTGCCGGGAGATATTCCCGCTAAAGAGGATGTGCCGCAGCCGCTGGACAAATGTTCATTCGAGTCCGCGCCTGGAGAATCGATGGAGGAGGCCGGCAACGGCCTGTCGCAGGTTTCTGTTGCGGCAGCGTGTCCGTCGGGAAAGAATACCCGTCGGTTGAAGGTGGATCTGGTGATGGCCGAGAAGACTAATGATGCCTCAACAACACCTTAAGCGCGGATTTACCCTGATTGAGATCCTGCTGGGCATGGGGATCTTTTCGCTGATCGCGCTGGTGCTGGCAGGAATGCTGTGGGGCGGCATCCATCTGGAAGCCTCGGTCCGCCGGATGGCGCACGGGACGTACGAAGTGCAGAAAGCCATGCGGTTGATGGCGCGTGATATTGAGAATGCGGTAGCGATCGATCTTTCAAAGATGAATGCCATGCCGATGTCATTGACAGGGACCAAAGACCGGTTGACTTTGCTGACCCGTGGTTCCCAGGGTATCGTGCAGGTGACGTACCGGGTGGGCACGATCGACGAGGGTGTCCGTTTTGTGACGCGTATCGGGCGGCATGTATCCTCGCTGAAAGAACTGAATATCAACGGCAGTTCGATGGATCACGGGAAGCTGTTACTGAGGGAGGAAGTTTCGTTTAAGGATCTGGTCACCGGGACAAAAAGTGACACGGCGGCGACTGAAGTGCTGGCGGCCGGCGTGTATCCCGATGATCTGGTTTTCTCTTACGGTGCGATGGAAGATCCCAATAAGCCGGGGCCGGGATTGGTCTTTCAGGAGAACTGGGCGGTGACGGACAATAAACTGCCCGCGGCGGTCCGGGTGGTGTTTCGGGCCCGGAACGTGTTAACCCTGGCCCGGACGGTTTATTTGCCGACGGAGTACCAGTCCCCGGGAACGGTTAAGCCCTATCCGCAGGGGGGAACGACGATCTATAAGGTTCGCGTGAGGCATTTGGATTCGGTTAAAGATACTTTTACGGAGAAATAATGCGCCGCGGCGAATCGGGAATAATTCTGGCGTCGGTCATGTGGACCATGATCCTGTTGTCGCTGATGGCGCTGGCGATCGGCCGGTTGACGGGCGGTCAGGTGTGGTTTGTTTCGGACGCGGTCAGCCGCGTGAAGGCGTATGCGGCCGCCCGCTCGGGGATGACCTACGCGCTTAACATGCTGGCGCATGCCGAGGCCAAATGCCCCAGCCTTTACGCTTGCGGTTTTGACCCTGGCGATGAAAAGCCCGAGACGTTTTTTAAAAAGGTAAGTACCGGAGACCGGGCGCACGCGGATATCTGTTATGTGACCCGGGGTTACTCAAAGGATGGCTCCTCCCGGATCGTGTACGGGTTTAGCGATGAGGATCGACGGTTTAATTTGAACAGGATCAATGTTAATAATGCCGACAAGATTCTGGCCGATCTTTTAACACAGGCCGGAATGCCGGCAAATCAGGCAGCGGCTGTTTCGGTTTGTGCCGCGACATGGATCACGGATGCAAATGGTTCAACAGCTTCGGCCAAACAAAAGCAGAAGTCTTTTGACCGTGTGGATGAACTGCTCGTATGTGACGGGATGACGGTTGATGTTTTAAATAAAGTCCGTGAGTATTTGACCGTTTATCCCAAAGATTCGTCGGAGACGGCGAATTCCAATCCGGTCTCGGCCTCAAACGCCGTTTTGCGGGCCGACAATGCGGCTTCTTTCGCGCCGGCAGCGGGGGGCACTTCACCGGATGAAGCCACGCGTCAGCAGATTGCGGCGCGCGACGGGGCGGATGGCGAACCGTTTACGGCCGATGATGGCAAGAGCATTGTACAGAACGATGTCAAGAATTTCTGGCGGGTGCGCGTGGTGGGGGTAGATGAGAATTCAGGGATAAAGGCAGTGATCGAGGCGGTGGTGGAGAAGAAAGACGCCAACCGCTGGCCGAAGATCTGGGAATGGCACAGGGAATAATATGACGTTACGCACAGTGATCATGATCGCGGAAGCACAGATCAGCGTCCTTCAGGCCGCGGGAGATGTTTTTGTTTTTTCCGCCACGAAGGATATCAGCGGCCTCACGGCGGAGGCAGCAGACCTTGAGTTGACGGAGATCATTCGTCGGAAGGGTTTTGTCAAGACCGGCACGGAGGTGTGGGTGGTGTTTCCGCGTAAGAACGTGGTCATGCGCCAAATGATCCTGCCGTCGCTGGATACGGAAGAGCTGCGCCAGATGGTGGAACTGCAGTGTGTTTCCCAGGTGCCGTATGCCCGCGAAGATGTGGCGATGGATTACATGGCGGTCGGCGGGACGGGTGACGGGTATTCGAGCGTGGTCCTTGTTGCGGTGCTGCGCGAGCAGTATCAGCGGGTGATCCGTGTGTGCGTGGCGGCCGGTATGCCGCTTAAACATATGACCTTGAGCTCCTGGGGCCTGGCGCAATGGTGCCTGCGTTTTAGCATCGTGGCGCAGGAAGCGTCGGTGTGTGTGGTGGACCTGGCGGCGACGGAATGTGAATTGTGTTTCTGCGGGCACGGGAAAGTTTTTACGTCGCGGCAGCTGGATTGGGGTTATACGCAGCTGACCGGCGGGAGCGTGCAGGGTTTTGTCCGGCAGCTGGATATGACCCTGTCGAATTATGCCAAGCAGAAAACGGGACCTTTGCCATCTGCGATTGTTTTTGTTTCCCAGGAGCCCCGGGTGGAAGGGTTCTGCCAGATGCTGACGGAAGAATTTGCCATGCCGGTGCACTGGACCCAGCCCGGGCAGAAGGCTCAGTGGAAACGCCGTGAGGATGAAGAGGCAGGTAAGGCCTTGCGCGCGTCTGTGATGGGGGTGGCCTGGGCGCAGGAAAAAGGTTTTGACCTGATCCCTGAGGATATCAAGTGGGGTGCCCACCAGCGGGCGAAGCGTTCCATGGCCCTGCGCGTGGCGGTGGCCGGCGTGTTGACCCTTTTTGCACTGGTGATGGCGTTTAGTGTCGAGCGCATCAAGGGCGGGTTTTACGCAGAATCGCTGGAGCGCCGGGCGTCCGCTCTTAAAGTTAAAGTGAACAAGATCGAAGAGAAGACCGGCCGGATCCGCATGCTGGCGGCACTGATCAATGAGCGGGTCTTTTTAAGCGATGTGATCGCGGCGATCTATCAGTCCATTCCGCCGGGCATGTCGCTGGCGTCCTTATCGCTGTCGCAGGGGTATTCCATGGTCCTTCAGGGCGTGGCGCTGCGTAATGAGGATATCAATATTTTCCAGAAAGCATTATTGTCGTCGGGATGGTTCAACAAGGTGGGCCTGGAATTTGTTAACAAGCGGATCGAGGCCCGGGGCGAGGTCAATTTCTTTAAAATTGTGCTCGGGATAAAGGACAGGCATTAGGATGATCAAGATTTCTCAGCGGGAAAAGATTGTTGCCGTGGTGTTCGTTCTTCTGGTCGGGATCTATGTCCTGGTTTGGGGCATTGTCCTTCCGGCCAAAGACCGCGCGAACGCGCTGGACAGCCGTATTGACGCCGCGCGCCGGCGTTTGCAAAAGGCCTCCTCGATCGTGGGCCGTGAAAAGGAGCTGGATGCTCTTTACCAGGTGATCGCCTCCCATATCAAGGTGGCGGCGTCCGACGGCGAGGAAACCTCCCAGATGGTCGACAGCCTGGAGTTCGCGGCAAATTCGGCCAGTATCCATATTGTTAATATCCAGCCGCGGGCATCGCAGGACAAGGGCTTTTACAAGATTTATTCGGTGGAGGTTGTTTGGGAAGGTCAGTGGGGACCTTTCGCGAAATTCATTTATCTGGCTCAGGCCTCGCCCTGTTATTTCGGGATCGACGAAATGTCGGTGGAAAAATATTCTGATGTCGCCACGTCCCTGCGCGGGTCGCTGGTCGTCAGCCAGATCCGTCTGAAGCCGTAGTTTTTATTATTTCTATTAAACAAAAGACCCGGGTTTCCATCATGGAAACCCGGGTCTTTTGTTGTCAGGATTTGATTATTGCCAGGTCGTAGTTGTCGTATAAACAGGAGATACCGTCCCGGCTTCATCTTTATACATGACCGAGAAGGCGCGCGCACCGTGAGTGGTGCCGGTTAAGGCCATGGATTTTGTGGTTTTAAAAGATTCATAGGCCGACCATTTGCTGGCGTCTGTCGCCGGACACGCTGCCGCATTTCCTTTGCAGATCCGCATGGTCATGGTTGGCGGATCGATTTGCAGGCGCATGCCTTCAAAAGAAGGATCACTATAGTAATCAGTTGATGACAGGTTGAGAGTCACGCTTGTTGCTGTTGCCGGTACGGTGGCAGCGCCATTGTTGATCTGGATGCTGCCCGTGACTGACCGTGGTCTCAGCCAATAGATCGCGGCTGTGTAAACAGGACTTACTTGTCCGGCGATGCCTTTGGCCACGTTCTTTTCTTGTTTAAACATGACCGAAACATACCGTGTGCCGTGTTCGCCGGTCAGGGCGATGGATTTAGATGCGCTAAACGGTTCATAATTCGTCCAGCCGGTTGGATCGTTGGCCGTGCATGACGCAGCTGAGTTCAGGCAAAAACGCATTTTAGCGCTGGAGCTGTTGCTCGCCGCAGTTCCGTTGAACTGGGCGGAGAGTGTCAGGCTGACGGTCGTTGTGTCAATAGGCGCAGTTTTAGCTCCGGCATTGATCTTGATGCTGCCTGATGTTGCGGCGGTTAAGACATTAATGCTGGTGCTGGCGGTGGATTTATTTCCCAGGGCGTCAGAAAAGTTGACTCTGATAATTTGTAAGCCGGTACCTGGGGGTAAAAGGATGCTCTTTGAGTTGGTAAAAGGTTCGAAATTACCGTTATTGATTTGCATGCTAACGGCCGGCCCAAAGCCGCTGGCACCGGGTGTTGTAGTAAAGGTAAGCGTAACAGGCGTTTGGTTTTCCGGGTGCTCTGTAACAATTTCTTTGGCGCCGTTGTTAATGGAAACCGTTGCCGTCGGTGCAGTCGTTGAACGGTTATAGAAATAAATCTCGGGATGTTCGCCACGTTCGTCTACCCAGGCAATGATGTTGCCTGAAAAAGCGGGATGCGTTTGAGGTTTTGGGTCGCTGGTAAGCTGCTTGCGGTTTGTAGTTGAGAAAATATCAGTGTTTCCATTGCTGTCGGTGGTGTCCCAGACGAACATGTTATTGGCCGCGGCAGGGTTATGGCTGTCACCGCCATCTTTGGTGAGCAGCGAACCGGTTTCGCCGGAAATTAGATACTGATAAATGTTCCAATGGTTGGCAGAAAAATGTTCCGCCAGGATGGCCTGTGTAGAGGCGAAGACGGGATTTTTCGAGTCTTCAACTTTGCAGATGGTTACCGGCTTGTTGTTGGCTGGATAATTGAAAAGGACGATATTGCGCAGGCTGTTGGGGGTATTCGTCCGATCCTCCTCCCAGACAATCATGTAGGCTGGTTTTGTTTTCGACGATGTATCAAGAACTCTTGGATTGTGCTGGTTAAAATTACTGACAGCGATCTGTTGGCTGCTGTTGGTCGAAATTTGATAGAGATAGACTCTTGATTTGTTGGGCGTACTGCGGTTATCTTCCCAGGTGACATAATCGCCGGAAATATCCGGGTGAGACGCGCCCAGGGCAGAGATGGTCTTCCCAGACCGGGTGCTTAAATTATAGAGATAGATAGTTGAGTCAGTTGATTTATCCCGGGGGGTGTTTGTCCAGACAATGTAATTGCCGCTAGCTTTGGGATTGGTCTTGTAATCTTTGCTGATGTTGAGGGATACCTGGCTTTTCTCATTGGTTTTAGGATCATAGGAATAAATTTCCTGGTTTCCTTCGCGATCGTCCTGCCAGTAAATAACGTCATTGGCGATTGCCGGAGCGGATGTTTCGCTGGCGAAAGAAGGGATTTTCCTTTCTCGCGGATTTGGAAACGGGACGGTGACCTCTTTTTCAGCAAAATAGTTGCCGGGCTGTTTCACGCGCAGGGTAATAGTTGCGCTGTAGTCATTTGAGGCAAAAACACTTAACGGAAATTTGATTTTAAATGGAGCCAGAGTATTATCCACGATCTTACCCTTAGGGATGGTGGCATAGGCCGATGGATGCGGCACATTGCCTTCATTAACGATCAAGGCATCCGCAGAATCGGTTTTCATGGCGGCAACAGTTACGCCGGTGGCGTCATTGTTAAAAGCTTCCATCCCCACGACGAGCTCGGCCTGGGTGCCGTCAGCCGAGAGGTTCTGCCAGCTGGTTGACACCGGCGTTGCAAAAGGGCCGTAGTGTGAGTTGATCTCAAGGGCCGGATCGCCGAAGAGCGTTACTGTAAAATAGACCCAGCGGTGCCCGGCGGTGGCGTTCATATAATTGATGTTCGCCTCTTTGGATGCCTGGTTCATTTTTCCCAGCTGGGCAATGCTGTTGGCAAAATAAGCGTGCCAGAATTGGCGTTGAAAGTACTGGCTGGTGCCGAGCGTGTTGCTCCTGGACCCCCAGCCGTAGCGCGTGTTGCCGATAAAAGCAACGGCGCCGCCTTTTTGGATCGTATAGTGCCTGACCACGCAATCAAAGTTATTTCCGACAGATTTTCTGATGCGGTCTTTTTTTTCCTGGCCGTCGACATAGGTAGTAGGGAGCCCGCCGTCAAAAGAGCCGGGATAGCAGCCCTGGGAGTTAATAATGAAATAATTTTTATTGGTTAGCGTATCAACTTCATTTTTGTACAGTGTCAGGCACTGGTCGTTTTGGCAATGGCCCAGATGGTTGATCAAGTGAACGCCGGTATTCATCAGGTTGAATACATCGGGGTTCATGATAACGTTGAGGTCAGAGGAATTGTTAGGGATATAGGCGGTGCTCGTGTCGACGGCCCGATCCGGATTAGTCATGAACCCCTGGGTTGAAAAATCCAACAGTGTGCCGGTGGGCACTGTTTTTCCAAGCCGGATTTCTTCCATATACGCATCGGCGCGTTTATCAGGGCCGAAATCCAGGTATTCGCCGATCATGTAGTTTTTGCTCAGGGATTTATCGGTTGAATCTTCATAGGCGAGCGTTTTGTTAACAAAGTTTTTGACTTCATCGGTCGTGCTGACCAGCGACCGGCCGACATAGACCCGGCTCCACAAGTTGACTTCGCCGCCGCCTGGGCCGTCGGTGGGTTCCCCATAGTCTCCATTGCCGTTATCGTTATAGCTTCCATCCAGGCAGGCATAATAAACATCAGATGCGATCATATATTCAGCTTTCACAGTATCTGAGTCGCCTGCGATTTGGGCATTCAAAAGCCGGGCGGGAATGATGTTGTTGTCCCCGCCGAGAAGGACGTAGCGGGTGCCCCAGGTATTGTAGGCATCAATAATAAAGTTTCTGATCCGGGCTTGTTTATCTGGACCGGGATATTGCATGTCCGTGATCCATTTTGTGGTGACCGTAATGGCGGGTAACCCTTTCTTCGTGCGACGGTCAATCAGGGGGGCGAAGGCTTCTTTAAGGTTATCGTTTCCGGTAATAATAACGTAGGGGTAAGGTCCGGATCCAAGCGTTGATAAAGATGTTTTCCACGGCGTACTAATCGCAGTTTTTGAATCCGTAAACATTTTTGGCGCCACCAGCTCGAGCGGGTTTGATGCGTTGGCGCTTTCTTTCATTTTGGGGCCGGCCGCCGTCACAGACACGGCGTCTTTATTGTCGATCAGGTCAATGATTTCCTGCAGGTCCTGCGAAATTTTTCCAGGAGCGGTTTTTGTTTTTAATAAAGATGCGGAAGTTTCTTTTCGTTTATATGAAGGATCGGCCACGGTAGTGACTGTGACGATCATGCTTTGATAATATGAAATATTGCGCGTGGTCGGATTGTAACGGATGGGGCAGACATTGATAACGGCGATTGAGGCGCCATGTTTGATCTGCGTGCCAAGATAAGTAAGATTGTTGGCCGGATAAAGCTTGGTTTGTTTTGGATTTTGCTGATAAATGGCCGGCAGCGGCTGGTCGGCTGCGGGCTTGAGGCTTTCCAGTTTGCTGATCGGATAATTGCGCTGGCCGGGTTCAATATAGAACTCACCAACCACAGAAGTAATAGCGCCGGGTGTGAAGGTAACAGATTTAACTTTTTTCCCGCTGGGGATCAGGATATTAACCCCTTTGGACGGCAGCATGGGTTCTCCCGGAGCGCCGGCGGTCAATAAGCCGGTCATTTCAACATGATCATAGCTTCGATCGATCGTGCTGGTTGAAATAACGGGCTGAGGGAAATTGACTTCGATAGAGATCGTGTTGTTTTGAACAGCGGCCTGAGCGGTGGCGGCGTATATAAAGGAAAACAGACAGCCGGCCATGAACGCTTTGCGGATAAATGAGCCCATAACAATCTCCCTGTTGTGAAACAATGGTTATCGTCAAAAGGTCTTATAGATAAAGGTTAGATCATTTTGATGCGAAATGCAAATCGGGAAAACGTTATCTTTTCGTTGGTGGACTTGAATAGATGAACGATCTTCGGCGTAATGGCAAGCATATATTTTGTGCTTAGGATCATGGATGCCGGAATTCAGCTGAATTCGGGATATATTTAGCGCTGATCAACAACAAGAATTTCTCGATTCCGACGGTAAGTGTGCACAGGAAGCGTTTGCTTGAAATATGTCGCTGGCCCTTGAAACGGTATTTTTGTGTGTCATACTTGCCTTGTATCGTTCGGTCAGTGCGGATTATCAATCTGGAGAACAATATGAAGATAAAATTTACAGTTAGTTTTGTTTTTTTGTTGTTTTTCTGTTTTCCTCTTTTGTCATTTGCGGGTCCTGGCTCAAGCCCCAGCCCCAGCCCATCACCCATTTCGACGCCATCACCAGCTTTAGTTGCCCAGTATGAATTTTTAGGGGATTTTACGGATGTTTCGGGCAATGGGCATACTGGCACAGGCAGCGGAGATTTCCAGTTTGGTACTGGTGTTAGTAATAAAAATCTGGCTTTTTTCAATGGTGTGGATACTTATGTGACAGTGTCGGCAAGCTCTGCCCTGAACATGGGTTATACAACGGTGGCTTTTTGGGTTAAGCCGGTTTATGACAATTATGTGGGTAAAACGTACGCAATTCTTAGCAAAGGCATGAAAGGTAATAAGGAATTCGCTATCGAGATCATTGGCCAGTCAAAGGGATTCAGTGTCGTTCCGGGAACAGTTGATGCATCGACAATCAGCGGACCGACCGGACTGGTTGTCCAGGATGGGGGCATTGATGCTGCATTGAATAAAAGGGTGATGTATATTTCATGGAAAGACAATTCAGGAAAAACACTGCCGTATCATGTTGATGTCAGCGATGCGGGCGCTGCTGCCATCACCAATGACTTGCCGGCAGGAACCGACAGCTTTAGGATATGTGCCGATGTGAATAGTGCCCCCAAGAAGATTAGTGTTTGTACGTATGCGCCGGGAAACGTGTATTCAAAGAGGGCCGAAGTTCAGGTGAGTTTCGTTGCAGACGGGATCAAGGTGCTACCCTTAACAGAAGCGCCGTCTGCCTTGCTTCCGATGGATAGCAAATGGCATCATGTTGCGCGGACAATCATCCCTGGCGGCGAGACTAAGTATTATATCGACGGTCAGCTTGTGGCCACCGTTCAAACGAAGCTCGGGCCCCGGGGTGGGGGGCCGGTGTTGATCGGGGCGATAGATCCATCAGAGCATCTTTTTAAGGGCAGCCTGGCAAAGCTGGAGATTTATAATTACATGCTTTCGGCGAATAGTATTTCAGCGTTGTATTTAAGTGAACGAAATGATTTTCGCAACGTTGATCTGTCGATCCTTGGCGGTGATTCCTGTGCCACGCTGACAGAACCTTCCTTGTCTCAGTGTTCGGCGGAGTTGGAGTCCCTTTCCGAGACATATCAGCCTTCCTGGTCGCTTCGGGTGCCTGCCGTCATTAATGATCCCCGTGAAATGGAGGCGTATTTGATGGCGAAATGGAAACAGCAGCGGCAGTTTTATATTGATCTGATCACCAAGTTGGAGAAGTATCATCTGCTGCCTAAAGGGCAGTCGGCTGCATCAATTTTGGCAGTTTACCAGCCGATCTGGCAGGTGCAGCTTAATAACAAAGCCTGGATCAACGGATCTGATGTCCCGGAGCAATCCTTGCGCGCCGCATCGTCCGTAAAGAAGATCAGTGCCGCAGCGGCCAGTGTTCCGGCAGAAGTTCGGGCGGCCGCGAGTGCTTCCGCCGATGGCGGCGGCGGGGCCTGTTCGGATGGCCCGGGGCCGATCACCACGACAAATTACGTATCTCCCGTTGATCCCCTTGTGAATTACTCGAAATATTTTGATACTCCGAAGCCGCAGGTTAATGCGCAGGTGGGACGTGTTCAGACGACAACGACGAACGACGGGTCGTCTGCGTTCTATTATTCAGATTTTTCCAATTACAAGTTGAGCATTAGGCATAAGGAGAATTTTGTTAAGTTTAACGGCAGCCAGCTTTATTTTGTTCAGAGTGAAGCTGTTGGAGAGTGGGTTAAGACCAGTCGCGGAATAAGTGCTAATTCCGGTTTCGGAACAAATTATCATTTTAGCTCCGGGGATTATAATGCGGTCGCAAATGAAGTTCCCGGTGATGCCCCGGTCTCGATCAGTAATTATTCGGGATTGTATAAGACCACCGACCATTTGGTATGCGGTTCGGCGGACTGGACCGGTTATACCGGTGAATTGCCCGTAACGATCGGGAGCACATCGAAATATGTTCCGTTGACCAAGGCGAATATTTCACAGAATGGAGCTCGGGTTACAGTTAATGCTTTTATGGAAAATTACAGCAGCGACAGTGCCTGGCAGAAGTCGATTGCCAATGGGATAGGTTATGCCGCTTTGCCGTTATGCGGCGGGAACCCGACGGGGATCAGCGGGCTGACGTGGGGTATTGTTCCTGGAGATGCCGTCACTTATCAGCAAAGCTCTCTGGATCCTGAAAAACTTGATAAGCTGAAGCAAACATTCTCAAAGAAGATTAGTGTGGCGTTTACATTAACCTGGTAGTTCGGGGGGGAGTTATGGCGGGTTGGCGCCGTTTCCGCTTTTGGAAACGGATCGTAATGTTATGTTTGGTTGTTATTTTATCGTTGAGCCAGGTTTCGGGCTATGCGCAGGGCCTTGTTTTGCCCGAATCGGGGAAAATGATCGGCATTAGTGGTGTGTTGACGCCGGCTATCCTCAGGGGTATGGTCATTAATCCCAATGATCCACTCAAGTTTGATTTTCTTATGGATACCGGAACGAACC
Source organism: Candidatus Omnitrophota bacterium (assembly GCA_002753745.1). Taxonomy (GTDB): domain Bacteria; phylum Omnitrophota; class Gorgyraeia; order Zapsychrales; family Fredricksoniimonadaceae. The sequence continues at coordinate 26,860 of PEAR01000006.1, read as the reverse complement.
GGGTTTCCGGAAAAGAGCTTCGGTCTGAAGCGGAGAAAGCGGTTAAATATTTCTTGGCTTCATTGACTGTTCCGGAAGATGACCTTTGGGTGAATCTGTCTCCGGATGAAAAAGACCGCATTGTCCCCGAGATGTTTGGCCGTACGGTTATGGGCCGGGACCTTCTTGCGCAGGACTATATTTTGAAACAATTCTCGTCATCGCTGCTTTCGCCGGAGAACGTGCCGGGTAAAGAGGTATGGGCCAGGGTCTATGCGGATACGGCGCGCGCGCTCGGGACAATAGACATTGACATGGATAATTTTAGCCGGGTCTGGATCGTGCCCGCCGAAGCCAGGGTCTGGGAGCACGACGGTAAAGTCATGATCACGCAAAGTCGTCTGAGGGTGATGCTTGACAGCGACTATAACGCTATGCGTCATGCCGGGATTCCGGAAGCTGAAGGTTCCCAAGCCGTTGTCAGACGGGTCTTGCGGGAGATTCTTCTGCCGGTCCTGGAAAAAGAAGTCAATGAGGGCGCCAATTTTGCCGGTGTTCGCCAGATCTACGCGGCCATGATCTTGTCGGCGTGGTACAAGGTCCGTTTGAAGGAAAGCCTGTTGGGAAAGGTGTATGCGGACAAAAACAGGGTTAGCGGGATTGAATTTAGTGACGGTCTTGGGAAAGAGGCTGTTTATGCCCGGTATCTTGAGTCGGCGAAGAATGGTGTTTACAACTTTATTCGTGAAGAAGCCGATCCTGTTACCGGCGAAGTGCTTCCGCGTAAATATTTCTCTGGCGGATTTGCTCCGGCTGGCATGATGAAGCGTTTTGAGGCCGAGGGCATCGAGACGGGTGAGCGGCCCTCCAGTCCTGCCGAGGAGACCAAAGGGGATTTGGTCAGGATATCGGCGGGGTTAAGGGAAAGTTCTCCGGGCCTTGACCTGGTGATGAAAAGTAAATACGCCATGATCCCCAAAGCGTTGTTTCTTAGTTTTTTGCTGTCATTTTCTTTGCCTGCTGATGGGTCTATCCCGTCAAACAAGTCCGCAGGGCCTGATATCAAGGCCGTGCCTTCAACGCTAACGCCTGTTTTGTCGGACAGCATCAGAAAAAGGCTGGGGTCAACAAATGAGAGTGATCAGCTTGCGGCATTGGCAGATATTCGCAGTTATGGGCAGTCTGGCCAGGGATTCAGCCAGGATGTGGTGATGTTCTATGAGCGGCTGGATAAGCCGGGACGGTTAAGAGTGCTTTTGGATGTTGGTGAAACGCTGTTTCAGATCAATGGTTCGGATGTTTTTGAAAGTTATGTGAAGCTGATGCGTCTGGGGGTGGATAAATCCAATGCGTCGTTTCTGCTTTTTATCCGTCGACAAATCGAACGGGGAGATAATATCGTTCCTCGTATCGTTGACAAGGTTCTGGATGAAAAAGAAGAGTTTCCGGTCAGGGAAGCCATGTTTGCTGCCTTGCTGTTCAATTTTGATAAAGGGGTGGATCAGCTGATGGTGCAGGCGGCCAAAGGCCCGCACGAAAAAGAATTGGTCCTGCGGGTGCTGATCAATGTATTGAAGCGTATTCAGGAAATCGAAGGCCATCAAGAGATTCTGGAAAAGGCGCGGGGAAAGCTGCTGCATTTTCTGCAGGATGGATCCCGTGACCAGCGGTCAATATCGGCGGTGACGCTGCTTTCCATGCAGCCGGTCAGGAGTGATGTTATTGATGCGGTCCGTCAGCAGGCCGCCCGCGAGACGGATCCTGATACTAAAGCGGGATTTGTCCGTTTGCTGGACTGGATGAAGGTGAATCTGCATCCTGTCAGTTCGGGAAAAGAGACTAATGCTGTTAACGGTGCCAGTCCGGCACAAGCGGCGGATGCTTCCCAGGGTTTTGAAAAACGCGTCGGCGGTATAGACCTTGATGTGAAGAGGCTCGGCCTGCAGATCAGGCGCGATGGGGCGGGCGTCATTTTGCCGGTCAACCAGCAGGACTGGTCGCAGCTTGATATATACGGGTTTACACCGGTGATTTACCGTATCGAGCCGGCTAACATAAACCGCTGATTTGCGTGATTCAGCAAGAGGCTGTAAATATTTTGGCATTTTTTAATTTCTCATGGTATGCTTAAGCATCAAATTCAAAACACCGGCTCCTTCCATGGGATCATTTCAGAAGACAGCAGTTTGAGAAACCTCCAGGTACCGCCGGTAAAACCAAATAAATGATGATATCAAGCCAATGAGTTCTTTGTATCACCCCAAAAATCACGGCGGGCGTAACCGTCGTAATAATCCCGCGCATCCGATGAAGGGCCGTCATGTGCCGCCGCATCAGGGGCCGCGTTCTGTTCAGCGCGTTCCCCTGGATGGCGATGAGGCCAGGTTCTATGAAGGCACGCCGATCGATCCTTCGCCCCGGATTCGTCTCGAGGATGGCAGTTCGGAAATGACGGTGCGCGCGCTTGACTTGATCTGCCCTATCGGTATGGGACAGCGCGGGCTTATTGTTGCTCAGCCGGGTTCAGGTAAAACAACGTTCCTCAAGCATATTTGTCAGGCGATCAATAAAGGGTATCCTGATGTTAAATTATATTGCCTTCTGGTCGATGAACGGCCGGAGGAAGTAACCGATTTTAAACGCAGCGTGACCGCGGATGTGCGGGCGTCATCGTCTGACCAGGATTATGAGCATCATGTGCGGATCGCCGATGAACTGATGCGTCAGGCTCGTTGCGAGGCGGGCGCCGGCCATAACGTGGTGGTGCTGATTGATTCATTAACGCGCTTGTCCCGGGTGCACAATGCCGAAGGCCGTTCGTCCGGGCGCACGATATCCGGCGGGCTGGATTCACGGGCCATGGAAGTGCCGCGCCGTATTTTTGGTGCGGCCCGCAAGATCGAGCACGGGGGATCGCTGACGATCCTTGCGACCATTCTGGTCGATACCGGCAGCCGGATGGATAATGTGATCTTTGAGGAATTTAAGGGGACGGGCAATATGGAGATCGTTCTGTCTCGGGAATTGTCCAATCGCCGCATTTATCCGGCGATCGATATCCCCAAGAGCGCTACCCGCAAAATGGAGCTGCTGCTGGAACCCGAAGAGATGAAAAAGGTCGAAATGCTGCGTCGTGCGCTGCTGCATTATAATTCGGTCGAGGCGGGCAATGCGCTGATCAAACAGCTGACCAAATATCCGACGAATAAAGAATTTCTGGCCGCGATGGGCGAGGTTATTGATGCCTGATCTGCGGGGAGTCCAGCCGCTTGATGCGCTGATGACGTCGCTTGCGCTGTCGAATGCCGACCTGGTAAATGCCTCCACTCAACAGCTGACGTTCAAAGTCGTCCATAAAGGCCGTACCGGCCGTTATCTCACGCCGAACGCGCAGCACAAGATCCTCGAGGCCCTGCGCACATTAAAGCCCGAGCGCAATTTCGCGTTAAGAGATCTCTTTAATTATTAATCCCGGTTTAATTTATGGCATTAATCAGTTTACAGGAAGTAGTTGTTGCTTTTGGCGGTCCGCGGGTCCTTGATGGCGTGAGCCTTCAGATCGAGGCGCGTGAGCGTATTGCGCTGCTGGGGCGTAACGGCACCGGCAAGACCACCATGATGAGGCTCCTGGCCGGCGAAAACGGGCCGGACGGCGGTGTTGTAAGTTTTCAAAAGGGTCTTGAGGTGGCCTATCTGCCGCAGGATGTTCCGGAAGAAGTTGACGGCACGGTGTTCGAAGTGGTCCTCTCCGGCCTGGGCGAGCGGGCGAAACTGCTCAAGGATTATCATCACGTCACACATATGATGCAGACCGATCATTCCAAGGAGATCCTGCGCAAGCTTGACGTGCTGCAGTCTGAACTTGACCGTACCAATGGCTGGGAACTGGACCATCAGGCCGAGCAGATCATCGGAAAACTAAAGTTGAACGGTGATGATGAATTCAGGAATATGTCCGGCGGGCAGAAGCGCCGTACGCTGCTGGCGCGGGCGCTGGTGCGCAAGCCCGATGTTCTGTTGCTCGATGAGCCGACCAATCATCTTGATATTGATTCGATCATCTGGCTCGAAGGCTTTCTGAAGGAATATCAGGGCACCGTGTTTTTTATTACGCACGACCGTCAGTTCATGGAACATTTAACGACGAGAATTCTTGAGCTGGATCGCGGCAAGCTGTTCAGCTGGGACTGTAATTACCGGACATATCTGGAGCGCCGGGAATTGAGCGATGCCAATGAGGCAGCGCGGCTGGAAAAATTTGACAAGAGGCTCGGCGAAGAAGAGATCTGGGTGCGTCAGGGCGTTAAGGCGCGCCGCTGCCGCAACGAGGGGCGCGTGAAGGCTCTGGAAGAAATGCGCGCCGCGAAGGCCGCCCTGCGTTCCCGCGACGGATCGGTGCGCATGCGGATGCAGGAGGTTGATCCTTCCGGCCATTTGATTGTGAAAGCATCCCGCATCGGCTTTAGTTACGGCGACAAGTGCCTGATCCGCGATTTCTCCGCCAATATCATGCGCGGCGACAAGATCGGCGTGATCGGGCCCAACGGCTGCGGCAAAAGCACATTGTTGCGTATCCTGCTTGATAAAATGGCGCCCACCAAAGGGTCGATCCGTTTCGGCACTGAACTTCAGGTGGCTTATTATGATCAGCTCCGCGAAGGGCTGGATGGCGAGAAGAGCGTGATCGAGAATATTTGCGGCGAATCCGACAGCGTCATTATTAACGGCAAACCGCGGCATGTGATCGGGTATCTGCAGGATTTTCTGTTCACGCCCGACCGCGCGCGTACGCCGGTAAAAGTTTTATCCGGCGGTGAGCGTAACCGTCTGTTCCTGGCCCGCTTGTTCACCAAGCCGGCCAATGTCCTGGTGATGGACGAACCGACCAATGACCTGGATATGGAGACGCTGGAGCTTCTGGAAGAATTGCTGGTGGAATATGCCGGTACGCTGATCCTGGTCAGTCATGACCGCGCGTTCATCAATAACGTCGTCACTTCGACTTTGGTTTTTGAGGGTAATGGCGATATCAATGAATATCCCGGCGGTTATGACGACTGGTTGGAACAGAAAGCTCATCAGGCCCCGTCGGTTACGTCCCAGGTTAAAACGGCGAAGCCGTCGGCAGCGGTTGCCAAGCCATCCACAAGCGCCAAGCTATCCTTCAATGAGATGCGTGAGCTTGAACGCTTCGCCGGACGGATCGAAGAAATGGAATACGAGCAGTCTAAATTGTGCGCTACGCTCTCCGATCCCGAGTTCTACAAAAAAGATCCGCAGGAAATTGCTGCGGCCAAGTCGCGAACCGAAAGTCTGGCGGCCGAGATTCTCGCTTCTTACCGTCGCTGGGAAGAGCTTGAAGCCCGGAAATAATAATACTTCATTTCACCTCTTGACAAAACATCGTTCATCGGTCATACTTGCTCCCGAGTTGAGTGAGCACAAGTAATCTTGGACCGTAGGGGAAAAGGTAGTGTGCCCTGCGGTTTTTTTATTTGGCTCTGCCGTACTCGACTTAAATTTTATAGAAAAAGGAGGTAATACAAATGGCAAAAGGTAAAGTTAAGTGGTTTGATGACAAAAAAGGTTTTGGCTTCATTACTCCCGAGTCCGGAAAGGACGTCTTCGTGCATCACAGTGCGATCGTGGGTGAGGGCTACAAATCTTTAAGCGAAGGCCAGGCGGTTGAGTTTGAAATCACCACCGGTCCTAAGGGCGAACAGGCTAAGAACGTTGTTAAGCTCTAATTCGTTTCAGAAATGACCTCATAAGCCCCTCTGTCGGGAAACCGGCAGAGGGGTTTTCTTATGTGCGTTGTTGGCGCCTCGTTAATCAAAGGAGCATCATGTCCAGTCGTAACTTTAAAGACCTGCTTAAAATTTCTTTGAAAGACCTTCACCTGGTAATGCCGGGGAAGAAGGTTCGTTTAAGCCAGGTTGATTGCGATGGCGGCGTGCGTTCTGGTCAAAATATATGGAAGCGTATGAAGACGCGATCAATGCCACATCAACCGATCACGCCCCATGGCATGTGATCCCTGCCAACAAGAAATGGTACCGCAATCTCGCGGTATCGCTCATCATTGCCAACCGCCTCACGGCGCTCGGAATGAAATACCCCAAGCCCAATGGCCTGGTGGCCCCCTCGGCTATCGTTTGATTTCTTTGAATTTATCGGATGTCGCCAGTTTTTAAAAAGTGGATAATAATGAGAAACCATCACCTGATAACGTTGTCAAGGGCTGGAGGCACTATTTTTTCTTAAGGGCGTTTTTTAGCCGGCAATCAATGGCAACGTGTGCAAAGAGTTATAGAAAACCAGGAAAACGCTTTCTCGCCCGATGCCGCAAACAGCCTGTTCTCCTGGATTTACAGTGTATACTTAACATAGTGTTGGTGGCCGTGTTAAGAAATGGCAGGGAATGGGTGGAAGTTTTACCGGACAGCTGTGGTTATACCCTTTAGGGTGTATTTTTGTATGTAAATCTTAATAATTGAATATTTTTGATAATAATTATTGAAATTATACCCTTAAGGGTGTATATTTATGGCATGAAAGATATTGGAAAGGCAATGCAGGAACTCAGGAAGAAATCTGGACTAGACCAAATCGAGTTTGCTAAACGTGCCGGAGTGGGTTTGCGTTTTGTGAGAGAGCTTGAACAGGGCAAGATCACTGTGCGTCTGGACAAGGTTAGTCAGGTTCTTGACTTCCTGGGTTACCATCTTGAGGTTGTGCGTAATGGCAAAGAATAAACGTAAAGCCGATGTTTTTTATCAAAACCGATTGGCCGGTATCTTGGAGGAGACAGATCAGGGTTACCGGTTTTCTTATGCGCCGGACTATGTGAAGACTGGTTGCGCCGTTTCTTTGTCGTTGCCGTTACAGGAAGGGGCTTTTGAGTCGCCGGTGTTGTTTTCGTTTTTTTCCGGAATGACGGCAGAAGGCTGGTACCGGGACATTGTGTGTGCTACAAAAAAGATTGATCAAACGGATCATTTCGGGATTCTTCTGGTGACGGGTGAGAATACGATCGGCGCGGTTACGGTCAAGGAAAGCGGTGCGGCATGAAGAATGGGGCATCGTCGTGGCGTAAAGTTTTTGGTATTGATCAGGAGCCGGTGATCGACCTGACGTTGGCCGGAGTTTCCTTGAAGGCCCAGGAGATGGTCGGGAAGATGTCTATTTCCGGCGTGCAGCCGAAGCTTTCGGTGCGATTGGCCGGCAAAGACGGCGAGGCGCGTCTGGAGGTGACGGGTGATGGCGGACAGTATATTTTAAAGCCGCAGGTGCAGGCGTTTGCCCATCTTCCGCAGAACGAGGAATTGTGCATGGGTGTTGCCGAAAATCTCGGCATCAATGTCCCGCCGCATTGTCTGGTTCATTTAAAAGACCACAGCCTGGCCTATGTGGTTAAGCGTTTTGATCGGGTGGGTCGTTTTAAAGTTCATCAGGAAGACTTCGCCCAAGTGCTTGGGAAAGAAAACAAATACGACGGTTCTGTGGAGGAGATCGGCCGGAAACTCAAGGCCGTTTCCGAGGTGCCGGGGCTGGACGTTCAGTTGTTTTTCGAGCTGGTTGTCTTTAATTTTCTTATCGGCAACGGTGATGCGCATGTGAAGAATTACTCGATCATCTATGATGAGGAAGGCCGTGTGCGTTTGGCTCCGGCTTATGATCTGGTGTGTTCCCGGATCGTTCTGCCGAATGAGGTTGATGAATCGGCATTGACCATTCAGGGTAAAAAGAGCAATATTAGCAGAAAACAAATGAATCTTTTGGCTGATTATTTCGGGATCCCGGAGAAGGTGCGTTTTGCGCGTTTTGCGGGTCAGAAAGAAAATGTCCGGACAGTCATTGCCGGGTCGTTGCTCCCAAAGGATCTCGCGGAAGCGTTCGATAAACTTGTCCTTGAGCGCTTCGAGCGGCTTGAGTTGGCGTAGAGCATCAGATGGTGGAATTGGTGGGTAGCATTTCAGAATCGTTCGAAACATGGATAATCACGAGAAACCGTCACCTGAGTATGTTTTGTCAAGGGCTGGAGGCGCTATTTTTCTTGGGAGCTCTTTTAATGAGGCAATAAAGTTCAATTGTTGTAAAGGGTTATGTAAAGTTAGGAAAACGTTTTCCCGCCCAACCCCGTAAACAGCCTGTTTCCCCATATTTACAGTGTATACTTAACATGGTGCTGGTGTCCGTGTTAAGAGAGGGCGGAGAATGGGGGGAAGATTTACAAACAGAATTATTTGTGCCGTGACGCTTGCCGTGTTTTTAATGACAAGCGTGATGCCTTCCTATGCGCAGAGCATGCGTGTTTTGCCAGTGCCCGGCACGCTGGTCAATTTAAGCCCGTCTTTTAATCCGTCAGTTTTTAAAGGCATCAAGGTTTATCCCAATAATCCCTTGCGCCTGGATTTCATTCTGGACAAGGGTGACGACCATGCGGGTGACCCGTTAGATCTCTCCAATGCAGGGAACACTCAACGCCTTATCAAATATTTCCTTGCGTCCTTAACCGTTCCTGAAAAAGACCTTTGGGTTAACTTAAGCCCGTATGAAAAAGACCGCATTATCCCCGACGCCTTTGGCCAAACCGAAATGGGCCGCGATTTGCTGGCGCAGGATTATATTCTTAAACAAATCACTTCATCGCTTTTGTATCCCGAGGGCGAGACGGGCAAGAAATTCTGGGCCCGGGTTTACAAGGAAACGTATGAAAAATTCGGCACTACGGATATCCCGGTTGATACCTTCAACAAAGTTTGGATTATGCCTGACAAGGCCGTGGTGTACGAGAATGCCCAAGCCGCCACGGCGTATATCGTTAACAGTCATTTGAAGGTGATGTTGGAGACGGATTATTTGGCGTTGGAGAAAAATGATAATCGCCAATACGCTGGGCGCGATAAATCGCGCCCCTACGTCCAGGCATCCGTGAATGGAGGCGGAAGTTTGTTGAGCGCCGACGGTCAGGCATCGATGAACGTCGGGGGAAATGTATCGAGCCCCAGCGGCCCGGCATCCGTGAATGGAGGCGGAAGTTTGTTGAGCGCCGCCGGCCAGGCATCGATGAACGCCGGGGTAAATGTATCGAGCGCCGACGGCCCGGCATCAGTGAACGGTGGTGGAAGTTTGTTGAGCGCAGCCGTCCAGGTGTCCGTGAACGGAGGTGGAAGTTTGTTGAGCGCCGACGGCCAGGCATCGATGAACGTCGGGGGAAATGTATCGAGCCCCAGCGGCCCGGCATTCGTGAATGGAGTCGGAAGTTTGTTGAGCGCCGACGGTCAATCATCTATGAACGTAGGGGCGCAATTTATTGCGCCCAGCGATATGGCCAAACAAATTCTCCGCGATATTATCATCCCCATCCTTGAAAAAGAAGTCAACGAAGGCCAAAACTTCGCCCAGTTGCGCCAAGTCTATCAGTCCTTAATCCTCGCCGCCTGGTACAAAAAGAAAATCAAGGAAAGCCTGTTATCCCAGGTATATGTTGATAAAAACAAAATCCAGGGTACAAAATACCCAGACAGTTTGTTTGCTGCCGACTCCTCCCATCCCGCATTTACCGACCCCGAACAAATCTGGCAACAATATGTCGCCGCCTTTAAAAAGGGTGCGTTTAATCTGGTCAAAGAGGAGCGGGATGCCGTTTCGGCGGAGTTAATCCCGAGAAAATATTTCTCCGGCGGCTTTTCGGCCCAGGACAGGGTTATGAGTGCGGCCATGAAAGTGACAACGGATTTTTCAGAGGTGCCTGAAAGTGCGGGGACAAATCAGTCTATTCTCAGGGTTTTACTGCAGAAACTCTCGGGCAGGTTTCGTGAGGAGAAAAAACAGGCACAAGAAGACGGGCAGGGCGGGCATATTGCGGCCGGGCAGATTCCGCGGGCACAGGCAATGCGTAAGGACGCTTCACAATCGCTGGCGGGCGATGGGACGGAAATCATGCGCATTGAGGCTCAGGATATCGGTGAGCGGGTTTCAGACTGGGTTTGGCTGGCACGGAAAGCCGGCCGAGGGTATTTTCTAAAAGCGAAGGATCGTATCAGTGTACAGCGTGAATTATTGAACTTCTGGATCGCCAAAGAGCTTGGGGCCAATGTGCCGGGGATTTATCAGGTAAATACGAAAGATGTTCTGGCCGTTCCTTCCGTGGCCGCAGGCCTGCTTAATCAATCAGGAAGTTCGGATCGTCTGGCGGCTGATTTGAGGGCTGATGTTGACCAAATGACGATTAAAGATCTTAATCAACCCGATTCGTCGGGTTTGGAGGAACTGCTGGTGTATTTATTGTTTACGGGAAGTACAGATTTCGATTTTCAAGGGGCGCGAAATTTGTCAACGAAAAGAATAGCGGGCAGGGATCGCTACATTCTTTACAATTTGGATCTTAGCAATCATGATCTTTGGGGAAAATTGAATATACATGGTCGTATTGATATCGAAAGCGCGTTCGAATTTTTTTGGGATTATCAGATTGAGAAACTTGATTTAAAGCGCCTGGATCACGCTTTGCATCGGATGAATACGATCATGCCCGAAGCCTTGCGTGCGGCCGCGAAAGCCCGTGGGATGGATGGAATCCAGATATACGCCGAAAGATTGCAAGCGCGCAAGAAAATGTGTTTCGAGGTGATTATTGCAGGATTAAACGCGCTTCCTCCATCGCCAAAGGCCGAGGCCCTTAAAAAAATCGCCAGGAAATATTTAAGACCGCAAGGCCCTGATGCCGACCAGGATGGGCGGCAGGCGGATTCATCAATGTTGCAGGTTCTTCGGAATAATCCGTCATTTCACCTGGATTCCGATGGAGATGTCTCCAGGATTTTTAGCGCGAGCTCTCAATCGCAGGACGGGATTGCGGGAACGGAAAGATTTCAAGTGCTTGTTCAACGTGATGGTCAGTGGAGTTTTAACAGTGGTCATCAGGTGGAAGATGGAATTCTGATTCGCGGGAGCACTGTTGAATGGACGCCTGTACATTGGCGCAAAAATGCGGCGACGATTTCGTTCTACTTTTATACGGCTCCCATGGCCGGGGCGAAAGTTGAAGTTTCGGGAGTGGACAGTGACCCTGTGGTTTCATTAAAGATGGATAGGGACGTCATGGCCATTAATATTGAAACGTCGGTTTATCGGGGGATAGAGCGACAATTTATGGCTGAGCAACCGGAGTTCTGGCGCGCAATTTTAAATGGGGAATATGGTTTTAAGCTCCTGCCGGCGCCGGCCGTGCGCACGGTGGTGGTAGCGCCTAAACATGTTTTTGCAGACAGGAAGGTGTTGCTCTCGCAGGAGAACGTTGAATATCTTAAGTCATTATTTTCCCAAATGAGGCAGAATACGAAGGGGGAAAATATATTTTTAACGACGGCCCTGATATTGATGGAGGCGATCGGAAGCCATAGCGAAAAGCCTTTTATGAAGTTGACGCGCTTGAATGATTACGCGAAGGATTTGAGAGCTGGCGAGGATGCGATTATTCGCAATTTTCTCAAGGCCTGTGAGGAGGATGAAGAAATTATTCCCAAGGTGTATCGAAAATATTCATCTGTGTTCAGAGGAATTATCAAAAATGGTGAATTTCCGTGGCTGGCATTAGTGGTGTTTAGCCTGCGGACAGGGCGATTATCGGATATGACCGGATATTCAGGGTTTTCTGCGGCGGTTGATGGCAGTTTCCTTGATTATGCGCCAGGTGCGCCATCGCCGGGAACAAGTTTTGTACTGCAAATGACTGAAAGGGTCGAGGCCAGCCGGTTTAGAAATCAATTCAAGCATTTATCCGCAAGTGAAGTTGATGCGGTGGTTAAGAAGTTGCCGGAGACTTTTATGGCTTTTCCTTTAACCAAAGCCTGTCTTGCGCGGATTCAGTTCTTATCTGATGAACAGTCTCCTCTGTTTCATGCAATTTCTGATGTTTATCAAGCGGGGCTTGACGGGAAAATTCTGCGCGAAAGTGATTTGGAGGGAATTGTCGACAGATGGCGACTAACGAAGGGTTTTATGGGAGAGGAAAAGATTATTCGGGTAATCGTTGAACATATCAGCAAAGGCAGTGATGCCGCTCAAGATTCGGGGCCTGGGGGTATTGATTTAACCGCGGATAGAGCGCCGCTTGAAGTTCGGAATTCCGGCGAAGGCATTAATCTGAAAGTTGACGCGGCCATGCTTGAGCAGATGCAAAATGCCCCAGGGTTTATTCCCGTGATAATGAATGTCCTGCCAATGACGGATTTAAAAGTATTCTTGGGCGAGAAAAAGTAATATCTACGGAAAACAAATGTACCTTTTGGCTGAATATTTCGGGATGCCGCAGAAGGTGCGTTTTTCGCGCTTATGCCCTTGAGTGCTTAGGGCGGCTTGAGTTGGCGTAGAGCCTGCGATGGAGGCGTCCGTTGTTGTCATTGACAATGAGAGCTTTGTATGATATCTTCTCACTGTGAATGAGAGCTATTGGAGGCGTTATGCAGAAGTCTATCTTGAAAGAAGTCATCCTTGAGCAAGAACAAGATCGCAGGAATATTGAGCTGAGGATACCCAGGACTGTTTTAGGTACAGCCTTAAAGTATGCTTCCTTGCCTCATGCCGTTGTTGTTTCCGGGATACGCCGGTGTGGGAAATCAACGTTATTGTGCCAGGTTTTGAATCAATACTACAAAGCTGGCGTTTATTCCTTAAATTTTGAGGATGAGCGTTTAATAGACTTTACCGCAGAGGACTTCAACGGTCTTTATGAGGTCTTTCTTGAATTGTATGGGGAGAAGAAAGTATTTTTCTTCGATGAGATTCAAAATGTTCCCAGATGGGAAGTTTTTGTAAACCGCATGCAGATTAAGGGTTGTAAATTCTTTCTAACTGGATCAAATGCTTCACTTTTAAGTCGGGAATTGGGAACAAGACTTACCGGCAGAAATGTTAATATTGAGTTGTTTCCTTTCTCTTTTGTAGAGTTTCTGACATTTAAGGGTTTCCAATTGCCGTCGAATGGCACGCTGTTAACTGTGGAACGGGCGGCGATCAAGAAGCATTTTGCCGAATATCTCAGGCACGGCGGGATGCCGGAATATCTGAGATATCAGGAGCCGGATCTTTTAAAACGTGTTTATGAAGATATCCTCTATCGGGATATTGTGGCGAGGTATGGGATTAAGCAAGTTAAGCCTTTGCGGGAGCTGGGACTTTATTTGTTAAGCAATGTCGGCACCACATTTTCCTATAACAATTTGACGAAGATGTTGGATGTCCGGAGCATGAATACAATTAAAAGTTACGCGGATTTCCTTGAGAATAGTTACTTGATTTTTCTTGTCAGGAAGTTTTCATATTCGCTCAAAGAACAGTTGGCGTCATTAAAGAAGGTTTATTGTGTTGATAATGGCCTTGCCGAGTCTGTGGCTTTTCAGTTTTCGAAAAATAAGGGGAAATTTCTTGAGAATCTTGTTTTTCTCGAGCTTCGCAGGAAGTTTGCGGAGATCTATTATTATAAAACGGCCAATGGTCTGGAGGTTGATTTTCTGACTAAATCCGGACGCAAGGACATAACGCTTATTCAGGTTGCCGATAACCTTGATAATGAAAAGACCCGTCAGCGGGAGGTTAATGCTTTGTTAAAAGCGATGGATGAGCTTAAATTGAAAACATCGTTTATTCTAACGGAAGACACTCAAGAGGATATCTCGCAGGATGGCAAAGTTATTGTGGTTAAGCCGATCTACAAGTGGCTTCTGGAGGCCTAAAGCGGGTTTAATAAATGTTGCAACTTTACTGTTCGCCGGGTAAACGGCTTTATATTGAGGGAGATGAGTTAGTAAAGAGCCCGGAACTTTTGACGGCTTTTTCCAAAAGCTCCGGGCATGGCTTGCTCGCGCTGGACGCGGCGCACGATGCTTTTACCGAAGAGCCCTCATTCGCATTCTGGAAGGACGTTGCGCGGCTTTATCTCTCCCTGTTTGCGGCGACACCGGATTTAGGCCAGCGGGACTTGTCTGCAAGTCCAATTCGCATCTCAATTCCGGAATCCGATCTGGCTCGATTCCTGTTGACTCTCCCTCCGATGAAGGGGGCGGAGTATTGTGACGCGGAGTGTTTTCAGGGGGTGTGGTTTGATATTGAAGACGCGCTTCAGGAAGAAATTCTCTCATCAGGCCTGAGTCCGGCGGATTTTTTTGAGGCACGGCATTCGGGCGTCAGTATATTGGGAAGGGTTTGTTTTCATTTGGCGGAGAATCCAAAATCCGCTGAATCGCCGTTTGCTTTTCTTGCTACCTATGCCCATCAAGTTGGCGAAGACGGGCGGTTTCAGCATTTGCCGCTGGCCAAGGCGCTTGAAGAGTATGGCGAGGCTAAAAACCGAAATGTGTTGTTAAGATTGCTTGAGCCCATTCAAAAAGCTTCCCTGGAAAGTGGTTATCTTAAAGAGATCGTTGAGGCCGGCGATATTTATCATCCGTTCGCGTTGACGCCCTCCGAGACTTACAGGTTCCTGAAAGATATTCCTGTCTTTACCAAAGCGGGCATTTTTGTCAAGGTACCGAACTGGTGGAAACCGAAACAGCCCAACCGGCCGCAGGTTCAGGTGCGTATCGGCGAGAAACAGCCCGGGGAGATGGGTTTGGGCGCGCTCATGGATTTTCAGATGAGCGTGGTGATGGGCGACCAGCAGCTTAATGAGCAGGAAGTCCGGGATCTGTTGAGCCGCAGTGATAATCTGGTTTTCTTTAAGGGGCAATGGGTTGAGGTTGATCAAAAGAAGCTGGGAGACCTTTTGTCACAGTGGAGAACGGTGGCCAGATCGGCGAAGGACGGCGGGGTGACGCTCGCGGAAGGCTTGCGCTGGCTTTCAGGCGTGCAGGGAATAGCGGGCGATGGCGACGATCAGGAACTGCGATCATTAACGCGCGTTGTTTCCGGTCAGTGGCTTTCACGGGCCATGGAAGCCATGCGTTCGCCCGAGATAAGTCGGAGAATTGAACAGGTTTTGAAAACAACATTGAAGGCTGAACTTCGTCCGTATCAGATGAAGGGGGTTTCGTGGCTTCAAACGTTGTGCCGGATGCGGCTTGGCGCGGTGCTGGCCGATGATATGGGACTTGGAAAGACGATTCAGGTTCTTGCGCTACTTTTGCTCAGGCGGTCAGAATTCGGGCTTGACGCGGCACTGTTGATTGTCCCGGCATCTCTGATTGGAAACTGGAAAGCGGAAATTGACCGGTTTGCTCCGTCGCTAAAATATTGGATTGCACACCCCAGCGGCAACGGAATCGGCCAGCCTTCGGGCCATGATATAGATCTTGTGATAACGACCTATGGTTCTGTTTCCAGATTGGGTTGGCTGTCGGAACGCGAGTGGGGCATTATTATCGTGGATGAGGCCCAGGCTATCAAGAATCCGTCGGCCAAACAAACCAAAGCCGTCAAGGCGCTTAAAACAAAAAACAGAATCGCAATGACCGGTACGCCGGTGGAGAATCATTTGTCTGATTTGTGGTCGTTGTTTGATTTTGTTTCGCCGGGACTGCTGGGGTCGGCGAAAGCGTTCGACGGATTTGTGAAGCGTAAAACCAAAAATAGCGAGGGCCCGTATGCCGCCTTGCGATCGCTGTTGAGGCCGTATATTTTGAGGAGGCTCAAGACAGACAAGAGTGTCATCAGCGATCTTCCGGACAAGACGGAGCTCAAGACGTTTTGTTCGCTTTCCAAAGGGCAGGCGGTTCTTTATCAGCGTTCTGTTGAGACCTTGGCCGCCGATATTGCTGAGGCGGAGGGTATCCAGCGGCGCGGGATTATTCTTTCCTATTTGATGCGCTTTAAACAGATTTGCAATCATCCGGCGCAGTTTGTGAAGGATGGTATTTTTAAAGAATCGGATAGCGGTAAATTCCTGCGGCTCAGGGAGCTTTGTGAGGTTATTGCGGAAAAACAGGAGAAGGTTCTGATTTTTACGCAGTTTAAGGAAATGACCGGCCCTCTGGATGATTTTCTGCAATCCGTTTTTGGCAGGAGGGGACTGGTTCTTCACGGCGGGACACCGATTAAACAGCGTTCCGGGATGGTGGAATGTTTTCAGAAAGACAATGGCCCGCCGTATTTTGTCCTGTCGCTCAAGGCCGGTGGAACGGGGCTGAATCTCACGGCGGCTTCCCATGTGATTCATTTTGACCGCTGGTGGAACCCGGCTGTTGAGAATCAGGCCACAGACCGCGCGTTTCGGATAGGGCAAAAAAAGAATGTGCTCGTCCATAAATTTGTTTGCAAAGGAACGCTTGAGGAAAAGATTGACGCATTGATTGAATCCAAGAAGGATATGTCCAACAAAATTCTGGAAGGCTCTGACAGCGCGATGCTGACGGAATTATCAAATGAGGAATTGCTCAAGGTTGTGTCGCTTGATATCAATTCCGCGGTTGTTGAAAATTAGCAGGGGGATTAAAATTGTATTACGTTTGGGCTCCATATGTTCCAGTGGCAGAACGTCGCAGGAAAGCGGCGAAGGCCGCGGCAAAGCTGATGAAAAAAGGGCAGAAGGTGTTCCCGGTTAAAATCGAAGGACGGACGCTCGCGCGGACGTTTTGGGGTAAGGCGTGGTGCGATCATCTGGAATCGTTTAGTGATTACGCGAATCGTCTGCCTCGCGGCCGGACATATGTGCGCAATGGTTCTGTGGTTCACCTGCAGGTTGATCATGGCAAGATTGAGGCGTTAGTTCAGGGGTCGTCGCTTTACAAGGTTCACATCGTCATTAATGCTCTTGATGCAAAGAAGTGGACTGATATTCTGAAGAATTGTTCCGGCCAGATTGACTCAGTGATTGAGTTACTGCAGGGGCGGTTTTCGTCCGGGGTGATGAAAAGTATGATCGACCGGCATAACGGGCTTTTTCCCTTGCCGAAGGAAATCGCGCTTAAATGTTCCTGTCCGGACTGGGCAACGATGTGCAAGCATGTGGCGGCTGTTCTTTATGGCGTTGGCAATCGCCTTGACCTCGAGCCTGAATTATTGTTTAAGCTTAGGAACGTTGACCATATGGAATTGGTTAACAAGGCGAGCATTAAAACAACGCTGGCGCGGCCGGCAAAGGGTAAAATGATTGAAGAGGGTGATCTGTCGGAAATTTTTGGCATTGATATCTCCGCTGGCGCTAAAAGGAAACCGACGAAGGTGCGGCGCGGGGATGAGAAGAAAATAAGTCCATGACAGGAGAAAATATGATAAATCTGATGATGATGGTGTTTGTTCTTGGCTACGCGGCAATTGCTTTTGAGCATAAGATCGGGGTGAACAAGACCTCGGCGGCTTTGTTGACGGCGGTGGGCTGTTGGGTGTTGTTGGCCGCCCAGCAGGCATTTGTGCTGAATGGATCGGTGTCGGGAATCGTTGAGCGGCTGGGGCATCACATGGAAGGGACGGCGCAGATCGTTTTTTTTCTGGTGGGCGCGATGACGATCGTGCAGTTGATGGAAACACACGGGGCGTTTGCGGTTGTTACCAATGCCTTGAAGGTCAGGAACAAACAGGTGCTCTTGTGGGTGGTGTCTTTGATCACGTTTTTTCTTTCGGCGGTATTGGATAATTTAACGACCGCGATCGTGATGGTTTCTTTACTGCATCGGTTGATTGATGACAAGGAAGAGCGGATGGTTTTTGGGAGCATGATTATCATTGCGGCTAACGCGGGCGGGGCCTGGTCGCCGATCGGGGACGTAACAACCACAATGCTTTGGATCGGCGGCCGGATCAGCTCACTGCGGATCATGGAAACGCTTTTTATCCCTAGCCTGATATCCATGGTTGTGCCTCTGGCCTGGTTTGCGGCTGTGATGAAAAAAGGGCCGGAAATCGCGGTGGCGCGGCCTGCCGAAACGGCGACGCCCGGGATGAAGCGGGTGTTTTTCCTGGGGCTGGGGGCGTTGATCTTTGTTCCGGTCTTTAAAGGGCTGACGGGCTTGCCGCCGTTCGTCGGGATACTATTGGGGCTGGGATTGCTGTGGCTGGTGACGGATATGACTCATGGAGAAGAGCGGGAGCATTTGAAAGTGCCGCAGGCGCTGCATAAGATTGATATGAGCAGTATTTTGTTTTTTCTCGGGATTCTGCTCGCGGTTGCCGCGCTGGAAACGGCGGGAGTATTAAAAAGTCTGGCGGGCTGGATGGATATGTATTTTGGGAATAAGGATATCATTGCGACAGCGCTTGGGATTTTGTCGGCGATCGTGGATAATGTCCCGCTGACGGCCGCTACGATGGGGATGTATGATGTGGTGAAGTATCCGATGGATTCAAAGATCTGGGAGCTGTTGGCGTTTAGCGTTGGGACGGGGGGGAGCATTCTTATTATTGGTTCTGCCGCCGGCGTGGTTGTGATGGGGATGGAGAGAATCAATTTTCTTTGGTATCTCAAGAAAATTTCTTTACCGGCGCTGATCGGGTATTTGGCCGGCATTGGCGCGTATTTGCTTATTTATCGGCTGGTGGGGTGATTGAATGTCGATGATCGTCAGGAATATTAAAGTTTGCCCGTTATTGGCGCCGTTATATTCCCCGTTTCGTATTGCGACGGGGCAGCATCAGTCGCTGGAGAATGTTTTGTTTTGTATTCAACTGGAAGATGGCATATGCGGTTACGGTGAGGCGGCGGTGGCGACGCATATTACGGGGGAAACCATTCCGCAGACGACCGCGAATTTGAAAGAGGCTGGCGCGGCGCTGGTGGGGGAGGATATTTCGGATTATCGTGGTTTGCTGGGCGCCTTTAAAGAAAAGTTTGAAGGCAATCATGCGGCTTTGGCCGACCTGACTGGGGTCGGCATACCGCTGCCCCATGGCTCCGCCATGAATGGGGCAGCTTTGGCCGACCTGACTGGGGTCGGCACACCGCTGCCCCATGGCTCCGCCATGAATGGGGCAGCTTTGGCCGCGTTTGAAATGGCGGTGCTGGATGCTTTTTCCCGGTCGATGAAGATCCCGTTGTGGCGGTTGTTCGGGGATAAACCGGTGAAGCTGTCGACGGATATTACGATTGTGATTGGTTCGCTGATTGAGGCTGAAGCGGCGGCGAGGGATTTCTACAAGCGCGGGTTTCGCACGTTTAAGATCAAGGTGGGGCGCGAGCCGGAGTTGGATATTGAGCGGGTGTTGATGGTTGCGAAACGGGCGCCCAAGTCTTCAATTATTCTTGACGCTAACCAGGCGTTTACGGCACCAGTGATGCTGAAGTTCTTGAAAACGCTGAAGGCTAAAGGTGTGGTGCCTGTGCTTTTGGAACAGCCGGTGAAAAAAGATGATTGGGATGGATTGAAACAATTAACCCGCTCGGCAGGTATTCCTGTCTGCGCTGACGAAAGCGTAAGTTCTTTAAAGTCAGCTGTTTTTGCCCTTAAATCGGGATCAGTTAATGCGATCAATATTAAGCTGATGAAGAGTGGTTTTTTGGAGGGAGAGGCGATTGTCCGCCTGGCTAGAGCAACAGGTGCTAAGCTGATGATCGGGGCCATGATGGAAAGTGCTTTGGCCATAACGGCTGCGGCTCATTTCGCCGCAGGTCTGGGATGTTTCGATTTTATTGATCTGGATACAACATTTTTTATAAAAGGCCCGTTGGCGCGTTCACCATACGTAAACGTCCGCGGCGAATTTGATGTGACGAAAGCTAAGCCCGGAAATATATTGTCTTTTCATCAAAAATGCTTTGAACCTTCCCCCTCCCGGGGAGGGAGGAGGTAATGGCTGCTAAATTCTTGCCCATGTTCCATGATGAAATGACCAGGCTCGGTTGGAAGGAGCTTGATGTCTTGTTGGTGACTGGTGATGCTTATGTGGATCATCCGTCTTATGGCACTGCGTTGGTCGGGCGTTTGCTGGAGTCGAGGGGATATAAGGTAGGAATTATTGCCCAGCCGGACTGGCGTAAGCAGGATGATTTTGTGCGTTTGGGGAGGCCCCGGTTGTGCGCCATGGTTACGGCGGGCAATGTAGATTCGATGGTGGCCAATTATTCGGCTAATAAGCGGGCAAGGCGGGAAGATGATTTTGCTCCCGGCGGTAAAACCGGCCGGCGCCCGGACCGGGCGAGCATTGTGTATGCCAATCGCTTGCGCGCGGCCTTCAAGGGGTTGCCGATCATTCTCGGCGGGATCGAAGCCAGCATGCGGCGGTTGGCGCATTATGATTATTGGGATGATGCGGTGCGCCGTTCATTATTGCTGGATGCGAAAGCCGATATTCTGGTTTACGGGATGGGCGAGCGGCCGGTATGCGAGGTGGTTGACCGGCTGCATCAGGGTCAGGGTTGCGCCATGATCACGGATGTGCGGGGGACGGTGGCGGGTGTGAAGCCCGGCCAGGTCCCCGAAGGCGCCGTGATGCTGCCTTCTTATGACGAGGTTTCGGCTGATCCCAAAGCGTTTAATAAAGCGTTCCGCCTGGCGTATGATGAAATGAATCCGCGGACCGGTAAAGTACTGGCGCAACCGCATGGGGATCGTGTGGTGCTGCAAAATCCGCCGGCGTTGCCATTGTCGTCGGAAGAGTTGGATAAAAGTTATGACTTGCCGTATGCCCGGCGCTGGCATCCGTCTTATGACGCGCAGGGCGGGGTCAAGGGTTTTGAAACGGTGCGCTGGTCGATCACGGTGGTGCGCGGGTGTTCGGGCGAGTGCTCATTTTGCGGCCTTGCGATGCATCAGGGGCGCGTGATCCAAAGCCGCACCCAGCATTCGGTGTTAAATGAAGTTCGCCGCATGGCCAAAGACCCGGATTTCCGGGGGACGATCTCGGATGTCGGCGGGCCGACGGCGAATCTGTATGCCGCTTCCTGCCGCAACTGGGAAACCCATGGTCCGTGCCGCGACAAGCATTGCATCATGCCGTCCAAGTGCCCGTCACTGAAAGCGGGTTATGATCAATGCCTTGAGTTGTACCGCGCGATCCGTCAGGTTCCCGGCGTCAAACATGTTTTTATCGGCAGCGGGTTGCGGTATGACCTCTTGATCGAGGCGGAAGCCCAGGCGTATTTTAAGGAATTGTGCGCGCATCATGTGAGCGGCCAGATGAAAGTGGCGCCCGAGCATACCGACGACAAGGTGCTGGCGCTGATGAACAAGCCCCCGCATGCCAAGTATGAGGAATTTGTGCGCAAGTTTGAGCTGATTAATGCGGGACTTAAAAGCCGCCAGTACCTGGCCAATTACTTTATTACCGCCCATCCCGGGTGTGATCTCAACGAGGCGTATAACTGTGCCACCACACTCAAAAAGCGCGGCATGAACCCTGAGCAGGTGCAGGATTTTATTCCTTTGCCGATGACCGTCTCGGGGTGCATGTATCATACCGCGATGCATCCTTTTACCGGCGAGCGGGTGTACGTACCTAAAAATCTTTCCGAGCGTGAAATGCAGCGTGCGCTTATTCAGCCGCAAAATGCGCGCAGCGGCCCTTTTATCGAAAAAGCCCTGCGCATTATCGGGAAACGTTTATAAGGGGTTGAGTTATCTGTTATGGTGAAAGATCCTTTGGCAATCATTGTTATTCTTATGGCGATCGAAGCAATGGTTTTGCTTGCAGCGCGACAGAAGCGCTTTGACGCTGTGTTCAATATTCTTCCGTCAGTATTTTTCATCTATTTCCTGCCAATGCTGGCGTCGACCTTTGGATTGATTGATCCTAAAGCGCCGGTGCTTTCGCTGATCACGACGAATATCCTGCCGATGTCGCTTTTTCTGTTATTGGTAACGGTTGATGTGCGTGCTATTTTTCGGCTGGGCGGCAAGGCGCTGGGGATGTTTTTTATTGGCAGTGCCGGTGTTATTGTTGGCGCGGCGGCGGCTTATGTTTTGGTCAAGCCTTGGGTGGGCGCGGCTTTCTGGGCGGGATTCGGCGCGCTGTCGGCGTCCTGGACGGGCGGCAGCGCCAACATGATTGCGGTGAAAGAGGCGATGTCCGTGCCGGATGCGGTTTTCTTGCCGATGGTGGTGGTGGATACGATCGTACCGTATGTCTGGATGGGCCTGCTGATCGCGGCCGTTAAGTGGCAGCCGGCGTTTGATCAGTGGAACCGGTCGGAGCGCTCGGTATTAGACGAGCTTAAAACCAGGGCGAGGGGAGTAAAGACCGCTTTAGTAAAGTTAACGTTGCCAGGAGGGATCTTTCTGCTATTTTGTTCTGCTGTCGCCGGGTTGACGGCACAGTATCTGGCGAGACTGATGCCGCAGGTGAAGGATATTTTAAGTCCGTATGCCTGGGCCATCATCATTGTGAGTTTTATGGGCCTTGGCCTGTCTTTTACACCAGCGCGGAAAATGGAAAGCGCCGGCGCGACCAAGATTGGGTACTTGATGTTGTATTTTGTCCTGACGGCGATCGGCGCCAAAGCGTCATTGTCGAATGTGGGGGCATCTGTTATCCTGATCGGCGGTGGTTGTGTGATCATTGCGGTGCATTTGATCTTTTTACTGGTTGGCGCCAGGATCCTGCGGGCGCCGTTGTTTTTGATCGCCGCGGCCAGCCAGGCTAATATTGGCGGGGTTGCTTCCGCGCCAGTGGTGGCGGCAGTTTTCGAGCCGGGGCTGGCATCGGTCGGGTTGCTGCTGGCTATTATGGGCAATATTGTGGGAACTTATTTGGGGATACTATGCGCACAGCTTTGTCGATTGTTTTCTGCCTGATCGCCGGCCTGGCCTGGAGTGATGAGGTAAAGGTTAATGTCGCGGCGCCTTCGGGTTTACCGGGTGTGACATCCGAAATGCGTTCCGCCGGATTTTGGGTGGCGCGGCATCCGTCGCCGGATGAGCTTATCATGACGGGTAAAAGTATCACGGAGTTTAACCGTCGTCTGACCGCTGGTGGTTTTACTGAAGATCTGGCGAGGGTGCCGGCAGAGTTGCCGGGGGTTAAGGTGCGTGCCCAGTTATCCGGGATTATCGATGGGTTGAAGAAGCGGACCTTGTACGGCTCTGACGGAAAAGCGGTCAGTCCTGATTTCATTGCCGGTTTTGACCGTGAGGTCGATTCGGTCCCGGACAAGGTTGCGGTGCTTTGCGGTTTTATCGTTAAGTCGACAGCCTTGCGGTTGTTGCCGACAGCTCAGCCTTTGTATGCCGAGCCGGGAGATGTGGATTTTGATGAAGTGCAGAACAGCGGCCTTGAGCTGGGCGAGCCGGTGGTGGTGCTGGCGCACAGTCGGGATCATCAGTGGCTTTATGTGCACGACGCCATTAGTTCGGGTTGGGTGACGGTGGCCAGCGTGGCCCGGGCGCCGCACGCGGTTTTTGCCAAGCGTCTGTTGTCGTTTCGGCCGTTGATCATTACCAGCGCCCGGGCCGATCTTTTTCTGGACAAGGAAATGACCGAGTATTTGACTGCCGTCCGCATGGGGACGACATTGGCGTTTAAAAGTCTGTCTCCTGCATTTTGGGAAGTAGACGTCCCGACAGTGTCTGCCGAAGGCGACGTTAAATTTGTGGCCGCGTATATTCCCAAGAAAGACGCCTCCGCCGGTCCACTGGCGTTTACCCCGCGCGTGATTTATGAGCAGGCGTTTAAAATGCTCGATGCGCCGTATGGTTGGGGCGACATGAACGGCGGTCAGGATTGCTCACGGTTTATTCAGATGGTTTTTGCGACCGTCGGCCTTCAGTTGCCCCGGAATTCGGCTGAGCAGGGTAAAGTCGGTGCGATGCTGGGCGGGTTTAGTGAGAAGTTAACGCCGGCAGAAAAGTCGGCCATTATTGTCAAGAACGGCCTGGGCGCCGCAACGATCCTTCGTCTTCAAGGTCATATCGTGCTTTATTTAGGAAGTTACAGCGACAAACCCTTCGCCATTCATTCCGCCTGGGCCTATCGTGAACCGATGCCGGATGGAACACAGCGTGCGCGGGTCATCGGGCGTGTGGCTGTTACCTCCCTTGACCTGGGGGCCGGGTCTTCCAAAGGATCCCTTCTTGAACGCACTCTTTCAGCCCGCCTTTTGAAGAACTAACGTTGACCTGCCGCCAGTCCTTCGCCGGATTTTTCCGGCATAATTAAAGTCTTCTTTCCTGAATATCTTTTACTTCCGTCAGAGAAACCGTTTTCCTGGTTTTGGTCCAAACGGCGTTTTTGGGCGTTTTTATGTTGTATCCTTATAAGTACAGGAGCGAGAGGGCCGTGCTTTATAAAGGATGGTAAAATGGGAAGTATATTAAGACGCTATTCATACCGAAAGATCATTGCTGCGCTGGTCGCCGTGTGTTTTCTTTTGTCAACGATAGCGTCTCCCGCGTGGTCTCAAACGGCCAGTCTTGTTCCTGCTGCAGAAATTCAATATGCACCGTTACTTCTTCGGGGATTGATGATCGTTCCTCAGACACCATTCAAGATCGATTTTATTATTGACCAGGGTTCAAAGCCATTAAGCGACAGTGCGTTAAGGACAGAATCGCTGGCTCAGGTGAGGTATTTTCTCGCAGCGTTAACGATGCCGAAGAATGATCTGTGGGTGAACCTTTCGCCTTATGAGAGCGATCGTATCGTGCCGGAAACATTGGGTAATACGGCGCTGGGCCGGGATCTCCTGGACCAGGATTATGTTTTGAAACAGTTAAGCGCGGCCATGCTGCATCCCGACGAAGTCCTGGGGAAGCAGTTCTGGGCGCGAGTGTATCATGATCTGTTCAAAAAGTTCGGGACTACGGATATTCCTATTGAGATGCTTAACAAGGTCTGGATCGTTCCCGGTGATGCCGAAGTTTATGAGGATGGCGGCAAAGTGCTGGTTGCTGGCAATTCATTGAAGGTTGAGCTGGATGTGGATTATCAGGCGCGCCAGGCTGCGGGTGTCGCCAATGACAGCGAGGATGTCGCTATTACCCGTGCGGCGCTGCGTGAGGTGATCGTTCCGGCGATCGAGAAGGAAGTAAACGAAGGGGCGCATTTTATGCAGCTGCGCCAGATTTACCAGGCGGTTATTTTGGCACATTGGTATAAAGAAAAAGCGGCGCGTTCGATCCTTCAGGTTAAATATATCGATCATCGAAAGCTCGGTGGTATTGATATCAATGACAAGAAAGCCAGCCAGGCTATTTTTGAGAAATATGTCGCCGCGTTCAAGAAGGGTGTTTACGGCATTGTCCGGGAAGAAGAGGATATTTACACGAATGAGCTTATCCCGCGCAAGTATTTCTCAGGCGGGTGCAGTTTTGCGCAAATGGCGGTCCATATCGGCTCGACGCCTTCCATGCTGACACGCGCGAAAAGCTGGATGTCGAAAAAGTTCAATGTTTTTGTTCTGGCGGTGGGACTGTTGCCCTGTGTCGGCGCTTGCGGCGTGTTGGCACAGACGGCTCCGGAGGGAGTTGAGGCGAGTTCTTCGGTACCGGCGGCCATCGCGGCTACAGCCGGCTTTTCGCGCCTGGAAATCGCTCCCCTGTTGGCCGAGATCAGCGTCAAGAAAGACACCACGAAGATCGTGCATCTAAAGGAAATCTTATTGAACACCTCGTTAACGGAGGATGATCTTTACGCGGTCATCGGGTTTATCAGTAAAAATAAAAAGCTGCTGAATGATGCCAGCCTGGATCTCAAGGGATTCACGATCGAATTTTATTTTAATGTGATCAAAAATAGCGGGATCCGGGCCGCGTATAAGAACGGGATCCGGGACTATCTGATAGATAATTATCCGCAGGAATATCAGCAGGAGTTGGAGCGACAGTTGGCGTTGCATCCGGAGCCGGTGGTCAAGGCAGCCCCTCAGGAAGAGGTCCACGTCCCTGTCAGTTCGGGCCTGCAGGCCGGATTTGTTTCCGCTTACCTTGCTTTGATGCTGATGATCCTGCATCCCCGTTACGGGGTTTTCGGCAGCGGCGCGGAGATGGAACCGGGACCGGCGGGAGAGGCGCGCCGTCAGCCGGCATTGGACCAGCCTGAAGTGAAGGAGGCCCCGGCGGCACCTGAGCAGGTTGTGGCGTCGGGGTCAGCGATTTCTTCCGTCCGTTCACTTTTGACAGCGCTGGCTAATGATGTTAAGGCGAAGAAGCCCGGGGCGGATGTCCTGCTGGAGGGTTTAGTTCGCGACCAACTCGGGAAGATCTTTGGTGAGCCGCTAATCCAAGAGAAGCTGGAGGCGGTCAAGAATCCCATAACGAAAGAAATTATCCTTAAGCTTTATAACCAGACGGAGGCAGGAAGCGTTAGTGCCGAGGACATTTGGTATCTGAAGAATTATCTGATTCGCCGGTTCAACGCGCTTGAGACGAATGAGAAGCTTAATAAAAAGTATCCCGGGCGTAAAGCTGCAAAGAAAACAGACAAAAAGCAGGGACTCGAAATTCCTCAGCCGGTATTGGCCGAAGCCCGCCAGGTTGATACGGCGCTGGCGGGATTGATCAGCAAGGCTGAAACGCCGCCGGAAGCGGTAGATGTCCAACGTGCCCAGGATTTCAAAACAGCGTTAAACCGGTTACGGGAATTCTTTGCCCGACACTATCAATATGCCGGGACGCCGGTTATGGTGATGCCGGTTATCCGTGCGACTTCCGGTGAAGTGCTTAAGAATCTTTTTGAAGGGGCGTTTCGCACGCGCTGGGTACCGTCCCGGGAAGGGGCCGGCCCGCTCGATGATGGCCCGGTGATGTTTTCGGCCTCCCTTGATGAAAATAACCGGCGGATCGTGATCCACTCGCGGGAGCTGGGTGAGGACATTAATATTCCTCTTAGTTCCTTATCGGCCAGCCGACTGTCGCAATTTAAAAAAGCTGACGACAAGATCCGTCTGGAGCGGCAGGATCGGGTGGCCGACATGAACTATATCAAAGGTTTCAGTGACACAAAAACACGGCTGCTGGCAGAAATGGCGGCCGTTGAATTGTCAGCGCTCGATCCGAAACAGGATCCGGTCGGCGGTATT
>PEAR01000063.1 GCA_002753745.1 Candidatus Omnitrophota bacterium | reverse complement strand
TCGGCTGGTTTCGGGATAATGAAAAAGAAGTGCCCGATATTCTGGTGCAATTGCGGCCGACAACTCCTTTGAGGGATCCGGCCGAGATTGATCGCGCCATCGGGTGTTTGGAAAAGAACGCCCGGGCATCAGGATTGCGTTCGGGGCATGAACTGTCGGAACCGCCGCATAAAATGTTTCAATTAAATGCCGACGGGTATTTTGAGGGGTTTTTCCCGAATGATCCCCGTCCGGAGTATTATAATCTGCCGCGGCAGGTATTGCCGAAAGCGTATAGCCCTAACGGGTATGTTGATCTCATTAAGACAAAAGAGTTTATGAGCTCGGGATCGCTCTATGGCGCGGCGATCCTGGGGTTTGTCACTGCTTATGCCGCCGAAGTGGATACGCAGGATGATTTTCAACGGCTGGCTTATTTGGTCCAGAAAAATGAAAATGTGGTCTATCGGTACTTAAAGGAGCATTACTAGAAAAGAGATGGTATATGTCAGGGTTTAATTTCAGCGGACCGCGTAAGGTCCCTTTGGTAAAAACTAAATATCGCCGGATCAAGACCGAGATCCCGGTAAAGAAATCGCTGCCACTTTTTGAGGGGTTAAGCCGGTATGAAGCCCGGTCCATGCACGGTCAAATGCCTGTTGTCTGGGATCATGCCGAGGATTTTCAGGTTTTCGATATATACGGGAATGTCTGGATTGATTTCACGTCTACGATTTTTGTAACCAATGCCGGGCATTCCAATCCGCGCATTATTAAGCGGCTGAGGAAGTGTCTGGATAAAAAGCTGTTGCATACATATACCTTTGCTCATGATGTCCGTCTGGAGTTTTTAAAGAAACTGGTGGAGGTGACACCCGCTTTTTGTGAAAAAGCGTTTTTGCTTTCCGCCGGAACCGAAGCCACGGAATGCGCGGTCAAACTGATGCGGCTGCACGGGCAGATGCTCGCGCCGCAGCGCAAGGGCATTGTGTCTTTCAAGGGCAGCATGCACGGCCGGACGATGGGTGCCGAGATGCTTAAAGGGAGCCCGGCGACAAATGGCTGGATTGGGTATGCGGATCCGAACATCTTTCATTTACCGTTTCCTTATCCGTGGCTGGTTTCAGCAGATCAGCAGCCTGGTTATGATTGGGCGGCGCATTTTCGTCGTGATATGGAAGTGTTGAGGAAATCCGGCGTTGCCTTTGGCGATATGTGTGGTTTTATGATTGAATCTTATCAGGGTTGGGGTGCGATCATGTATCCGCCGGCGTATATTCAGGAGCTTGTCCGGTTTGCCCGCGAGCATCATATGCTGGTTACGTTTGATGAAATCCAGGGTGGGTTTGGCCGGACCGGGAAGATGTTTGTGTATGAGCACTACAATGTGGAGCCGGATCTGTTGTGCCTGGGCAAGAGCTTGACGGGAAGCCTGCCTCTTTCGGCGGTGATTGGCCGTGCCGGGATTCTGGATCTTCCGGATGTTGGTTCCATGAGCAGTACTCATTCCGCCAATCCTTTGTGCTGTGCGGCGGCGTTGGCGAACCTGGAAGAAATTGTTTCTAAAAAACTGGTTAAAGGATCCGAGCGTAAAGGCAGGATGTTGCATCAGGGACTTCTGGCGTTGCAGAAACGTTATCCTGAATACATTTCTTATGTTCTTGGCAAAGGGATGGTGGCGGCAGTTCTGCTGGTTGATCCTGAAACGGGAGAGCCAGGCAGCCTGATGGCCAGCCGTATTTGTGAGAAGGCCATGCAAAAAGGCCTGCTGATGGTCCATACCGGCCGTGAGTCGATCAAGATTGGCCCGCCCTTGACGATTCCTGATGCGGCGTTGAACGAAGGATTGGCTGTGCTGGCGGAATGTTTTGCGGAAGTGATCGCTGAGGGGAAGTAACATGGGGAATACGATCAGGCATATCGGGCTGGTTGTTGAGAATGTTGATAAGGCGCTGGACTTTTATGGCGTTTTTCTTGGATTTTCTGTCGTCAAAGATCAATGGGAAACGGGCCCCTTCATTGACGCTGTTTTGGGGATGCCTGGTCTCAGGGTCCGGACGATCAAGATGATGGATGCCGGCGGGGCGATTCTTGAATTGTTGTGTTTTGACCTCCCGCCGGAGGCGTGTGCGGGCCGGGAGATCCACCAGCCGGGCTTTTCTCATATAGCCTTAACCGTGCAGGATGTTGACCGGCTGTTTGAAGGCATTAAGGCCCTGGGGCTGCCCTTTATCAGCTCGCCGAAAGTTTCTGGGGATGGCAGGGCGAAAGTTGTTTTTTGCCGGGATCCGCAAGGAAATTTTCTGGAGCTGGTCCAGGAGTTAGGCTAAACACAGAAAGGCTCGGACGATGGCAGGATATATCGAAACGATTTATGACGAGAACGTTCGTCCACGGACGGAATATCCGCAACAGCTGTGTGCGCATCTGATGTCGCGTTTTCAGATACCGCGGGGGGCCAGGATTCTTGATGCGGGGTGCGGGCGGGGTGATTTTCTTAACGGATTTCAGCTGCATGGCCTTGAGGTTTTTGGCGTCGACGCTGAGCCAGCCAGCGTTAAGGTCAACGGAGCGGTCGTTAAATGTGCCGAACTTGAAAACGGGGCGCTGCCGTTTACGGACAATTATTTCGATGTGGTTTTTTCAAAGTCTGTGATCGAACATCTTTTCAATCCGGAGAAATTTGTTTCAGAGTGCCGGCGGGTGCTGAAACCCGGTGGACGGATTATTATGATGACGCCTGACTGGGAGTCGACGATGAAGGTGTTTTTCGACGATTATTCGCACCGTCAGCCCTATACCAGGACCGCGTTAAAGGATCTTTTGACAATGTTCAAGTTTCGGGAGGTATCTGCGGAAATCTTTTATCAGCTCCCGGTGGTATGGCGATATCCGGCATTAAAGATTGTCAGCCGGATCCTGCAGCTGATCGTCCCGGTTACGGCCAAATCGCCCGTTAAGTTTATCCGCTGGTCGGTGGAGTTGATGGTCCTGGGAACCGGAATTAAATAGAGAGATCGATATGCCAAATACTTTTAATGGTCTTTACTGTATTCATTTGGAACTGACAAGTCTTTGTAACAAGGACTGCTGGATGTGCGGCCGGCGCAAGATCGACCGTGATTATCCCGAGATTGCCATGAATTACGGACACATGGAATTTTCGCTGGTGGAGAAGATTGCCGCCCAGGTGCCGGAAGGGATTGTTGTTCAGTTTCACAATAACGGCGATCCCCTGCTTTATCCGCGGCTGGGCGACGCGGTGCGTTTGTTTCAGGGGCAGATCAGGTGCCTGGATACCAACGGGAAGCTCCTGGTTGATCAAGCGGAGGATATGATCGACAATCTCGACACCCTGACTGTTTCCGTGATTGAAAACGATCCGGAAGCGGATGAGCAGTACGCGATCGTAAAGAAATTTTTGGCGTTGAAGGGCAACCGCAAGCCATTGATGGTGTATCGCCTGCTCGGGCAGGTGAAAGAGCCGGAACGCTGGGAGGCGCTGGAAGGAGTCATTGCCAGAAGAAATGTCCACAATCCTCTGGGAAGCTTTCAGTATACACGAAAGCCAACGGTGCCCGAGATCGGGATGTGCGTTGAGATTCTTAATCACATGGCGATCAACCGTTTTGGCAAGGTCAGCGCGTGCGTCCGTTTTGACCCGCAGGGTCTCGGAGTTCTGGGGGATGTGAATCTACAGTCATTGTCGGATATCTGGAACGGGGAGAAGCGCCGGCAGTGGGTCGATTTACATAAACAGGGGAAAAGGAAAGAGATTCCGTTTTGCGGCAAGTGTGACTACTGGGGTGTTCCGACGGGGAGTTGATGGCATGGGTGGAAATCAGATACAGGACACGCTTTGCTCTTTGGGGATCTGCGATGCGGGCGCGATCGATCCGTTTTTCAAGTCGGTGCGAGACCGCGACGATATCAGCGTGCTTAAGTGCCGGAAGTCCGGTGTTATTTTTCTTTCGCGCTGCGATCACATCGCGCGGGCACATTATGAAGCTCGTGCCGATCTGAAATACTGGGGAGCCGGGGACCGCAAGGTTGAACTTGAGAAAACAGCGTTAGATGACGAGCGCAGAGCCGAACAGTTCCGCGCGCGTGTGGCCCAAAAGGTCTGGCTTGATGTCGGGACGGGCCTGGGGGGCATCCTGGACCTGCTGTCCGGTGCGGCCGCTAAAACGATCGCCGTCGAGCCGCAGACCGGCATCAGGGATTGCCTGCGGAAAGAGGGCTATCAGGTTTTCGCGGACCTGGCAGAAGTGCCGGACCGGGATGTTGAGGTGGTAACTCTTTTTCATGTTTTTGAACATTTTACGGAGCCATTGGAGGCGTTGAGGCAGATCAAAAAGATGATGAAGCCGGGAGGGAAGATCATTATTGAAGTTCCTCATGCCGGCGACGCGCTGATATCGTCGTTCGATCTCGAGGCGTTTAAGGCGTTCACGTTCTGGAGCGAGCATTTGATCCTGCATACGCGCCGGAGCCTGGCGGTGTTCCTTGAAGCGGCGGGTTTTCGCGATGTTGTGGTGCGCGGATTTCAGCGCTATCCGCTGGCCAATCATCTGTACTGGCTGGCCAAAGGCAAGCCGGGGGGGCATCAGGTTTGGGAACATTGGCGGTCCCCGTTGCTGGAGAAGGCGTATGAGGATCATTTGGAGCGGATCGATCAGACGGATACGCTGATCGCGGTGGCTGCGGTTTGAGGGATTTTTAGTCCAGCACGGATGGAGTTGAGATGAAAATGCCGATGATCATATGGGCC
Source organism: Candidatus Omnitrophota bacterium (assembly GCA_002753745.1). Classification (GTDB taxonomy): domain Bacteria; phylum Omnitrophota; class Gorgyraeia; order Zapsychrales; family Fredricksoniimonadaceae. Next base: position 8,024 of record PEAR01000063.1, on the reverse strand, counting down.
AACCCTAAAAGAAGCCGGGTAGTTGTTTTTGACAATAACGGCAGCCGGCTTTTTGTTAACGTGGTGCTGTCGGGAATTGATCACGCGATCCTGCATTCGAGGCAGGAGGTCTTTTATCTGACGCCGCAGATCTTCTGGCTTGTATTATGTAATTTTCGTTTTTTTCAGTTTCCGATTTTCCCCATGACGGGGGGAGCAGGGAATCGTCTGGTGAAATTTCTCAAGTATTGTCTTGGATCTTTGTACAGGGTTTATTTACTGGCTTGTTTGCAGTACATGAAACCTAAAATAGTGCTGACGATGATTGACTCCAGTTATCCTTTTCAGAAGATCAGCCGGATTTATAAAAAGGCCTTGTTTGTGGCGGTTCAAAATGGTATTCGGACCAAAGATTGTTTGAAGGATTCTCTTGGTCTCTGGCCTGAAAAAGAAAAGGTTATTTCTATGCCGGCGTTGGTCTGCTTCGGGAAATTCGAGGCGGATCTGTATCCTGCTTATGGTCATGTGATCGATCGTTTTTATCCTTTGGGGTCTTTGAAAACCGGGTATTTTCGCACGTGCGTGGCGCCTCACGGGTCGGCCCGCCGGTTTGCCCTGTGCCTGATTTCAACCTGGGACGATACCTATGATGTGTCGGGAAATTCGACCTGCGAATTTGTGCGGGGCATGATCATGCTCGATGACTTTCTTATCCGGTATGTTGAGGAGCGCAAGGTCTCATTATGTATTGCCATTCGCACCAAAGGACATCTGCCGGAAAGGGAGTATTATACTCGTAAATTCGGGGATCACGCGACGCTGATCGAGGCTGATGAAGAGAAGATGGCTTCGTATTCAGCTATTGACAGCAGCGACGTATCCCTCGCGATCTGTTCGACGCTGGCTCGGGAAGCGTTCGGGTGGGGGCGAAAGGTGCTTTTTTGTAACTTCAGCATGAATGATCAGTTTGATCTGCCGGTGAACGGGATCTGGTCCCTGAAAGAAAGGGATTATGAAATCTTTTCACGGCAGCTGGACGAACTGCGGGCGATCAGTCAGGATGAATATCGCCGGTTGTCAGGCGAAGCGGCGGCGTATATGATGAATATTCGGGAGAATTGTCCGGCACATGTTTTCTTGAGAAATATGGTCGAGAAGAACCTTCGGTTGGCCGGGGACAAGGTTGAATATCCCGAGGCGGACGTAAGCCTGCGGGAAAAGGTTGTGTGATGTTGAATTTCTAAAAGAAAGGCAGTTTCTCATGAAGAGGATCATGGTGACGGGCGGGGCAGGGTATATCGGATCGGTGGTGACGGGAGCGTTGCTCCAGGACGGTTATGAAGTCCGGGTTTTCGATAATTTGAGTTTTGGCGGCGAGAGTCTGCTGGGCTTTTGGCATGACCCGAAGTTTTCGTTTACGAAAGGTGATATCACATCGGCGTCGGATGTGGCGCGGGTCCTGCGGGATTTTGCGCCGGAGGCCGTTATCCATCTGGCGGGGATCGTGGGCGACCCGGCCTGCGCCAAACAGCCGGACCTGGCGCGCCGCGTGAACTGGGAAGGTGCGCGGGACCTGTTTGAAGCGGCTAAAAAAAACGGTTGTCAGCGTTTCGTTTTCTCATCGACCTGCAGCAATTACGGGAAAATGAAAGATCCCTCCAGCTTTGTCGATGAAACGTCGGCGTTGGCCCCGGTTTCCCTTTACGCGGAGACCAAGGTGATGTTTGAGAAATATGTTTTGCAGGATTCTGTGCGAGACAAGAATTTTTGTCCCGTGATCCTGAGGTTTTCGACGGTGTATGGGGTATCGCCAAGGATGCGCTTTGATCTTACGGTCAATGAGTTTACCCGTGAATGCGCGATGGGCCGCGAGCTGGAGATTTTCGGCGAACAGTTCTGGCGCCCGTATTGCCATGTTTATGATTTTGCCCGCGCGATCCGGCTGGTCTTAACGGCCGATGCCGCCGCCGTCGCGTATGACGTGTTTAATGTTGGCGATACCAATGAGAATTACCAGAAGCAGATGCTTGTTGATGAGATCCGTAAATTTATTCCGGCCCTTAAGGTCAGGTATGTGAGCCGCAACCAGGATCCCCGCGATTACCGTGTTTCGTTTGCCAAGATCCAGAAGGTGCTGGGATTCAAGGTTTCCAAAAAGGTTCCTGACGGGATCCGGGAAATGAAAACCATGATCGAGGAGGGCGTTTTCGGCGATTGCGATGCCGCGCGGTACAAAAATGTCTGATCCTGCAATTCATCTTGATGCCCCTAATATCGGCCGCCTGGAGAAAGAGCGCGTTTGTGCCGCGATCGACAGCGGTTACGTGTCCACGTTTGGTCCCCTGGTCGGCGAGTTTGAGCGTCAGTTTGCCGCTGTTGCCGGGGTTTCGAGGGCGGTGGCTACATCGAGCGGAACGGCCGCGCTGCACGTGGCGCTGCATGTTTTGGGCGTTGGCCCGGGGGATGAGGTTATTCTGCCGGCCACGACATTCGCGGCGTCCCTGCACGCGGTGATGCATGCCGGGGCTTGTCCGGTTATTGTGGATGTGGATCCCGCAACCTGGTGCCTGTCACCGGAGGCAGTGAAGGCGGCGATTTCGCCGCGGACCAGGGCGGTGATGCCGGTGCATTTGTATGGCAATGTCTGCGATATGCCGGCGATCATGGCCATTGCGCAGGCGGCCGGGATTTATGTTGTCGAGGATGCTACCGAGGCGTTGGGCGCGTCGATCGCGGGGCGCCAGGCCGGGACATTCGGGGATATCGGCTGTTACAGTTTTAACGGCAACAAGCTGATCACGACCGGTGCAGGCGGGATGCTGGTCGCTAGATCTTCGGCGATCCTCGACCGGGTGAATTACCTGATCAACCAGGCCAATCCCCGCGAAGGGATGGAAGGCTTCCTGGAAGTCGGGTTCAATTACCGCATGCCGAATTTGAATGCCGCGCTGGGCATGGCCCAGCTGGAGCGGTTTTCCGGATTTCTGAAGTTAAAAAAAGAATTTCATGGCATCTACCGGGAAAGTCTTGGCGCTGGCGCGAGCGGCAGGCTGCAGGGTGTGTATCCGGATGCTGATCCTTCGTGGTGGTTTACGGCGGCGGTTTTCGGGAGTGCGGCTGAGGCGTTGACCGTTGCCGGGGGATTGAAGGCCAGGGGGATCCCTTCACGGAAACTGTTCAGGCCGCTGCACGGGTTTCCTTATGCCGGATCGTTCCGGCGTGGATCCTGTGCGGCTGCGGAGATGCTTTATGAGCGGGGGCTTTGCCTGCCCAGCTCTACCTTGAATTCTCAGGCCGATATTGCTTTTGTCTGTAAGGTAATAATGGAGGCGCTGGCCCCAAAGGTCGAAAAATGTTAGGAGAGGTTGCTGGATGTTAACGTTAAAACATGGCCGGGCATTTATCATTGCCGAGGCCGGCGTCAATCACAACGGGGATCTTAAGATCGCGGAACAGCTGGTCCATGCCGCCAAAAAAGCGGGGGCCGACGCGGTTAAGTTTCAGACCTTCAAGGCTGCGGCGCTGGCTTCTGCTTCGGCGAGGAATGTGGGGTACCAGCAGGAGACGGTAGGTGCCGGCGCGCAGGTTGAGATGCTGCGGCGCCTGGAGCTGGATCGCAAGATGCACCTTCGGCTTATCGAGGTTTGCCACCGGGCGAAGATCATGTTTCTTTCCACGCCTTTTGATGAGCAGAGTGCTGACCTTCTCAGCGAGCTGAACGTCGGTGCGTTTAAAATCCCATCGGGAGAAATTACCAATACGCCGTTCTTGAAAGTGGTGGCTGCGAAGAAGAAGCCGGTCATTCTTTCGACCGGCATGGCTTCGCTCGATGAGGTCCGTCAGGCCGTCAGGGTCCTGCGATCGTCCGGAGTGAAACAGCTGATATTGCTGCATTGTGTGACCGAATATCCCGCTCCTTTCGACCAGGTTAATTTGCGCGCGATGCTGACGCTCGGGAAAGTTTTTAATGTTCCTTATGGATTTTCGGATCATACGCCGGGGGTCTGGATGCCGATCGCGGCCGCAGCCCTGGGCGCTGCCGTGATCGAGAAACATTTGACCATGAGCAAGGTGATGGCCGGGCCTGACCATCGCGCGTCACTGGAGCCGGAGGAATTTGCAGAACTGGTGCGGGGGGTCAGGGCGGTTGAATCGGCGATGGGTGATGGCGTCAAGCGGGCGGCTCCGTGTGAAAAGCGTTATGTGTCCCAGGTAAGAAAAAGTCTGGTGGCGGCCCGGGATATCGCCTGTGGTGAAAAGATCGGGAAGGCTGATCTTGTTATCAAGCGGCCCGGGACAGGGATTCCCCCGGCGGAGATGGCGGCCGTTATCGGGCGGCGCGCCAGAAAAAGCATCAAGTTCGATGATTTGATAACCCGGGGAATGCTGGCATGAAAAAGCGCAAGATCTGTGTTGTCACCGGTTCCCGGGCGGAATACGGCCTTTTGGCCGGATTGATGAAAGAGATATCAGCAGATTCTGCTCTCGAGCTGCAGGTCGTTGTTTCGGGAATGCATCTGGAAGCGCGTTTTGGGATGACCGTTAATCAAATAATCAGCGACGGATTTAAGATTGCGGCCCGCGTCCCGATGAGGTTGACGGCGGATACCGATCCGGTTATTACGGCCGCGGCAGGACGGGGGGTGGCAGGATTTGCCAGGGCTTTTGACCGCCTTTCCCCGGATATCGTGGTCGTGCTGGGGGATCGGTTTGAAACACTGGCTGCAGCGACGGCCACGACCTTGATGAGACTGCCGCTGGCCCATATTCATGGCGGAGAAGTTACCGAAGGCGCTTATGACGACATTATCCGGCATGCGGTGTCCAAGATGGCGCATCTGCATTTTGCGACGCACGCCGAGCACGCGCGGCGGATTGTCCAGATGGGGGAGTCGCCGGAACGTGTTTTTAACGTCGGGGCCCCCGGGCTTGATAATATCCGGCAATTGCCGTTACTGACCCGTGAGGCATTGGAGAAAGAGCTGTCTTTTAAGATCGGCGATCATACGGCACTGGTCACCTTTCATCCGGTTACCATGCAAAAGGGGGCCGCGGGAAGACAGGTGCAAATATTGCTGGCTGCGCTGGAAAAGGCGGGTCTGCGGTATTTATTTACCATGCCAAACGCTGATCCGGAGAATCAGATCATCCGGCTGAAAATCAGATCTTTTGTGAAAAGCCGCAGCGACGCCAAGGCTGTTGAATCGCTGGGTTCTTTGCGTTACCTGTCGCTGATGAAGTATGCGGCGGTGATGGTCGGGAATTCTTCCAGCGGGATCATTGAGGCGCCCTCATTTCAGCTTCCGGTCGTGAATATCGGCGACCGGCAAAAAGGACGCCTGCGCGCGGCCAACGTGATCGATGTTCCGGATGATGCGAAAAAGATCCTGCAGGCGATTTTGCAGGCCGCGTCTTCACGTTTCCGGAAATCATTATCAACGCTTAAGAATCCTTACGGTGATGGACATACCGCGCCGCGGATCAGGGATATTTTAAAAACTGTTTCTATCGAGGGGTTGACGATGAAACCGTTCGTTACGCTCCACCGGGGCCAACATGCCTAAGGTTATCTTTTTGAGCAAGACAACGTCTGTTTGTGCCGCAGCGGAGGCGTTCGCAACGCAGCTTTTTGCCGGTGACATGGCGGTCGTCAAGGGCCGTGTCGGGGATCCCATGCCGTCCGCGTTATTGACTTTTAAAGGGCAGATCCTTTTATCATTTCTTAGTCCCTGGATCATCCCCGCCGCGGTGTTACAACCGCCGGCTCTCCTGGCGGTCAATTTTCATCCGGGCCCGCCCGAGTACCCGGGGACCGGTTGTTATAATTTTGCGCTTTACGACGGAGTTGAACGTTACGGCGTGGTGGCTCATCTGATGCTGCCCAAGGTGGATACGGGCACGATCGTCGGATGCCGTTATTTCCCGGTGACGCCGCAAGAGACAGTGGTGTCGCTGAAAAACAGGTCGATGGAGCAGCTGCTGGCACTTTTTAAGGAAACCGCATCGTTGCTGGCATCCGGCAAGCCATTGCCCGCCATCAGGGATCAGTGGAAACGTGTGCCTTACACACGCCGTGAACTTAATGACCTCTGCCGTCTGGAGGCGTCCATGTCGCGGCAAGAAGTCTGCCGTCGGGTGAGAGCGCTGGCGTTCCCGGGAGCGCCCGGGGCGTATTACGAGCTGCACGGGATCAGGTTCGAGCATATTGCCAGGGATGAGGAGTCAAGATGACGAAAAATATTAAAGGTTTTATGGTCCTGCTGGGGACGTCTGTCCGTCTGGCGATGAAACGATTGAGCGAAATCGGCGAAAAGGAATTGTTTGTTGTCGATAAGGAAGGGCGGCTGGTAGGTGCCTTGAGCGACGGGGATATCCGCAAGTGGCTGCTGCACGGGGGCAGTATCGATGCGCCTGTTGATCATGTGTGTAATATGGATCCCAAATTTGTCGAGCACGGGTATGATCTGGAGGATGTTAAGCGGCTGATTCTTAAGTTAAAGGTCGAATCCCTTCCTGTGGTTGATAAGAATCGCAAGATTGAGCGCGTCCTGATCTGGGATGCGGTTTTTGGCAACAAAATCGGCATCGAAAAAACACGTCTTGATCTGCCGGTTGTCATTATGGCGGGAGGAAAAGGCACCCGGCTCGATCCTTTTACCCGGATCCTGCCGAAACCGTTGATCCCGATCGGCGATAAGCCGATCATTGAATTGATCATGGAGAAGTTTGGTGAGTACGGAATAAAACAGTTTATTATTTCGCTAAATCATAAAGCAAGAATGGTCAAATCGTATTTTGAGGAGGCCAAACAGGTTTACAAGATCAACTATGTGATCGAAGAAACGCCGCTGGGGACGGCCGGCGCTTTGAAGCTCCTTGGCAAGAAGATCAAACGGACATTTATTGTCACTAACTGCGATATTATTATTAATTGTGATTATGCGGAACTTGTTGAGTTTCATGCCAAGAGTCAGAATGATATTACGATCGTTGTTTCCTGCCGGAATTTCGTGATTCCTTACGGTGTATGTGATATCGAGCCTGGCGGCGCCCTGAAGGGGATTCGCGAGAAGCCGGGATATGATGTCCTGGTCAATACCGGGATGTATGTGGTGGAACCGAAACTGATGCGTCTGATTCCGGCGAATAAAGCCTTTAATTTTACCGACTTGATCACGAAGGCCCAGAATCATAAAATGAAGGTTGGTGTTTTCCCGATCAGTGAAGCGTCGTGGCTGGACATTGGCCAGTGGGAAGAATATCAGAAGGTTGTTAAGAATTTGAATCAGTTCGTTACCTGAGCATATGAATAAAATCAGGATCATTCCTCGTCTGGACATCAAGAACAATACGATCGTCAAGGGCATTCATTTGGAAGGCCTGAGGGTCGTTGGCGTTCCGCAGGAGGCGTCGCTTAAATATTACGCTGAGGGCGCGGATGAGATCCTTTATATGGATGCGGTGGCCAGTCTTTATGAACGTAACAGCCTCAAGGATATTATCCGCCGGGTGACGGAAGACGTTTTTGTGCCGTTAACGGTTGGCGGTGGACTACGGACAGTGCAGGATATTCGCGAGGTGCTGCGTGCCGGGGCGGATAAAGTGGCGTTGAATACGGCGATCATTCGCCGTCCGGATTTGATCCGTGAAGCGGCCGGCACCTTTGGTTCGCAGTGTATTGTTGCTTCGATTGAGGCCAAGAAAACGGGCGCTGGCTGCTGGGAGGCTTATATTGAGACGGGGCGGGAAGCGACGGGGATCGACGCGGTTGCCTGGGCCGAGCGCGTGGTCAAGCTGGGCGCCGGGGAGATCCTGGTGACGTCGATCGACCACGAAGGCATGAAGAACGGTTTTGAGATCGACCTGATCCGGCGGATCACAAGTGTCGTGCCGATCCCGGTGATCGCCTGCGGCGGCTGCGGGAGCGCGGCGCACATTGAACAGCTTTTACAGGCCGCGCCGGTCAGCGCGGTCGCCTGTGCGTCGGTTTTTCATTACGGTTTTTGCCCGATTCCCGAAATGAAAAAATATCTTCTATCCCGGGG
>PEAR01000062.1 GCA_002753745.1 Candidatus Omnitrophota bacterium | reverse complement strand
ACAGCAGGCCGCCCAGGCCGTGGCGGTGGCGCAGCAACAGGCCCAGCAAGTGGCGCAGTATCAGCAGGCCGTGGCCTACAATAATGTGGCGGCGTTGAATCAGTACAAGCAGGAACAGCAGTTAAAAGTTTATCAGGAGGCGCAGACCCAGGCGCAGCTGAACGGTGAGATCGCCCAGTATGCTGCGTATACGGCCAAGCGTAATGCGTTGTTGAGGGCTCAGGCGGCAGATGTCCAGCAGGCGGAAACGGAAAAGCAATTGCTGCAATATGCCGCGGTTCAGAAAACAGCGGTAAAAAAGCGCGCCGAACAATATACGGCCGCTCAGGCGGAAATGACGCGCCGCGCGCTGGGCAAGAAAGCGGCGGCGGATATCCTGGCCCCCGCGTCGCCAAACCCGGAAGCCTTGCCGGAGGACGAAGCGCTCAGTCCTGAAACAACGGTCGACATCAGCGACCTTTGGGATGCGCTCGACCATTCATCGGCCCCCTGGGTTCAGATTCTTGACCAGGAGATCAAGTTGTTAACGGTGGCGGAATATATTGACCGGTTCCGAAAAGGGGGCGCTGTCATTCGGCGTCCGCCGGGTGACTATGTGAAAATGGTTGATTCCCTGGTGCATGCGAATCCCGACATGCTCAATGCCCCCTTTGGCAACATTCTGCGCTATGCGGCCGTCATGGAATACGACTTTGGCAACGGCAAGAACAAAGACGATCTCGCCCGCCAGACCCTTGGCGATGCCATGTTCCAGGCCAACAGAAAAAGGCTTGAGAAAAGGTAAGATAGTGATTTGTCCGCCCGTCTTGACATAAAGGGAAACGGTGTTATAGTAGTGCGGGTTTTGGGATGGATTTTCCTCCTATGTTGACTCCTCTTTAAAAAGAATAGTATTAAATGAAAGACGCAGTCCTTTACCTCGAAGACGGCAAATGTTTTTACGGAAAGTCTCTGAATATTCACGGAGAGTCGGCCGGTGAAGTTGTTTTTAACACCGCGCTGTCCGGATATCAGGAGGTTTTGACCGATCCTTCCTATGCCGGCCAGATCGTCGTGATGACGTATCCTCTGATCGGCAATTACGGCATTAACGACCAGGATGTTGAATCCTCCAGGATTCATGTTAAGGGGTTTGTCGTCAAGGAATTCTGCCGCACGCATTCCAATTTCCGCGCTAATAAAAGTCTTATCCAATATTTAGATGAAAACAAGATTATCGGCATTGAAGGTGTTGATACCCGTGCCTTAACCCGCCACTTGCGTGTTTCCGGCGCCATGAAGGGTCTGATTTCCACCGATGATTTCGATCTCAAAAGCCTGAAAGCAAAATTGGCCACGGTGCCGTCCATGGAAGGCGCTGACTGGGTCAAGGAAGTGGCTATTACCAAGCCGTATACCTGGAAAGCCGAAGGCGCCAGGAAATACAAGGTTACGGCGATCGATTGCGGGATCAAATTGAATATTTTACGCGAAATGGCCAAGCTGGGCATTGAAACCAGCGTGGTGCCTCCGACGATGAGTTCGGCCGAGATCCTGGCGACTAATCCCGATGGTATTTTCCTCGCCAATGGCCCGGGCGATCCGGCGGCAGTCACTAATGTTATCGCAACGGTTAAAGAGTTGATCGGTAAAAAGCCGATCTTCGGGATTTGTCTGGGGAATCAGATGATCGGCCTGGCTTTGGGCGGACGTACATATAAACTTAAGTTCGGTCATCACGGTTGTAACCATCCGGTGAAAGACCTTGAAACCGGCCGCATCAGCATCACGTCGCAGAACCACGGGTTTTGCGTGGATATCAACAGCCTTAATAAGGATGAGGTTGAGGCGATCCACCTGAATCTGAATGATAAAACGGTTGAAGGGCTGCGGCACAAGAAGTATCCGCTGTTTTCGGTGCAATATCATCCCGAAGCGGCGCCTGGCCCCAATGACGCGAAATATTTGTTCGGCAAATTCATCGAATTAATGGAAAAGCACAAAATTTAAATGCCTAAACGTACAGACATTAAAAAGATTTTGTTAATTGGTTCCGGCCCGATCGTGATCGGTCAGGCCTGCGAATTCGATTATTCCGGTACTCAGGCATGTAAAGCCTTGCGGGAAGAGGGTTTCGAGATCGTGCTGGTGAATTCCAATCCAGCCACGATCATGACCGATCCGGAAACAGCCCCGCATACGTATATTGAGCCGTTAAATGTTGAGTTCCTTGAACTGATCATTGCCAAAGAACGTCCGGACGCGATCCTGCCGACACTGGGCGGCCAGACTGGTCTGAATTTGGCGGTTGAGCTGTGGGAAAAAGGCATTCTTAAGAAATACAATGTGGAAATGCTCGGCGCCAAGTATGACGTTATTAAAAAGGCCGAAGACCGTAAAAAATTCAAGCAGGTGTGCCTGAGCATCGGGCTGGATCTGCCGCGCAGTTCTTTTGCGTATACGCTGGAAGAAGCGCGCGAGGTCGTTAAAGAGATCGGCTTTCCCTGCATTATCCGCTCCAGTTTTACGCTCGGCGGTACCGGCGGGTCGATCGTTTATAAAAAAGAAGAATTTGATGTTAAAGCCCAGCGCGGGATCGACAGCAGTATTATTTCCGAGATCTTGATTGAGGAATCAATTGAAGGTTGGAAAGAGTATGAGCTGGAGGTCATGCGTGACAATAAAGATAATGTGGTCATCGTCTGTTCCATCGAGAACATTGATCCGATGGGTGTGCATACCGGGGATTCCATTACCGTGGCCCCGGCCCAGACATTGACGGACCGTGAATATCAGCAGATGCGCGACCAGTCGCTGGCGCTGATCCGTGCGATCGGCGTTGAGACGGGTGGATCAAATATTCAGTTTGCGGTTCATCCGAGCACCGGTCGGATGGTTGTTATCGAGATGAATCCGCGCGTGTCGCGTTCATCGGCGCTGGCATCCAAGGCGACGGGTTTTCCGATTGCCAAGTTCGCGGCCAAGCTGGCGGTCGGTTATTCTCTCGACGAAATCCAGAATGATATTACCCGTGAGACTCCGGCGTCGTTTGAGCCGACCATTGATTATTGTGTTACCAAAATTCCGCGGTTCACCTTTGAGAAATTTCCCGAAGCCCAGGATGTTTTGGGCATTCAGATGAAATCTGTCGGCGAGACCATGGCAATCGGCCGCACCTTCAAGGAGTCCTTGCAAAAAGGGCTGCGCGGCCTTGAGATCCATCATATCGGTTTTGACAATAAGGCCGATTACCGCCTGATCGAGGAAGAAAAGCTTTTGCAGCGTCTGCGCGAGCCTAATGCGTCGCGAATTTTTTATATCAAGTACGCGCTTCAGCGCGGGATGACGGTTGAACAGGTGGTGGAGCATACCCGGATCGATATCTGGTTCATTGCCCAGATGAAGCAGCTTTTGGATTTTGAGAATGAGATGATCTGTGAGTTTGCCGACACCAAAGTCTTGTCGGATAAAACATTGCGTCAGGCCAAGGAGTGGGGGTTTTCTGATCCTCAGCTGGCTGAGATCATGGATTGTTCGGAGAGCGCGGTGCGTACCCTGCGCAAGTCTAAAGGGATCGTGGCCACGTTTAAGGTCGTCGATACTTGTGCGGCGGAGTTCGAAGCATATACACCGTATTTTTATTCGACTTATGAAACTGAGGATGAAGCGATCCTGCAGAATGAGAAAATTTCGAAGATCAAGGGCCCCGGCCGCAAAAAGATCATGATCCTGGGCGGCGGTCCCAATCGTATTGGCCAGGGTATTGAGTTTGATTATTGCTGCTGCCATGCGGCGTTTGCGCTTAAGGAGCGGGGTTTTGAGACCATCATGGTCAATTCCAATCCCGAGACTGTTTCGACGGATTACGACACGTCCGACCGCCTGTATTTCGAGCCGCTGACGTTTGAAGATGTGATGAATATCATGGATGTCGAGAAGCCTGACGGTGTTATTGTGCAGTTTGGCGGACAGACACCGCTGAACCTGGCCCGTCGCCTGAAACAGGCCGGCGCGCCGATTATCGGCACCAGCGTGGATTCGATCGACACCGCCGAGAACCGCGAAAAGTTCTCCGCGTTGATGGATGAACTTAAGATCAGTCAGCCCAACAATGCTTCCGCGACGACGGTTGATGAAACCGTGGCCGCGGCGCTGCAGGTGGGGTATCCGGTGCTGGTGCGGCCGTCCTACGTTTTAGGCGGGCGTGCGATGCGTATTGTTTATGATGAAGAATCACTGATGTTTTTCATTGATGAAGTGACCGATGTTTCCCGCGGCCATCCGATTTTGATCGACAAGTTCATTGAAGATGCCATGGAAGTCGATGTGGACGCTGTTTGTGACGGCGAGCAGGTTTATGTGGCCGGGATCATGGAGCATATTGAGAATGCGGGCATCCATTCGGGTGATTCCGCGTGCGTGTTGCCGCCGCATACGCTCAGCGAAGAAATTTTAGCCGAGATCAAGGACAATACCCGGCGCATTGCGCTGGCGTTGAATGTGATCGGGCTACTGAATATCCAGTTTGCGATCAAGGGCGAAAAAGTTTTTGTTCTTGAGGTTAATCCGCGTGCCTCACGCACGGTTCCGTTTGTTTCCAAGGCGATCGGCGTGCCGCTGGCCAAAATGGCCGCCCGGATCATGGCGGGGGAAAAACTGACGGATTTCAAACTGCCGGATTTTGATCATCTGGGCATGGTGGCGGTCAAGGAATGTGTGCTGCCGTTCTCGCGTTTTTCGGGCGTTGATATTATCCTGGGACCGGAAATGAAATCCACCGGCGAGGTCATGGGCATGGCGCCGACGTTCGGCGCGGCCTATGCCAAAAGCCAGCAGGCCGCTAATCAGGCCCTGCCTAAAAAGGGCGGTATTTTTATTAGCGTTAACGAGACAGACAAGCGCACGATCTCTTTTATGGCCAAACGGCTGAATGATATCGGTTTCAAACTGTATGCCACGAAAGGCACGGCCAAAGTGCTTCGCACCAGCGGGGTCACGGTTACGCTGGTGGACAAGACCGGTGAGGGTCATAACAACATATTGACACTCATCGGTAAAAATGAGATAAATCTTATTATCAATACGCCTTCGGGCAAGAAAAGCCAGTTTGATATGCGCAAGATCCGCGCGGCGGCTATTTTGCATAATATTCCCTGTATCACCACGATCCAGGGGGCGGCGGCGGCGATCCACGGTATTGAAGCGAGTCTGAAAGAAGGATTTACGGTCGAGTCGCTCCAGAGCTATTACGCCCGGAGCTTGAAGGTTGGCGTTTAGTTAAGAGCCAAAGAATAGGGCGTCTGCGTATGTGCGGTATCATCGGCATTTCCCATCACCCGGAAGCTTCCAAGCTGGCATATCTCGGATTATACGCCCTTCAGCATCGCGGTGAAGAGGCGGCTGGCATTGCTACCTACGACGGCAAAGACATGCATATCATCAAGGACCGGGGGCTGGTCTTTGATGTGTTCGATGAGGCGGCGCTGGAATCTCTCAAGGGCAGCGTGGCTATCGCGCATACCCGTTATTCTACGACGGGATCATCCAATAAAAAGAATTGTCAGCCGTTTCTGGTCACTCACCGCAGCCGCGGCGTAGCCGTCGCGCATAACGGTAACCTTACTAATACCGAACAGCTTTACCGAAAGCTTGAGGATGAAGGGTCGATCTTTCAGACCTCCATGGATTCCGAGGTTATTATCCATTTGCTGGCCAAGACACCGAATACAGATTACAAGCAGTGGTTCGTTAATGTCATGTCACAGTTGAAGGGTTCGTATTCGGCGGTTTTTATGGTTCAGGATACGCTGGTCGGCGCGCGTGATCCGTACGGCAACCGTCCGCTGGTCCTTGGAAAATTAGGTGACGGGTATATTCTGGCCAGTGAAAGCTGTGCTCTCGACCTGACCAAGGCTGAGTTTGTCCGTGAAATTGAACCCGGCGAGATTGTGATCATTAAAGGCAGCAAGATCGAGTCAGTTTATCTTCCCGAGCACGGCAAGGTGAAGAAAGCGCAGTGCGTTTTTGAGAATATTTATTTTGCCCGTCCGGACAGTCATATTTTTGATGACAATGTTTATCTGGTGAGAAAACGCCTGGGTGCCCAGCTGGCGAAGGAGTCGCCGGTCAAGGACGCGGATATGGTGATGCCTATTCCTGACTCCGGCGTGTACGCGGCCCTGGGCTATGCCCAGCAGACCGGTTTGCCGTATGAGGCGGGATTGGTACGCAATCACTATATTGGCCGCACCTTTATTCAGCCGACGCAGTTTTTACGTGATTTTCGCGTCCGGGTGAAGCTTAACCCGATTGCGGAAGTGATCAAGGGCAAAAGCATTATCCTGGTGGAAGACTCGATCGTGCGAGGGACGACGTCCCGCAGCCGCGTGCGCGAAGTGCGCAAGGCCGGCGCCAAAGAGATCCATTTGCGGATCACCTGCCCGCCGATCATTCATCCGTGTTTTTACGGGATCGATTTTCCGTCGGAGGATGAACTGGTGGCTTACGGCAAGACCGTCCAGGAAGTGGCGGATTATATTGAGGTGGACTCACTTTCATATCTTAGTATTGAAGGCATGCTGTCCGTCATGAAAGACCAGACGGCTTTTTGTGATGCTTGTTTTACAGGGAAGTACCCGATCGAGATCCCGACCAATAAAAGCAAATATCTGTTAGAAGGGAATGGCAGATGAGTAAATATATTTTTGTGACTGGCGGTGTTGTTTCCAGTTTGGGTAAAGGAATTGCTTCAGCATCGATCGGTAAGCTGCTTGAAACGCGCGGGTTGACCGTGACGATCCTCAAGTGTGATCCCTATCTTAACGTTGACCCCGGCACGATGAATCCGTATCAGCACGGCGAGGTCTATGTTACCGACGACGGTGCCGAGACGGACCTGGACCTCGGGCATTATGAACGGTTTACCAACGGTCGTTTTTCCAAGGACAACAATATTACGGCCGGGAAAATTTATTATTCGGTCATTACCAAGGAACGCCGCGGCGATTATCTGGGCAAGACCGTGCAGATCATTCCGCATATTACCGACGAGATCAAGAGTGGTTTGAAAAAAGTTGCCAAGGAACACGATGTGGATGTGGTGATTGTGGAGATCGGCGGTACGGTGGGTGATATCGAGAGTCTGCCGTTTTTGGAGGCGATCCGCCAGCTGCGCTGGGAGCTCGGCGAACACTATGCGATCAATATCCATGTCACCCTGCTGCCGTATATCAAATCCTGCGGTGAGCAGAAGACCAAGCCCACGCAGCATTCCGTTGGGACTCTGCGTGAGATCGGGATCCAGCCGGATATTTTGTTGTGCCGGACCGAGCGTCCTATTTCGCTTGAGCAGCGCGAGAAGATCGCATTGTTCTGCAATGTTGATGTGGAAGCGGTCATTGAGGCGGCGGACGTTAAAAGTATTTACGAATGTCCGTCGGCATTCAAGAAAGAGCACCTGGATACCCTGATCATTAAAAAACTTAATATCAAGGCGGCGGACAAGGACCTGAAAGCCTGGGAAGATTTTGTGGTCAAGCGGGTGCGTCATCCGAAGCGTGAGGTCAATATTGCGGTCGTTGGCAAGTATATTCAATTGCCTGATGCTTATAAGTCGATCTATGAAGCCCTGGGCCACGGCGGGATCGCTTCGGACGCCAAAGTCAATATTATCAAGATCGATTCGGAAGATCTTGAAAAGGGCAAGGTGGACCGCTTCTTCAGGAACGTTCAGGGCATTCTTATTCCCGGCGGTTTTGGGTCGCGCGGGATCGAAGGCAAGATCCGGGCGATCAAGTATGCCCGCGAGAAGAATATTCCTTTGTTCGGAATTTGTTTGGGGATGCAGCTGGCGACGGTTGAATTTGCGCGTTCCATTTGCGGTCTGAAAACGGCGAACTCTACAGAGTTTGACAAGCACACTAAGGATCCGGTTATATCGCTGCTGGCTGAACAGCATCAGGTTGTTAATTTGGGTGCGACCATGCGGTTGGGGGCGTATCCCTGTCATTTGGAAAAAGAGACCAAGTCGTACGCGGCGTATAAGAAGGAAGATATTTCCGAGCGCCACCGTCACCGTTATGAATTTAACAATGAGTATCGCGAGGCTTTGGAATCAAAGGGATTGATCATTTCGGGGACGAATGTGGAGCGTAAGCTGGTGGAGATGGTTGAGGTGAAGGGCCATCGCTGGTTCGTGGGTTGTCAGTTTCATCCAGAGTTCCAGTCCAAGCCGGATAAGGCACATCCGTTGTTCAGGGATTTCGTTGCAGCGGCCTTAACAGTTCGAAATTCTTGACATCGCCCCGAAGTATGTTAATATTTTGCCTCGTTCCTTCTCATTGAGATCACCGCGCGGGTGGTGAAATGGTAGACACGTACGTTTGAGGGGCGTATGCCGTAAGGTATGAGGGTTCAAGTCCCTCCCCGCGCATTTTTTAGCCTTCGGCTAAGAAATAGAGCAGTAGAAAATCGAGATTCGAAAATACAGCCGTGATTTTCTGTTGCGGTCAATTTTCGATTTTCTATTATCAATAAATTTGGGACATATTGGGTTGTTTTGTGTGTTTAGACAAAATAATTCGGTGTGTCCCGATTTCTTTTATGTATAATGTGGCCTATGAAAAAGATTGAAGTAAGTGCCAGTATTTTGTCGGCTGATTTCGGGAAAGTGGCCGATGCCCTCAAACTTTGTGAGGATTGCGGGGTGGAGCGCATTCATGTGGATGTGATGGACGGCCACTTTGTGCCCAATATCACGATCGGTCAGGTCGTGACCGCGGCAGTACGCAAATATACGAAACTTTCGGTCGAAGCGCATTTAATGATCGAACATCCGTGGGATTATATTGATTCTTTTATCGATGCGGGGGCGGATATTATCGGACTTCACGTCGAGTGTTACGGGCTGCGGCGTATTTCCTGTCGTGAATATGGACAGTATCCCAAAGAGATCGACGTTTTGGATGCGAGTATGTTTGAGCGCGATATGGCCAGGATCAAGGCACGCGGCAGGGAAGCCTGTGCGGTCATCAATCCCGGGACGCCGGTAACAGCGATCGAGAGCGTCATTGCGCACGCGGGGAGTTTTCTGGTCATGTCGGTCAATCCGGGGTTTTCGGGTCAGAAGTTCATTCCTTCTGCGATCGACAAGATCCGTTTTATCCGGTCCCGGTCTCAGGCTGATATCGGGGTAGATGGCGGTATTAATCTTCAAACAGCACCTGACGTTGTAAAAGCAGGCGCTAATGTGCTGATTACCGCCAGTTATTTCTTCACAAGTAAAGATCCTGCCGGCGCGGTTAAAGCGCTAAAAAGTTTTGCCTAAGGGCTGATCCTGCCTGGCGGCATGCGTTGGCCTTGTTTCGTCCTGATTTATATGTTATATTTTTAACAGAAACATCAGGACAGGTACCTTTCTTATGGGCTTTCAATGGATGGAGCTATGAACAAGCGCGGCCAATCTCTTCTTGAATATCTGCTTCTTTTGGGGCTGGTGGCTTTTTTTGCTTTTCTTTCTTTCCGCCCAAACGGGGTTATTCAACAGACAGGCCAAACATCAAAGACATATTACCAGACCGGCGCGCAGGCGATCCTAGGAGGGTTTTATAATACGGATGGCAATGTGCTCATGGTTAATCCGGAGCCTATCAACGGGGGTTGGTGCGCTTTTTCACGGTGTATCAATGGATTTCAGGTCCGCGAGTGCGCTTGCCCGCGGCCGGCGTTTAACGGGACGGAGTGCGACGGCAATGCGACTGCCGAGTGTACTGACGGGCCGATCGGCACTATCGGGTGCCCGGACACGATGCATTTTCTTATTGGGTCCGGCGATCAGAAGTGCGGGTGTTATCCTAATGAAATAATCGTTGATGCGGCCAATGCAGATGGGACGACGACGAAAAAGTGCAAGCCTTGTCCGGAAGGTCAGTCCAATTGTAATGGCGTTTGTACAAATTTGCAGACAGATACGGCAAATTGCGGAACGTGCGGTCAATCGTGTCCGGCTGGAAAAATGTGTGCGGATGGTATATGCGGGTGTTCAGCATCCACGACATTGCCAGGTTCGGGCGAGGCCTGTACAACGGTTTGCGGCTGCAGCGGTCAAAATGTCTGTAATGCCGGGATATGTTCGCTGTACGATCCTAACTGTCCTGCGGGACAAATACATTGTGATGGCGGGCCTTGTGTTGATTATAACGCTGACAGTAATAATTGCGGCGCCTGCGGCAAGCAATGTGCAGCTCATATGGCCTGCAGTTCCGGCCAATGTGTTTGTGCTCCACAATGTACCAATGTGCTGTGCGGAGGTTCTGACGGCTGCGGTGGAACATGTGACGCTGACGGGTGTGTGCTCAGTCAGGATAAGACTGTTATGAATTGTAATCTGGTCACCTTACAAAATTGTAATCCGTTCAACGGCTTAATTTTTACAACGACCTGTCCGTTAAATCCGATGCCCGGAGGGGGAGGGTTTAATATTGCGCTTACCAATGGGAAATGCGTTATTCCCAAGGGCGGTTGCCAGGTGACTGTTCGTTGTCAGAAATATACACCTGGTCCGGTGGGTCCCGTTCAAGTCAATCACTGATGCCGGGCGGGTATCAAGGTTGGCCGTCTTATTGCGACAGCCGGTCTGCCTTGCGTTTGTCGCGTACGTAATTGCTGCAGTCCTGGGCTTTGGCGAACTTCTTTAATTCCGCCCCTATTTCTCCTACCTGAGCGACGTGTGTTATTTTCTGGTTGACGTTGGAAACAATGCCGATTGAGATCGTCATGAGTCCCGCTTTGGTCTCGTTTCCCTGACGGTCTTTACCAATAATAAAGCCGGCTTCCCGGTCTTCCGCGCTGTAAAAACCCGGTGCGGCCTGATTGAAAAGTTCGATGAGCCGCTGGCTGACCCGGTCGGCGATTTCGTCGGGACAGGCGAAGACGAAATCGTCGCCGCCGATGTGCCCCACGAAAACGCGCGTTCCGCCAATTTCCTGCCCGGCCTGGATCAGGGTGCGGGCGGTCGACTTGATAACCTCGTCGCCTTTTTCAAAGCCGTATTTATCGTTGTAGATCTTGAATTTGTCGAGGTCGCAGTAGCCTACCGCGAAAGGCTGGTCGGCGCTGATCAGGTTCTGCAGCTCTTCCATGATGGAGGCGTTGCCCGGCAGGTGCGTCAGCGGGTTCGCGTCAAGATTGCGGACCGTGCGTTTGACGATCATGTTGATGCGTGCCAGCAGGCTTTCGGGTTCAAACGGTTTGATCAGGTAATCGTCGGCGCCGGAATTGATGCCCGTGACCTGGTCTTTAATGTCATTTTTACCGGTGAGCATGATGATCGGCACGTGGGACAGCAGGATGTCCTTGCGCAGTTCCCGGCAGAATTCCGGGCCGGTCATGACGGGCATCATATAATCCGTGATGATCAGGTCGAAATTTCCCTGGCGGGCTTTTTCCAGGCCCTCCGCCCCGTTATTGGCTTTGGTGACTTCAAAGATGTCTGACAGCGTCAGGTCCAGGACATCAAGAATGTCCGGATTGTCGTCGATAATAAGGATGCGCTGGTGTTTCATGAGAGGCCTTTATAAGTTAAATGGATTGAGGTTGTTCTTTGGTTACGCGGTTGAACGGAAGGGTAAAATGGAACGTGGTCCCGATGTTGATCTCGCTGGAGACCCACATTCTTCCGCCGTGGGCTTCGACGATGTTTTTGGCCAGCGCAAGTCCGAGCCCCGTGCCTTTGACATTCATGTTGATCTCGTTGTCGACCCGGTAGAATTCGTCGAAAACTTTGGCGACGTCTTCTTTTTTGATGCCGATGCCGGTGTCCGCTACTTCGCATAAAAGGATCTGTTTGTCCCATTGGGGGATAGCGTTGATCGTTATGATTCCGCCGGGTTTGGTGAATTTAATGGCGTTACTGATCAGGTTGATGAAGACGCGTTCAACCTGGCTGGCATCGAACTCGATCTCCGGGGTATCGGCCTGGATCTGGACGCGCAGGATCAGCATTTTGGCGGAAAGCTGGGGCGTGAGCAGGTCGGCGATATTGGTAAGCATGGGCTTGATGGGCTGGCGCGTGGTCTTCATTTCCACGCGGCCGGATTCGATGCGCGCGATGTCCAGCAGGTCGTTGATGAGCTTGACCAGGTTGTCGGAATGCAGGTTGATCTTGCCCAGGCGTTCCTTGACGGCGTCGGGGATCTCGCCTATCTTGCCGGTCATCAAAATCGAGGCGTAGCCCTTGATCGAAGTCAGCGGCGTGCGCAGTTCATGGGAAACAGCCGAGATGAATTCGGTTTTCTTTCTGGAGATCTCCTCGACCTGTTTAAGCGCAAAAGAAAGTTCCCGGGTGCGGTCGTTGACTTTTGTCTCGAGCATCTGCGACGAACGGTAGACCTGTTCGAACAGGTGAGCGTTCTCGATGGTCTGGGCCAGCTGGCTGGCCAGGATGCTGATCAACTCTTCGTCGCCTTCGGTAATAGGTGAGGCGTGGTATTGGTTGCCGGTCAGAATAAAACCTGCCAGGCCGGCCTGGGTCAGCAGGGGGGCCAGGATAAAATGTTCGGTTTCAAAGAGGCTTACGATCGCCGCGCGGGCCTTGGGCGCGGTGCTTAACGACGAGAAGACCGTGCCGTTTTTCAGTGCTTCTAAAATGGCGCTGTTGGTTTTGAGTGTTTTAAGGGTGGTATCGATATGCGTTGAAGGAAAATTGATCGCGGTCCGGCAGATGAGGGCCTCATTTTCGTTGATCGCCACGGCGAGCGTGCGGGAAAAGCCGAGCTCGGTCATGAGTTTGGGATCGATGCGCTGAAAG
>PEAR01000061.1 GCA_002753745.1 Candidatus Omnitrophota bacterium | reverse complement strand
GCGCCCACAACGCCATCAACGCCCATTTGTTTTTTAAGAAAGCATTTTTCATTACGCTGGCTTCTCCTGGCGTATCCGCGGATCGGCTTTGGCTAACAAGATATCGGCGAACAGATTTCCGGCAATAAACATCACACCACCCATTAACATACTGGCCATCACCAAATAAATATCTTTGGAACGCACGGCGGTTAACATCAATGCGCCCAGGCCCGGCCAGCTGGTAATGATCTCCATAATCGCCGCGCCGCTTAAAAGACCGGCGAATTCATAACCCAGCAACGTGATCAACGGATTTAGTGCATTGCGCAGTACATGCACATAAATGATCCTGTTTTCCGGCAAGCCTTTCGCCCGGGCAGCCAGCACATACTGCTTGCCCAATTCTTCCAGCATATTGCCGCGCATGATCCGCTGCAAACCAGCAATCGATCCCAGCGACAAAGCGATCGTCGGGATCACCAGATGCGCCGCCAGGTCAAGCGCCTGATGCCACCACGGCCAGCCGTCAGCCCCCGGGCTGTGCATCCCGCCCAGCGGCAGAACGCCGGTCTGACTGGCCCAAAATAAAAAGATCATGGCCACAAAGAATCCCGGCAGCGATAGAAAAACATACGACAACACCTGCACCAGCCGGTCAGAAAATCGATTACGCCGCAGCGCCGCCCAAACCCCCAACGGCACCGCAAAAAGCCAGGTCAGCAAAAACGCGCTCAACGACAAAATAAATGTATTCCATATCCGCCCGCCGATAATATTGACGACCGGCACATTATAATAAAAAGAATACCCCATCTCCCCGCGCAGTAAATTCTTAAGCCAGTAACCGTACTGCACAAACGCCGGCTCATTCAAATGATACAGCTTTTCATAATGCGCCAGCGTCTCGGATGAAACCTGCGGATCTAAACGCATCGTATCCAAATAGTTCCCCGGCGTCATGCGCATGAGCATAAACGTCATGAAGCTCATGGCCAACAACAGAAAAACCGAAATGCCCAGTCTTTTAAAGATAAAAGTGATCATGTCTGCCCATGTACCGAATCAATATTAAAATGCGCCTGAGAAAATCATCATGCTTCTTGCCAATAACGCAACTTACAATTCAAGCAGCTCTGTCGCGCAGGCGACGAAAAGATCTATCTGTGAGCAATCAGATGATTTTCGGCAAAAGCGCCCAAAGGTTTAGGGCTTTGCGAAGGGCCCGGGCTGTGAATGGCCTTCACCTCACCCGTCCTTTTGTTACAAAATCACCTTAGGAAATCAAATCACCGGTCCATTGGCCCGAGAGCAATGCCCTAAACCGTAGGGCGCGGCGAAAATCATCGCGAACAGATAGATCTTTTCGTTGCCGACACAGCATAAGAGCTGCTCCTAAATAGCGCATTTCCGCCCAGCGTCAAGGATCGCACCTTTCGTTTTTGAGCAAGAAAGGCCATTTGTGTTCCTCCCCGGACGTTCACCCGCCCCGGCGTGGCGGCTTCACTTCCGCACGAGCCCTCGCTCTCGCCGCGCGAGAACCAGGGCGAACCATGCCCGCTCGGGCTCGTGAGGCCCGGTCCGGAACACCAATAGCCTTTCCTAGTCAAAAACGACGCCACAGCTGCGTTACTTCTGGAGATAAAGCTCTTCGAGATTATGGAACACCCCGCCGAACATTGATGGCTTAAGATTGCCGAACTTGTTGCGCACCGCGGTCAGGCGGGCGCCGAGCGCTGTATAGGCCATCGGCACTTCATCGGCCACGATCTTCTGATACTCATCGTAATACGCTTTGCGTTTTTTTTCATCCATTTCCTGAACGCCCAGACCGAAGATCTCATCAATGCGCTTTTCCCAGGCCGTGGCCGGTTCTTTCTGTTTGGGATACCACATATGCAGCTGCCCCGACGATAACCAGACATTCTGCCCGAAATGAGGGTCCGATGAGCCCGTCAGGCCCAGCACGATCATATCCCAGTCAAACGTGGAGGTCAGTTTCGCGACCAGCGCGTTAAACTCAACAAGCTGAAAATTAACCTTCATTCCCAGACTTTCCAGATCATGCCGGATGATCGCCGCGATGTCGACGCGTTCCGTATTATCCGCATTGGTAAGCAGCGTAAACTCAAGCGGATGCCCGTCTTTATCTTCCAGGACTCCATCACCGTTAATATCCTTGAAGCCGGACTGGGCCAATAAAGCTTTTGCCTTGCCTAAATCAAAATCGTATTTCTGGACATCATTGCAATAAAAAAATCCGGAACCAGGACTTTCGGGTGAATATTGCGGGTAACCGAGCCCGTTCTTGACGATCTCGATGATGCGTTTTTTATCGATAGCATAAGCCACTGCCCGGCGGAAATTGCGGTCGGCAAACCAGGAAAGCTTTTGCGGCGCCACAAAAGGCTTGCCGGTCTTGAGATCTTTTCCCGGATTCTGGTTAAAGACCACAAAACTCGCTCCCATATCGGGCCCCAGATCGTAAATCTTAAAATGCCGATCACGCTCCAGCGGCTTTAATAAAGGAAAGTCCATCCCCCGCAATCCGTAAGCATCGATCGACCCTTCCATGAACTTAAGCAGCTCCACATCCATGCTCGGTACGATCTCATAGCGCACGCGATCCAGATAGGGCAAAGCGGCGCCGTCAGCTGATTTCTTCCAGTAAAACGGATTGCGCTTAAGGACCACTTCCTGACCAGGCCGGTATGACTCAAGAATAAACGAGCCGCTGCCGACGATTGACGCCGGCAGGGCATCAATACCCCAGGTAAAGGCGAACCGGCCGGCTTTGACCGCGCTCTCCAGTACATGTTTGGGCAGAATTTCCTGCCCCATACTCCGCAGGAACGGCGCAAATTTATAAGGAAGGATAAACCGCACATTCCGGACATCGATTTTCTCCACTTTTAACGGCTGTCCCTTGATCGTAAAAATATCCCTGGCGGAATTCGGCACTGCATCATTAAAGATCAGATCGTTGAACGTAAACACGACATCATCTGTCGTCAGGGGCACGCCATCCGACCAGCGCAAGCCGTCCCGCAGTGTAAAAACCCAGGTCAACCCGTCAGCACTAACACTCCAATGGTCGGCAAAATTAGCTTTCACCGTGTTATCAAACGCATCCAGCGTCGTCAGCCCTTCAAATAAATGGGAGGTGATCGTGGTGGTGGAGGTTTCTTTAGCCAGGACAGGATTGAAAGACCTCGGGTCGGAGGTAATGGCCAGGACCAGCTCGCCGCCGTATCGCGCCGGATCAGCCGCCCGCACCTGCCCGGAAAAACAAAAAAAGCACAGCAGGATAAATGCTGTGCTTTTTCTGATATTCGGGAGTAATTTCATTATTTTATCGAGTTCACCATCACCGCCGGGACTGCTGCTTCCTCTTTTTCAGCCGGAACGTCTTTTGACGGCGCTGCCGGAGCTTCAGCATTCAACGTGATCGTCTGTGTCGGCGCCTGGTCGAAGAGCTTGTCCACATCAACTTTTTTCTCATGCGCTTGACGGACAGGAACCGTTCTCATTAACGAGGTGCCCTGCTTGGCTGTCAATACCGCCAGGCTCAGGCAGGTCCCCAGGAAAACCAGCGCCAGGACGGTCGTTATTTTGATCATCACGACATTGGTCTGCGCGCCCAGAAGATTCTCCGCCGAGCTAAACCCCTCGGCCAACCCGCCGCCCTTGCCGGACTGCATCAAAATAGTAACCACGATCAAAATACACGCCAAAACATGAATAACCGTTAGAAATGTGATCACGCGAACTCTCCTTGAATATTTTTCTTAAAGAACTAACTCATTGAATTTCTGACGATCGCCGCGAAGGAATCAGCCTTAAGGCTGGCCCCGCCCACCAACGCCCCGTCTATATCCGGCTGGGCAACAAGTTCAGCGATATTTTCAGGCTTAACACTACCGCCATACTGGAGCCGGGTCGCATCCGCAGTGGCTTTGTCGAACATCTTTAATAAAACTTCACGAATAAATTTATGAACTTCCTGCGCCTGCTGCGCGGAAGCGGTCTTGCCCGTCCCGATCGCCCAGACCGGTTCATAGGCAATAATAACCTTAAGCATGTCCTCTTTGGTAAAGCCCGCCAGCGACCCCGTGACATGATCACGGATCACGTCGAACGTGCGGCCTGATTCACGCTCAGCCAGCACCTCACCAACACAGACGATCGGCTTGAGCCCTGCTTTAAGGACAGCTCGCGCGCGCTTGTTTACCGTTTCATTCGTTTCACCGAAAAACTGGCGCCGCTCGGAATGTCCGACGATCACGTACTTAACGCCGATGGATGTCAGCATCGGTCCGGAAACCTCGCCGGTAAACGCCCCGAACTCTTCCCAGTAAATATTCTGCGCGCCGACCGCAATCGAACAGGACCTGCTCTGCTCAACCGCCGATGACAAATGCACAAAAGGCGGGCAAACCACCACATCTACCGCGGTTACACCGCCGATATCTTTCTTCAACGCTGCGATCAACTCGGCCGCTTCCGCTGCCGTTTTATACATTTTCCAATTGCCTGCAATGATCTTCTTTCTCATGAATTCTCCTGATATTATACCGGGCCGACACATGGTCCGCTCCGAACCGCACCGTTCAATAACCTACTTGCATGAACAACTGCAACCGCAACCGCTGGCCGCTTTCTTATCATTCAACGCCGTGATCCCCGGCAACTCCTTGCCTTCTAAATATTCCAGCGAAGCACCACCACCGGTGGAAATGTGCGTCATTTTATCTTCCAAGCCGAATTTCGCAACAGCCGCTGCAGAATCACCGCCGCCGATGATTGTCTTAACACCCTGGTCTGTCAGCGCGGCCAGATACTGGGCGATCTCTTTCGTGCCATTGGCGAATGCATCACGTTCAAAAACACCCAGCGGCCCGTTCCACACCACGGTTCTGGCAGTTTCCAAAACCTTCTTGAACTTGGCGCGTGTTTTCGGACCGATATCCAGCGACTCGAAACCGTCCGGAATAACATCCACGATCTTGCCGTCATTCGAATCGAAACTGGGGACGATCACAAAGTCTTCCGTCAACTCGATACGCACGCCCACGGCCTTGGCCTTTTCCAGCAAGCCCTTTGCCAGATCGATCTTGTCTTTTTCCAGCTTCGAGTTCCCGATACTGATACCCTGAGCCTTGAGGAACGTATACGCCATCCCGCCGCCAATAATGATCGTATTGGCTTTTTTAAGCAAACTCTCGATCAGGAGGATCTTGTCGGAAACTTTGGCTCCACCCAGGATAACAACGAACGGGCGTTCCGGATTGTTGATCGCCGCACCAAGATATTTCAATTCTTTTTCAATCAGAAAACCGCTGACCGCAGGTAGATACGCCGCGATACCCGCCGTTGAGGCATGTGCGCGATGCGCGGTGCCAAAAGCATCATTTACATAAATATCAGCCAGCGATGCCAGATCTTTGGCAAAAGAGAGGTCATTCTTTTCTTCCTCTTTGTGAAAGCGAAGATTCTCCAAAAGGATAACTTTCTCCGTGGATGACGCGATCCCGGTTTTGACCTCCGGCCCTACGCAATCAGCCATCAGCTTGACCGGCTGGCCCAGAAGCTCCGCCAAACGTTTGGCGGCCGGCGCCAGCGAGAATTCTTTCTCGAAACCAACACCCTTGGGGCGCCCCAAATGACTCATCAGGATAATTTTGGACGCACCGGCATCAATGATATATTTGATCGTCGGAACTGCCGAACGGATGCGTATATCGTCCGTAATGGTTGCCCCATCCAGCGGGACATTGAAATCCACGCGAACAATAACTTTCTTGTCCTTTAAATTCACATCGCGAACAGTCTGCTTATTCATACTTTCTCCTTTAAAAGTCCCCAACCTGAAAATTATGCGGCCCCTTACACTATTCAGCCGTTGGCTGATAAAAAAAGGAAACTGCACCACCAATCAAAAAATGTCCACCTATTATATTTAGTGAAGGGCTTTTGTCAAATTATCTGCGTCCGGTTCAAAACATGCGGCGGAACAGTACCCAATGGTCACTGATGAACACCGGCGTCCACATGGCCCCCAGACGGCTCAGATCCTGGTCGCCCCAATGTCTCCCCCACAAATAATACCGCGTCTTCACATCAGCCAGGATCTCCCGGACACTTGACGTTAAAACGAACTTTTCATAATTCTTGCCATAAATGCCGTTCACCTGATTAACGATTGTTTCGCACGGCTCCCAGGCATTTCCACGGACCACGGCCCCTAAAGAAACTTCATGTTCGAAAAGCGAATTGGTTGCCAGCCATTTCATCAGGTTCGCTGAATCATACTGATAGGTTGCATAAAATTTTAACGCCATCGCCCCGACGATCATCGAAAAAGCGAACATCAACAGAAACAAGCCCGCTGTATGAGAGAGTGCAAGCCGCTCAATCCTGTCAGCCAGAAGCACCGCGATGGCAAACCCGAAGAACACACCGAGCGGCGTTACATAATGTCCCCAGGCACTCCAGGGCAGGATAACCAGCAAATAACCAAGATAGGCCGTTACGCCCGTTAAAAACGCCCACGTTCTGACCGCGGTCCACTTCTGAAAAGCTGTCCTGAAAAAACAAACCATCAATAGTGCGGCAAGCAAGATCCATGGCACATGAAAAGGCAGGTCTTTTTGCGCCCACAACATAAGATTCTCTCCTATAACGCCGGGGTCGGTAGCAGCATAGGTTGCCGAGTATCCTTTCATTACAAAGAGCTTCAAAAAGACAGCATACGCCACGGCCAGCATCAGGCCGATGATCCCCAAGCTCAAAATGCCTTTTTTACGGTCAGCGAGCGAGACAACGATCGAGCTTATCCCTAACGCCGCACCGGCAACCAAAAACGGTTCTTTTGAGCCAAAAGTCAGCATCAACAACACTACCCCCGCCGAAAAAGAATTCCAGCGGATTTTTCCGCCATCAGTGAACCGGGATTCAACAGCATTAAGAAAGAACAACGCTGCGGCGCCAAAGAATAAAATTCCAAGAATTTCCTGTGTAGAAAGAAAAAAGAACGCGTCATATACTTTGTAAAATGACAACGTCACAAAGATAAAAAGCGGTGCCGCAAACTGACTACGAGTAACCCGAAAGGACAAAAAAGCCCACAGCCCCAGTGCCACAACGCATTCCACCCATCGGAAAATATAAAATGCAGTCGGATTTTCCGCAAATATTTTATAAAAAAACGCTGAATGCAAGACATGCACCGGAAGAAATCTTCCTGCCAGAAAAGGATTGCCGATCGATCCACTCATCCTCTCCCACACTGTTCCCGGCATCTTGACCCAGGAATAATCATCCATCAAACCCCACGACCAGCCACCCAGAATAAACGAAACCAGAATAACGATCACCGGAACAAACGCCAGCAGCAGCCAGACACACCCAGCCGGAATATTCAACTCAGCACGATCATTCTTTTCCATATGCCACCTCGATCCCGTTCGTTGAGAACGCCAGAATAAACCCCGTCATGACCCACAGAAGGACGGACAACTGCGACGAATAGAACGTGGTGTCCAGGGCGCTATGCGCCAGGACTCCGCACCATCCCGCGAAAAAAGCCGCACACAGCCAGCGATACGGCTGTTTGGGCATGTTCCATAATTGACGGGCAATCACTGTAATGACAGCCCCAAGGAACCACAAAAAAAGTCCCAACCCGACCAATCCCAATTCTGCGCCCATCTGCAAATAACAGTTGTGGGGATATGCCTTCCAGACAGTGTTATACGTTTTAATAACTTGCGTGTATGTGTTAATGCCAGTGCCAAATACCGGATGCTCAGCGATGATCCGGATTGCGTCTTCCCAGTACCCGATGCGGCCGCTGCCGCTCAAAGAACAAGAATTTCCAGCACTCTCAGATATAAAAGAGACATTCCGATGCTGAAAAAGCATGGGAAGGAAAACGGCACCAAAAAGCGCCACACCTCCCAAAAGCAGGAACCAGAAACGACGGGCAAAAAACAAAAAAACCAGCACCGCCACCGTTGACCCCAGCCATGCGCCGCGAGAATACGTTTGACCGAGAACCGCCACCAACAGAACAGTCAAGGCGCCCCAGCCAAATGCCCGAAACACTTTCAAACCGGAATACTGTTTGAAAGTTTCTGCACAAAAAACAAACACCAGCACAAGCGCCGGTAAAATCATAAAAACCAGATAAGCCCCCAGATCATTAGGATGCTTAAACGACGCCATCACCCGGCCGGATATATAAAGTGAATGGACAAAAAAATCATGCCCTGAATACATCTGCCACAAAGAATCCAAAACGATGATCATGGCTGCCGTCAGCAGGAATCCGATAAATATATTTATCCGGCGGCAAGAATTTAATGCCTCGTAAGTAATGACCATTAGCCCGGCAACCTTCATCAGCTTGCCGACGAACGCTCTCAAGCTCAGCACAGGATAATGACTTATAAAAACAGTCAGCAGCGCCCAACCCAGGAACAACAGCAACGGCCAAAATACTGCCCGATCAAATGTAGCGAGCCGGCCGGCCACACGCTCAATACAAAACTTTTTCACCAGATAAAAGAAGATCAACAGGCCGGAAAAAATCTGAACAATGGCGTTCGACGAAGGGAGAAAAAAAACCAGAAAGCACAATAGCAAAAAAATACCACGGTCGATCAGGAAAATTAGCGGCATTGCGCAGGCTGAGCCTTGTACCAATCGATGGTTTTCAACAGACCCTCCCTAAAAGGCACCACCGCGGAAAAACCGAATTCTTTCCTGGCGCGGGAAACATCCAGACGACGACGAGGCTGGCCGTCCGGTTTGGATGCGTCCCACACAACGGCGCCTTTGTAACCGGTCAACTCGACAATAATAGCCATCAGATCCCGGATCGCGATCTCGTGATCGGTCCCCAGATTGACCGGCTGCGGATTATCGTATTTCTCCGCTGCCAGGATGATCCCCCGCGCGGCATCATCAACATACAGGAACTCCCGGGTTGCCTGGCCGGTGCCCCAGACATCGATCGAAGGCGCCTTCATGCGAATGCCGTCCACGCACTTTTTAATAAGCGCCGGAATGACATGGGAAGAGTTGGGCGAAAAATTATCTCCCGGCCCGTACAAATTCACCGGCAGCAGATAGATCGCATTAAATCCGTACTGCTGACGATAGGCCTGAGCCTGGACCAGTAGCATTTTCTTGGCCAATCCATAAGGCGCGTTTGTTTCCTCAGGATAACCGATCCACAGATCATCTTCCTTAAAAGGGACCGGCGTAAATTTCGGATACGCGCAAATAGTGCCCACAGCCACAAATTTCTTGACTCCCGATAAACGGGCCTGCTCCATTAACTGAACACCCATCATCAAATTATCGTAAAAGAATTTTCCGGGATTCTCCCGGTTGGCCCCAATACCGCCGACGACAGCCGCCAGATGCAAAATAATATCGGGTTTCGCCTGGTCGAGCATCCTGACGATCCCGTCCTTTTCGCGCAGATCAAATTCCCGGGAACGCGGAATAAAAATATCCCGGCAGCCGCCCTCCTGCAGTTCACGCACAACGGACTGGCCCAGAAACCCGGCACCGCCCGTCACCACTACTCTTTTCCCCTGCCAGAACCCCATCAGCGTTTCCCTTTCAATCCATAAACCTCTTTTTCAACCAGCGACATATCAGCATCAACCATCATCCGGACCAGCTGCTCAAAATTAACCTTCGGCTTCCAGCCAAGCTTCTTGCGTGCTTTGGCGGCGTCCCCCAGCAATAAATCAACCTCAGTGGGACGAAAATAGCGCTTGTCGATCGCCACAAACTTCTTCCAATCCAGGCCGGCATGGTCGAAGGCGATCGTCAGAAAATCCCGGACCGAGTACGTCTTTCCTGTCGCGATCACATAATCATCCGCTTTACTCTGCTGCAGCATCAACCACATGGCCTCAACGTAATCACCGGCAAATCCCCAGTCGCGTTTGGAATCAATATTGCCAAGATAAAGTTTATCCTGTAATCCATGCTTGATCCGCGCCAGCGCCATGGTGATCTTGCGGGTTACAAACGTCTCCCCACGCCGGGGAGATTCATGATTAAACAAGATCCCGTTACAAGCGAACATATTGTACGCCTCGCGGTAATTAACCGTCATCCAATAAGAATACACCTTGGCCGCGCCATACGGGCTGCGCGGATAAAACGGCGTATGCTCGGTCTGAGGCGTTTCCTGAACCTTTCCGAACATTTCAGAACTGGAGGCCTGATAAAATCTGGCCTTGCTCCCCATCTCGCGAATCGCTTCCAAGATACGGGTCGTCCCCATCGCGGTGATCTCGCCGGTATATTCCGGCACATCAAAACTCACCCGCACGTGACTCTGTGCGGCCAAATTATACACCTCATCAGGGTCGACCGATTTAATGACCTGAGCCAGGGACGAGGCATCATTAAGATCGCCGTAATGCAAGCGAAGGCGGACGCCTTTTTCATGGGGATCAGCATATAAATGATCAATGCGCTGCGTATTAAAAGAGCTCGATCGACGAATAATCCCGTGGACCTCATAACCTTTTTCTAATAAAAATTCAGCCAGGTAGGCACCATCCTGACCGGTGATTCCGGTGATCAACGCTTTTTTAACCTTCACGGCCATCAGTAAGCTCCTTTGCCTTTTAAAACAACCGGCACCGTTTCCATCAGGATACTGATATCCAGACCGAAAGACCAGTTATTGATATACCACGTATCCCATTTAATGAGCCGGTGAAATGGCAGATCGCTGCGGCCCCTAACCTGCCAGAGACCGGTAATGCCGGGTCGGACCTCCAGACGCTTCAACTGACGAAGGTCCTCCTGTTCAACTTGATCGAGTGGTAATGGGCGGGGGCCGACCAAACTCATATCTCCTAACAGCACGTTAAAGACCTGAGGAAGCTCATCGAGACTGTATTTTCTGATAAACTTACCGATCCGGGTAACCCGGGGATCCTGACGGATTTTGAAAATAGGGCCATCAACCTCATTTTGAGATTTAAGCGCATCCAGTTTCCGATCGGCATCCGCAACCATGCTGCGAAATTTCCACATCTTAAAGACCCGTCCGCCCCGGCCGTAACGGTTGGAAAAATAAAAAACTGGTCCGGCGCTATCTAATTTAATCATGATCCCGATCAAGCAAAAAACGGGCAGCAGGAACAAAATAGCCGCCCCTGATACCAGAAGATCAAACAACCGCTTGCCGTACTGCATCCGGTTATGGCCCAGTTCCGAATATTCAAGGATCGGAATATAGCCAATATTAAATTTGAATATTTCACCCACCGCACGATCAAAGGCAACAGGCACCACGCGTACCGCGACCCGCAGATCCTTGGCAGTCTCGATCATGTCATAGAACGTCTTTCCCGGCGGATGAATAGTGAAAAAGACTTTTTGAACAAATTGTTTGCGGATCACCTCGTCCAGCCGGGAAAGTTTTCCCAGCACCTTATGGTCATGCCCCAGCTCGGTGCTGGTCTTTTCATCATCAAGAAAACCCACCACCTTAAGCCCCAGCCCGGGATGACGCCGGATCTCCTGGGCCAGCATCATGCCGGTGCGACCCGCTCCGACGATCAGCACATTGAAATTATTATACCCGTTCGCAGCCAGGAACTGAACGAAAAGTCGTTTGAGAAAACGCCACAGGCAAAAGAAAATAGTCGTAAAAAGAACAATTAATAAAAATACCGATCGGGGAAAGCCGACGATCTTCATGCTGTAAACGAAAACCAGCACCGTCCCGGTCGCAAAAAGGACCGAACGCATCACCTGGCCAATCTCATGGGTCTCGATCACTTCACGGCGTGTCTGGTAAAGCCGGTGCAGGCCGTTAAAAAACAGGACCGTCACAAACCAGAACACGAAAACCAGATGGAAGGGATTGGCGCTGTCGAAGAACAGGTCCTGCAGCCCCATCGGGAAAACATTCTGTCTCAATCCCGACGCCAGCGATATGCTCAGTAAAATGCAGACGATATCAATGAGGACATAAGTAAAGCGGATAAAAAAAGAAAGTGCCTGGCTGATCATTTTCTAAACAAAGCCTTTCTAATGAGCCAAAAAAGAAAAAGAAAATTCCCGACCAGATACCGCTTCCATAGACGGCGCGGCTCACTACACAACCTAAAAAACCATTCCAACGCGCAAACCTGCATCCATCGCGGAGCCTGAGGTTTAACGCCCGCGTGAAAATCAAAGGCCGCACCGATCCCGATCATGACCGGGACATCCAGCACCGCACGATTAAGCGACATCCACAGGTCCTGCTTCGGCGATCCCAACCCCACCCAAAGAATATCCGGCTTGACGGCATTGATCTGTTCAATAACATCAGCTTCAAGCGGCCGGACATTTCTCTCGTACGGCGGGGCAATCTTCCCAACCACAATAATACCAGGGAATTTCACCTTTAAATTGTGTTCCAATCTATCACAAACATCCCTGGTTGCGCCATAAAAAAAATGACGAAATCCCTGCGCCCTTCCCTCATCGCAGGTTTTCAGCATCAGATCCGGGCCGTACGTACGGCGCACATCTTTAAATCCCTGAAGCCGTCCCAATAATGCCACCGGCATACCATCAGGAGTCACCATCGCGGCCTTATTGACGATATCCCTGTAATTTACGTCAACCCTGGCATCCACGATCGTAGACACCGGAGCCACACAAACATATCCTTTTGTACGGGATGACACCATATCGCGGATCGCGGCAAAAGCCAGATCACCATTCACCGCTGAAATACAAACATCCAGAACAGGATATGTTTTCATTTTCATCCTAATACTTTATCACAAAAACACTTGGGTTATTGTGAACATCTACGGCAAACGGCGCAAACGCGACATCAAATTTGTCAGTCACGATCGTTGCCCCTGATGACAATCCCTTTGCCTGCTCAATCCATGCCCTATCCTGTGGCCTTAAAACGTCCCAGGAGCTTTTCCCCAAATCCGGCTGATGAGCACGAAACATCGATAAAACTTCAAAAGCCATCGCGACCAGAACGCAAAACAATACCATGCGGGACGGTCGCTTCCATAAAGCCGCCATGATCACAAAAAGCAGGACCAGGGGGATGATCAGAAACCGGCTTTGTTGAGAACCGAACCACCATAACAGCCAAAAAAGCACGATAAAAATCATTTCGGGCATTACCTTCTTCTTTCTAAATGCCTCAACAAACGCCCACACAAACGGCCCCATAAAAAGAAGG
>PEAR01000060.1 GCA_002753745.1 Candidatus Omnitrophota bacterium | reverse complement strand
CGTGATTAAAAAATCCTGGATGGATACCAAGAAGAAATCCCAAAAGGAAGAGATCCTGGCGGCAACAGCAGCGGTGACGGCCCAGATGAACGAGTTCAAGCCGGATATTGTTCTTTTAGGAAATGATAATGCCACCAATTTTATTGGCGCCAAGCTGATCAATACCAGTACACCGGTCGTTTTCTGGGGGGTGGCGGTCAATCCGATGAAGTATGGCTATATCGAGAGTTTCGATCATCCCGGCCATAACATGACCGGGGTTTACAAGTCCGGCTATTACAAGGAAGGGTTGGATAATTTGAAGAAGCTTGCTCCTGGAGCCAATACTTTTGCCGTGTTATCGGATGATTCCGAGACCGGCCGGGCCAAGGTCAAGGCGCTGGAAAAGTTGAATGATCACGGGGAGCTGGCGCTGAAGCTGGCCGACAAAGTGGTGACCAATTCGTTCACCGAATTCAAGGCGAAGATCCTGGAGTTGCAAGGCAAGGTGGATGCGTTTTTTGTCACCAATATCGGGACGATCAAGGACGACGACGGCAGCGCCGTTGATACCCTGAAAGTCGCGGCCTGGTACCTGACGAATGTCAAAAAGCCCGAGGCCGCGGCAGAAGGTCATTTGGTCCAGACCGGGCTGTTGGTCGCTGTGGATGATTCCGGCTATAAGCAAGGGTATGAAGCCGGCAAAATGGCGGATATGATCCTGCACGGGAAAAAGTCTCCCGCCGGTATTCCGGTGCTGACGCCGGCCCGCGGTCCGATCATGGTCAACAAGCTGCGCGCCCAGACACTGGGCATTGACCTGACCGGCAAGGATTTTATTGAACAAGCGGTGAGCGGCTCCAAGGCTTTGGAAAAGTATCCGCAACAATAATCGTCATCCCGAGCCCATTGGGCGAGGGATCGCAGAAAGAAAAGATGTTGAAAAAGAATGTGCTGACAGTTTTTTTGATTGCTTTCATCGTGATGGCCCCAACAGTCCAAGCCGCACCCGGTAAACTGCGGATCTTTGTGGTCAGCAGTTATCATCGCGACTATCTTTGGTCGCAGCAAACGCAGCAGGGGTTTTGCGCCGCGCTTAAGGATTTCAAGTTCCTGGAGACCGACCAGCAGATCGAGGATTTTACGAAAAACGATGTGCTGGAGACAGATACAGTTGTGCTTAAAAAGGCCTGGATGGATACGAAGCGCAAGTCTGGCAAAGGTGATATTGCGGCGGCTACAGAAAATGTGATGAATCAGATCAAGGCCTTTGCGCCGAGCCTGGTGGTTCTCGGCAGCGATAATGCCACGAATTTTGTGGGGTCCAGTTTGATCGATACAGGCACGCCGGTGGTGTTTTGGGGTGTTACCGCCACTCCCCGCAAGTACGGTTACATCGATAGCGTTGATCATCCCGGGCATAATATTACCGGGGTTTACAAGGCCGGTTATTACAAGGAAAGTCTGCTCAACCTCAAGAAGCTGGTGCCGGCGGTCAAGACGTTCGCCATTTTGTCGGATGATTCCGAGACCGCCCGCGCCAAGATCAAGGTGCTGGAAAAGAATGCCGAGGATGGAAATTTGCCGCTGCGCCTGGTGGATACGGTCGTGGCTGATTCTTTCGCCGACTGGAAAGCCCGTGCGCTGGCCATCCAGGGCAAGGTGGATGCATTTTATTTGACGAATTTCGCGTCGCTCAAGAATGATGACGGCAGTACAGTTGACGTGATGAAAGCCGGGGCCTGGTATTTAACGCATATTAAAAAGCCGGAGGCCGTGGGAGAGAAACAGCTGGTCCAGGTCGGCATGCTGGTCGCCGCGGATGAGTCCGGTTACAAGCAAGGCTATGAAGCCGGCCGGATGGTCGACCTGATTTTGCACGGGAAGAAGAATCCCGCGGAGATCGCTGTTGTCGCACCGTCCCGAGGCGCGATCATGGTCAATAAGCTCCGGGCCCAGGCGCTGGGCATTGATTTGACGGGCAAGGATTTTATTGAGGAAACCGTTGAGGGGTCGAAGGCGCTGGAGAAATACCCGCAACAATAATCGTCACCCTGAGCCAAAGGGCGAGGGATCGCAGAAAGGCGGAGATGATGAAGAAAAATATTCTAACCGGCGTTCTGGTCGTTGGTTTAATGGCGTTTTCTGCCGGGGCATCTGCCGCAACGGTCACTGTGGGCGGAAACATCTGGATGCCTTATACCGGCGATGCGGGGTCTGATCATCCGGGGTATTGTGTGGAGATCCTCAAGGCCGTTTTTGAGGCCGCGGGCTATGAGGTGAAATATCAGTCCGAGCCTCTGGCCAGGGTGTCCGCGGATGTGCTGGCGGGCCGGATCGACGTGATGGCCAGCGCCGACAAGGGAGATTGTCCGGGTTGTTATTTTCCCTCGCGGTCGATCGGGGACGAACTGAACGCTTTTTACGTCCGCAAGGATGATCCGTGGAAATACCGCGGGGTGGCGTCGCTCAAGGATGTGCGGCTGGGGGTGATCAATGGATACTCTTACGATAATGGCGTGTTGGATGAATACATCAAGAATGCCGGGATGCCGGCAGTTCAGAGTGCTTCCGGCAATGAGGCATTACAAACGAATATTTCAAAGTTGATGGCCGGCCGTCTGGATACGATCGCGGTTAACGACGATGTCATGCGTAATTCCCTAGGTCAGCCGGCGCTGGTAAATGCGGGGCTGGTTTCGGCTGGAAATCTCGGAGATGCGGAGGAATTGTATCCGGCTTTTGCGCCGGATAATCCTTTGTCGGGTAAATACAAGCAGATATGGGATGAGGGCATTGAAAAATTACGTTTGTCGGGGAAACTTAAGGAAATTCTGGCGCGGTACAATCTGGTTGATTGGGCGGCGTCCAGGTAGTCAGGTTTTTATCTGGAAAGGAATATATGAAGAGCTTGTGTGTCGGGTTGGTTTTTTTGCTGGGGGTTGGTTTGGCCGGGATGGCTTCGGCCGAAACGATCACCGTCGCGGCGGATCCCTGGATGCCGTATACCGGGGAAGCGGGCGCGTCCCGGTTGGGGTATTGCGTTGATGTCGTCAAGGCTATTTATGAACCGGCGGGGTATACCGTTGAGTATCAAACTTTTCCCTGGTCGCGCGATGTGGCGGATGTGGCGGCCAACCGGATTGACGCGATCATCGGTGCCAGCCGTATGGACTGTCCTACCTGCCTGTTCCCGGACAGTGCGATCGGGATGGTGCAGAACTCGGCTTATGTTGCGAAGGGCGATACCTGGAAATATGCCGGGGTAAGTTCTCTGGCCGGACGGCGCCTGGGGGTGGTCGAGGGGTATTCTTATGATGACGGCCCGCTGGACGCTTACATCAAGGACACGGATGTGCCTGCTGTCCGCAAGTCGTCGGGTACGGATGCCCTGCAGAAGAATATTGACCGGCTGGTGAGCGGGCGGCTGGATGTGGTGGTGGAGAATGACCGCGTGATGAAGAATGCGCTTGATGATTTCGGGTGGCCGGAGGATTCGGTGACGTTGGCCGGCACGGTTAATGAAGAGCAGAAGATCTTTCTGGCTTTTGCGCCGGACAAAGTAACGACGGTTAAATTAATGCGCGTCTGGACCGACGGGATCAGGCAGTTGAGGTCAACCGGCAAGCTTAAGGAGATTATGGCGCGCTACCATCTTGCGGACTGGGAAATATCGTCGGAACAGACAATCAAATAAAGGGACATTATGACAATCCAGAGAAAACTGGTCCTCTCGATTCTGACAGCGGTAACGATCGTCCTGTGCTCGTTCGAGTTGTTTAATTTTAACCGGGAACGTTCGATGATGACCGCCAATCGGTCTGCTGGTTATGCGTCGGTCATGTTGAGATTAACGACACTGCTGCCGGAAGCGGTGTATGATTTCACGGTCTACCAGATTGAAAAGCTTCTGGAAGTGCAGTTTGCCGACAGCGGTGTCCTGGCTATTTATGTGGTGGATACCAAGGGCGATGTCATTGCCGGCCTGACCCGCGACGACAATGGTTCGCCGGTCAAGACCAAGCAGCTGCCCAAGGGAGAAGCCGACGAGAAGTCTGATCTTGTTTACGGGGCCAAGAAGCAGAGTTTGGGCCAGGTCCTGCTTTACCATGATGACCGTTCGTTTAACAAGACGATCACGCATATGATTGTGATCTCGATCATTCAGTTGATCGTGCTTAACTTGATTATCTTTCTTCTGGTGGCTTTTATTGTCAACCGGATCATCCGCAAACCGCTGGCAGATATGATCGAAAAGCTTAAGGCCGGCGAGGGTGACTTGACCCGCCGGATGGACGACCGCGGCAAGGACGAGATCGCGGATGTGGCCAAATGGTTCAATGTTTTTATCGGCAAGATCGCCCTTATTGTCGGGCAGGTCAAGCAGGGGGCGCTGTCGATCGATGAGGCTTTCTCCCGGATTCAATCCGCGTCCCAGGAGCAGGTAGCCGGGGCCACGCTGCAGGCTTCCGCGGTCAACCAGGCCTCGACCACCGTCAAGGAACTGGCGGTAACGGCCTCCCAGATCGCGCAGAATGCCGAGAATGTGGCCAAGACCGCCGAGCGCACCATGGCGGGGATGCAGGAGATCAATATCCGGGTGGATGCGACCGCCAAAAAGATCCTGGCGCTTGGCGAGAAATCCCAGGCCATCGGCAATATTACCAAATTGATCGATGATATCGCGGGGCAGACTAACTTGCTGGCGCTGAACGCCGCCATCGAAGCGGCGCGTGCCGGTGAATCCGGGAAAGGGTTTGCGGTCGTGGCCCAGGAAGTGCGCAAGTTAGCCGAACGTTCGTCGGAGTCGACGGATGAGATTCGTCAGCTGATCACCGAGATCCAGTCGGAAACGAACGCCACCGTCATGGGCATCGAGGATTCGCTCAAGTGGGTGGCCCGCGGCGTTGAGATGATCCGCGAGACCGCCGGCTCGGCCAAGGAGATCTCGATCGCCACCCAGCAGCAGCGGACAGCGTCGGAACAGACGGTGCAGGCGATGCAGAACATCAATGCGGTGACCAGGCAGTTTACGGTTTCCACCAAACAGGCCGCCGATTCCGCCGCCACCCTGGGCTCGCTCGCCCAGAAGCTCAAGGTGGCGATCGAAGGATTTAAGCTGTAAAGCTGATTTATAATTTATTTCGGGTATTCCGTGAACCGGAAACAGTTTATATTAGCCGAAAATATTTACGTCTTAAATTCTTCAATCAGTGAGATGGACAAGAGGGGCGCGATGATGGTAGCCGACGCGATCGACCGCAATGTTGCTGGTTACGTTTAACGGGGAGATAAGGTGAAAATAAAAACCAAGTTCATGTGGTGGATCTTCGTCATTTTGTTTGCCGGCGGGGCGTGGGTCGAGTATTCCTCGTACACGAACACGGTGCATCAGTCCACGCGGGATGTGGTGGTGCTTTCACAGGCCATTCGCGAGGCAGTCTACGAGTTCATGGGCAGCGGCCAGCAGACCAGTCTGGATAGTTATATGGCGAAGGTAAGCCGTGTGCCGTCGGTGGGAGAAGTAAGGGTTGTCCGTTCTGCCGCTCTGGAGAAAGAGATCGGTGTTGGCAGCGACAAGCGTCCGAAAGATGAAATGGAAATGAAGGTGCTGTCGTCCGGCCAGGAAGCCAGTGCGGATGTCATGATCGGGCATGCGCGTGCGATCCGTTGTGTTTCGCCGGTGGTGGCCCGTAAATCATGTCTGGACTGTCATACGTCGGCCAAGGAGAACGATGTGGTGGCGGTGTTAAGCACCTCGATTTCCTACCAGTCGAAGATCGACGAGATGTGGCGCGATCTGGTAACGATGGGGATCATCCAGATCATTTTTATCGCCGGAGTCCTGGGCGCGATCCTTTTTATTTTCAACCGGTTCGTCATGATGCCGATTAATCGCATCGGTGTTTATATCGATCGGGTGGGCAAAGGGGATTTTACCGGACGTATTGCCATGCGCTCCCGGGAGAACGACGGCAAGATCGAGCTAAAAATGGATGCGGGGATCGATCCTGACGACGAGTTGGGAGAACTGGCCGGGATGTTCAATAAACTTTCCGATAATTTGCAGGCCTTGCTCGGCCAGATCCGCGACGCGGGCCTGCAGATCACGCTGACTTCTTTTGAGATCAATACGTCGTCCAAAGAACAGGCGTCGGGCGCGACAGAACAGTCCGGTGCGGTCCATGAAGTGTCGACCACGGTTAAAGAGCTGGATGTCACGGCCTCCCAGATCGCGCAGAATGCCGAGAATGTAGCGAAGGTCGCCGAACGCACCATGGCGGGGATGCAGGAGATCAATACCCGGGTGGACGCGACCGCCAAGAAGATCCTGGCGCTGGGCGAAAAATCGCAGGCGATCGGGAACATCACGACACTGATCGACGGCCTGGCGGCCCAGACCAATCTTTTGGCGCTTAATGCTGCCATTGAGGCGGCCCGCGCCGGGGAAGCCGGCCGCGGTTTTGCCGTGGTTGCCCAGGAAGTGCGCAAGCTGGCCGAGCGCTCATCGGAATCGACGGACGAGATCCGCCAGCTGATCACCGAGATCCAGGCGGAAACGAATGCCACGGTGATGGGTATCGAGGAATCGCTCAAGTGCGTGGCGCGCGGGGTTGAGATGATCCGGGAGACCGCCGGGTCGGCCCGGGAGATCTCGGTGGCCACCCGTCAGCAGCGCACCGCTTCCGAGCAGACGGTGCATGCGATGCAAAGCATTAATACATTAACCAGGAAGTTTGAAGCATCAACTAAATATACCGTGGCGTCTGCTGCGGGGCTGAGCGATCTCGCGCATAAGCTCAAGATCGCGATCGAAGGCTTCAAGCTGGAGAAAAAAGCCGGCTAGCGCCGGACAGGCAGGTTTATCACAAAGGAGAAAAGGGATGAAAAAGTTAAGATATGTTTTCGCTATTCTGATCGGGGTGATTGCCTTGGGCGCCGCGCCGTTGTTCGCGGCGGATAAGGACATGATGAGCATGTCGCTGGAGGACCTTTTAAAAACGCCGGTTACCTCTGCTGGCGGGCGTGAGCAGAAAAAGAACGAAGTTTCCCAGGCCATGACGGTTATTACCCGGGAAGACATCGCGCGTTCCGGCGCCCGGAATGTCCCGGATCTTTTTTATATGGTCCCCGGGATGCAGGTCAAGCGTCTTAATGGTCATATGTATGCGGTAGCTGTCCGCGGGCCGGCGTATAACACGACGAACAATCTGCTGGTCCTTATCGATGGCACCGTGGTTTTTAATGCCGGGTTTAACGGCACGGTCTGGAACAATTTGCCGATCTCGCTCAATGAGATCGAACGCATCGAGATCATCCGCGGCCCGGGCGGCGTCCTTTATTCGTCGAACGCGGTTAACGGGGTGATCAATATCATTACCCGTTCAGCGTTTGAATCCGGCAACTATGTCGCCACCAAGGCCGGCGCTCCGTACATCCAGGACTATGCTCTTGGTGTCGGCGCTCAAAACGCGGGCAAGGACATGGGGTTGAGGTCTTTTGGCCAGTACAAGAGCGATTCCGGTTATAGCAGGAAATACAAGGACCCCAATCCTGCGGATACCAACGGAGTTACCTATAACGACGAGGTTCGCGATAGCGTGGCCGGCATGCGCTACGATCAGAAGTTTAACGCGGATGCTCATTTGACCGTCACTTCCGCTCTGGACACCAGCCATGCCTATGACAGGGGTTTTGCCAGTGACAGGCATTATAAGGATCTCAACGGCATGGAAATGGCGGCTGTGACTTTCCAGCAAAAGGTCAGTGATCTCTACGATTATTCTCTTCACACCGATGTGGTCCATCACCGTTTGTCGGAGATCACCAATAATGATTCCGATGTAACAACGGAAAGCGTCGCGATGCAGCATAACCTTACGTATGTGTTTTTAGGAAAACACGTCACCTCCTTTGGCGCCGAGGTGCGCGATTCCCAGCCTGACATCAAGGATGCTGGTACTTCTGGATCCGTTTATTTGGGGACGATGAACAGCGGGATCAAGGATTTGCGGATCGGGTCGATTTTTTTACAGGATGAATACCGTCCCTGGGACAAGCTGGTATTGACCGCGGGCACGCGCGTGGAGAGGAACAGCTATACGCCGAAGCAGAATCCGCTGGTCTCCCCGAGGGCTTCCGCCGTGTATCTGCTGACCGATACGCAGAGTGTTCGCGCTGTGGTGCAGAAAGCGTACCGCACGCCGAGCATAAGTGAACGTTATTTAAATTATGTGCCTAATTACGCTAGCGGGGCGTACAGATACGTTGGCAATTTGAATCTTGAGCCTGAAAATGTTCTAACCTACGAGGCCGGCTATCATGGGTTGTTTTTGGAGAACAAGCTGGAGCTGGAGGCGACAGAGTATCTTTCCCATGTCAAGGATCTGATCCTTTTTTCAGATTCGACGTATCCTTCGTATCCGTATATTTCTTCGTACAGCGATGTCGGGAGTCTGACAACACTGGGGACGGAAATAAGCGCCAAGTTGAATATTACTAAAGAATTGATGTGGCTGGCGGATTACGGCTATATCACGCCTTATGGCAATCCGGACAGTCGGTCGCATTCGTTGCAGGAGGCCGCGACCTATGTGTCGACGCATACGATCGGCAGCGGTCTGCGGTTCACAAAGAATCAGTGGACATTTGATGTGTACGGGAAATATTTTAGCAAGTATATCTATCAGTCTAAAGACGGGAATATTCTTGCGCCGGGGACAGGCACGAAAGAAAAGGGATACTGGGACAATACCCTGCGGCTGGGCTACAAGTTCAGGCTGGGCAAAACCGACGCCGAAGCCGAACTGGTCGGCCAGAATCTTTTTGGCGGTCCGGGGCAATATCAAACGTATGACAGATACCTCGTTCAGAAAGAAGTCTATGCCGGCTTGAAAATTGATTTTTAATTCGTATATCAAAGAGAAAGGATTCACAAGATGCGGCATTTTAAAATTGTGTTAGCGGGATTGATCGGGGTGATTGCGTTGGGCGTCGCGCCGTTGTTCGCGGCGGAGGGAGACTTGATGAGCAAGTCGCTGGAGGATCTGTTGAACACGCCGGTGACGATCGCCACCGGCACGGCGCGCTCGTATGCGTCAACGCCGGCCGCGGTTTACGTGATCACGGCGGATGATATCGCGCACAGCGGGTATACCAACATCTGGGATGTCCTGCGCAAAGTCCCGGGGCTTAACGTGGTGCAGGAGAGCGGGAATACTGTTGCTATTGCGATCCGCGGTTTTAACAGCCGTTTTTCCAACCGCATTCAGGTCTTGATGGACGGGCGCAGTGTTTTTAATCCGATCACCCAAGGTGTTTATTGGTCGGATCAGCCGATCATGCTTGAGGACATTGAGCGGATCGAAGTCATGCGCGGACCCAATTCCGTGTTGTACGGGTTCAATGCTTTTGACGGTGTGATCAACATTATTTCCAAGCCGGCCTCAAAAACCAAGGGTGTGGCGACGGAGACGACGATCGGTACCAGGCACAATCAGGAATATTATGGCCGTTTCGGCGATTCGATCGGCAAGTGGGATTACCGGTTCAGTTACCAGAAAGATAACAGTGAAGGCCTTGGCGGGCGCGAAGGCCGGCAATTTCAGGATGGCAAACGTCTTCAGGCGTATAATCTTGTTACCAGCGGCCCGCTTTTTTCCGCCGGGACACTTACCTTGAACGCCGGCGGCAAGGGCGGCCTGCAAGGATCTGAATCAGTCAAGGCCAGCGCGGATCAAAATCTTTATACCGATTTTCAAAAGATTGCTTATGAGCAGAAGTTTGAGAACGGATCGGTTTGGAAATTAAATTCTTCCCGCACGATGTGGGATATTAACCGGCAGAATACTGTGACCCAGCATGATTTGCGCTACAGCCAGCTCGATCTTAATTCCGATTATGCGTTCAAACTCGGGGATAAGAACGATCTTCTGGTC
The DNA here is from genome assembly GCA_002753745.1 of Candidatus Omnitrophota bacterium. Taxonomy (GTDB): domain Bacteria; phylum Omnitrophota; class Gorgyraeia; order Zapsychrales; family Fredricksoniimonadaceae. Next base: position 3,378 of record PEAR01000060.1, on the reverse strand, counting down.
GGAGGCGGTGTTCGTCGTAACAATGGACGGTCGTCATCAGATATCGATCCGAACAAGGATTATCATGATTTGATCCGCTCGGCTCTTGTTCAGGAGACCTGGTCGGTGACCGATAAATTGACGATGCACAGCGGGGTGTCATGGGAGATCAATAATTTTACCGGAACGGCCTGGTCGTACCGTGAAATGGCGATGTACGAGGTAGTTAAAGGCCATTTCTTAAGAGCCGGGGTAAGCCGTGCGTTCCATTCCCATGGATTCATGGAATATTACAGCAATTATGCGACAACGTTTGCCCGGGGAAATCCGAACCTGCTGGCTGAGCAGGTGACGTCCTACGAGGCAGGTTATCGCGGGGTTTTTATGGACAACAAGCTGACCTTTGATCTGGATGCGTTCTTTTCTCATATTGACCGGGTCAGGAATTTTACAACGACGGGTGATTATCTTAACCAGAATGAAGCCCATTCCCAGGGGATTGAGAGTTCGCTGGTTTATAAGCCTGTGTCGTGGCTGGATACCTACGCGAATTATTCTTTTCTGTTCATCAAGGATAAGCTGGATCAGTATGACTTGCAGGATCCGCGGAATAAATTCAATGTGGGGAGCACTCTTTATTTGAAAGGCCGTTTGTTGCCATCTTACATCGACACGCGGTTTTATTATGTCGGTGTTTCCGATAATTATCCTTTTTCAGGGGAGCTGGCGCCTTCGCTGGTCAAGCATAAGGCGTCTGGTTACGGCCGGACGGATGTCAAGATCGCCAAGAATATCCTTAATGGCAAGGGCGAGGTCGCGGTGACCGGAACCAACCTGACAAGCGGGGAACATTATGAAACCGGTTATGGCAAGCAGGCCATTGAGAAGGTGTATTACTTGTCATTTAAACTGAAGTTTTAATTTTACCGACCACCGTTATCCCGGGGTTAAAACCAAGGAGGACATGTGAAAAAATGTATTTGGCGAGCAATATGCGCGGTATTTATGATGGGAGCTTGTCTGGCGTCGCCGCTGGCGATGGCCGGCGAAGCGGCGCTGCCGGGTGATGTGTTCACGGCGATCATGCTTAAGACCATGAACTACGACCGCAATGCCGGGCGGCAGGCCAAAGACAAGGTTGTGATCGGGATCGTGTGCTTTGCCGATGATGCCGCGGGACGGGCTTTCGCGGACACGGTGAAGGAAAATGTCGTCAAAGTGCAGGGATCGTTTACCATCAAGGACAAGCCGGTCGAGGGCAAGGTGATCGTCCTTGAGAAGGTCTACGACAAGGCGAAGCTGGAAGAACAGTTAAAGCAGGAGAATGTTTCGGCCCTGGTTGTCGCGGTCACGGATAAAACCGCGTTTGCCGATATTCTTGAACTCACCGGGAAACTGCAGATATCATCTATTTGTCATGATCCGGATTGCGCCCAAAATGGTGCCGGGATGGGTATCGTCGAGAAAGATAATAAGCCCCGGATGGTGGTCAATATGACAACGGTCAAGCGGGAAGGCAGTGATTTTAGTGGTAATTTCCTGTCCATGTGCGAGGTCGTGAAGTAGAATGTGTCGTTGGAATGAAGCTTAAGGAATTGTTTTAACGGAGACGGAAAATATGATGGCGGATATCTTCAAGAAATTTTCGTTACGGTTCAAGTTGATCGCGTGCGTGGCGCTGTTTGTTTTTTTGCTCATCGGGGTGATCGGCGGCATTCTGACCCGGAGTTATTTTGTTGATGAGAAGAAGAAACTGGATAATGCGCTGTCGCAGGAGCTGAGCATTGTGGCCTATGCCACCAGCGCGGGGCTGGAGTTTAACGACGTGAAAACGGTGGAAAGCAGTATCGGGCTGCTTAAGAATATCCGGGAGTTCACCGAGGTTAAGGTGATCGATAAAGACGGCCGGGTGTTCTTTACCAAGGATTTTCAGCGTGGCGGAGACAGCGCGGCCGAACTTTTCAGCGTGAAGGCGCCGATCATTAACCAGGCCAATGCCCAGATCGGCACGGTTGAAGCGACCGCGACAGGGTCGCATTTCAAGAAAGAGGTTCAGGATGCCGTGTGGATGGCGCTCTTGTTGATTGTGGTGGTCACGCTTTTGGGTGTTTTTATGGCGGCGTTCATTATTGACAGCATTATCCGTAAACCTTTGTCGGCTATGATCGGCAGGCTCAAGGATATCGCCGAGGGTGAAGGGGATCTTACCAAACGCATGGATGAAAGCGGGCGGGATGAGATCGCGGAAGTGGCCAAGTGGTTTAATGTGTTCGTTGAAAAGATCCGGGGCATTATCGTTCAGGTTAAAAAAGGGGCTTTGTCTATTGATACGTCAGGTTCCCAGATTCGTACCGCTACCCAGGAACAGGTAACCGGGGCGACGGAGCAGGCTTCCGCGGTAAACGAAGCCTCGACCACGGTAAAAGAACTGGCGGTGACCGCGAGCCAGATCGCCAGTAACGCCGAGAATGTGGCCAAGGTTGCCGAGCGCACCATGGCCGGGATGCAGGAGATCAATATTCGGGTCGATTCAACCGCTAAAAAGATTTTGGCCCTGGGCGAGAAATCGCAGGCCATCGGAAATATTACGAAACTGATCGACGGGATCGCGGACCAGACGAATCTGCTGGCGTTGAATGCTGCGATCGAAGCGGCCCGTGCCGGGGAAGCCGGGCGGGGGTTCGCGGTGGTGGCGATGGAAGTGCGCAAGCTCGCTGAACGCTCATCGGAATCAACCGAGGAGATCCGCCAGCTGATCACCGAGATCCAGTCCGAAACGAATGCGACCGTCATGGGTATTGAGGATTCGCTCAAGTGGGTGGCCCGCGGTGTGGAAATGATCCGCGAAACCGCCGGGTCGGCCAAAGAAATTTCGATTGCCACCCAGCAGCAGCGCACGGCTTCCGACCAGACGGTGCAGGCCATGCAGAACATTAACGCGGTCACCAAGCAGTTCGCGGCCTCGACCAAGCAGGCGGCAACGTCCGCCACGGCCCTGGGCGACCTGGCCAGGCAGTTGAAGTTTTCGATCGAAGGGTTCAAATTGTCGTAACGACGGCAAACATACGGAGTCTTGACTATGTCGCAAAAAGAAGAATTTGTCGCGATGTTCCGGGCGGAGGCAGCGGAATATGTGGTCAGCCTGGAAAAAGGGCTGGTCGACCTCGAGAAATCGCCGGGTAATCTGGAGATCGCCAAGGAGCTTAACCGGGTGGCGCATACCCTTAAAGGCGCTGCGCGGGTTTTTGGTTTTAAGGCGATCCAGGACATCACACACCGCATTGAGAACATCTTCGAGAAAGTCTATAATAAACAGCTGGATTTCTCCTCGCTGATGACCGACCGGGCGCTTAAGGGCATCGATCTGATCAAGATCATCCTGGAAAAAGTAGCGCGGGG
>PEAR01000005.1 GCA_002753745.1 Candidatus Omnitrophota bacterium | reverse complement strand
CTCACTATTGCCTCCGTTTTTCACCCGTTGGGTGAACTTAGAATTTGTTCTCGCAAACACATTCTACGTCGGAGGCTTTCTTTTTTATTCTCTTTTTTAATCTTTTAATTCGGGGCTAGGGGTTTATTCAGGTGTTAGGTTAAGCAATCGAAAAGGAGATTGATCATGGCAACTACTGAAGAAACAATGAAACAGATGGACGAAGCGGCGGCTCAAGCTGAAGTTGAGCTTGTTAACGCCTATGCCGGCTGGTCAGCAAAGGACCTTGTAACCTGGTGGTCGGCGTGGTATCTCAAGGCCGGGCATAAACGCCTGGGACGTATTCTGGTGGCTCAAGGTAAGAAAGCGAAGGGTTAGTGAAAGTATGAATGCGATTAATTCAGCCGTTCTAAAGCCGGCGTTTCCTCGTTGTTTTGTCCCGGAAGGTGCGGATTTAACGAATAAAGATGTTGTTGTTGGTTTATTAAATACTCTTCTGTCGCAAGAGGTATCGTCTGGCGATGGATTTGAACAATGGATCCTGGATAACTCCGAATTTGGCGCGGCCATAAGCCAGGCCGGGAGTATTTTATACATTGAAATGACGTGTGCCACGGATGACCCCGCTAAGGCCGGGGAGTATCAGGCCTTTGTTGAGAATGTTGAACCGGCGGTCAAGCCTTTATCGGATGAACTCAATAAAAAGTTTCTGCTCCTGGCGGAAAAATTCCCCTTGGATAAAAAACGTTATGAGGTTTCTCTGCGTGCGGCGAAAGCTGATGTGGCGTTATTTGTTGACAAGAACGTCCCGCTGCAGACAGAAGTGGCGTTGCTGTCACAGGAATATCAGTCCGTTTCCGGCGCCATGAGCGTTCATTTTGACGGCCAAGACAGAACTCTTCCTGAAATGAGCAAATTCCTGTTGATGACCGATCGCGGTGTGCGCGAACGCGCCTGGCGGGCGACGGCCGCGCGTCGGATGCAGGATAAAGACCGTTTTGAGGCTATTTTCGACAAGATGCTCGTTTTGCGGCAGAAGATCGCTGTTAACGCGGGGTGCACCAATTTTCGTGATTATATGTTCAAGGCCTATCACCGTTTTGATTATACACCTGACGATTGCAAAGCTTATCAGCGCGCGATCAAGGATATCGTTGTTCCTTTGCGGAGGGAGATAGATCTGCGGCGTCAGCAGGACATGAACCTTGATCGTTTAAGGCCATGGGACGGAGCGGTTGATCCGTTGGGCCGCGCGCCTCTGGAGCCGTTTAAGACCGCCGGGCAGTTGATCGAAGGGGTTGAGCGCATGATAAGCCGGCTTGATTCGGATTTGGCCGGATTATACCGGGACATGAAGGGGCTTGGCCTTTTGGACCTTGAAAGCCGTAAAGGGAAGGCACCGGGTGGTTATCAGAATACGCTTAATGAGGCCCGCAAGCCATTTATTTTCATGAATGCAGTCGGGATCGATGATGATGTTCGGACGCTGCTTCATGAGTCGGGGCATGCGTTTCATGCGTATCTTAGTGCACATGATCCTTTGGTCGAGTATCGCCACGCCCCGATGGAGTTCTGCGAGGTAGCGTCTATGTCTATGGAGTTGATGGCTGATGAGTTCACGGGAGAGTTCTATTCAGTTCAGGATGCCAAGCGTTCGACGGTTGAATTGCTGGAAGGACTTGTTTCTACGCTGGCTTGGGTTGCCACGATCGACGCCTTTCAGCATTGGATCTACGAGAATCCCGGACATACGCCGCAAGACCGCCGCGCTGCATGGGGGCGGTTGAATGCCGAGTTTGGCGGGGGAGTTGTGGACTGGAGCGGTCTGGAAGAGGAACGCTCCTACCTTTGGCACCGGCAGCTGCATATTTTTGAAGTGCCTTTTTACTATATCGAGTATGGTATTGCCCAGCTTGGTGCTTTGCAGATATGGCAGCGGTTTAAGGATGATCCGCGGCAGGCAGTGTCGTATTATAAAAAAGGCCTGTCTCTCGGAGGGTCCCGGCCACTACCTGAATTGTTCGCGGCGGCGGGGATCAGATTTGATTTTTCAAAAGAAATGATCGTTCCTCTGGTTGACACGGTGTACCGGCAATGGAAGGACCGGTTATGACATTCAAGAAAATGAAAAATGACCAGATATTGAATTCAGGAAAATATTTGCGTTTGGTCATTAAGGATGGCTGGGAATATGTAGAACGGGTCAATTGTTCGGGCGCGGTCATTATTGTCGCCGGGACAGATGATAACAAGTTGATTCTGGTTGAACAATTCCGTCGGCCGGTGCAGAAATTTACCATCGGATTTCCGGCGGGATTGGTAGGCGATGATCGCGGCCAGCGCGGCGAAAGTGTGGTAGCGGCTGCCAAACGTGAACTGATTGAGGAAACAGGTTATTCAGCGGCGAGGATCAAGGTGTTGTTCAAAGGGCCGGTTTCTTCCGGCATGTGCCGTGATATGGTAACAATCGTGCATGCGGAAGGATTAAAAAAAGTCGGGTCCGGCGGCGGGATTGATGATCATGAGCAGATCAAGGTTCATGAAGTGCCCTTGAAGGGTATCGATGCCTGGCTGAAAGCGCAAGTAAAGAAAGGGCGATTGGTGGGTCCTAATATTTTTGCCGGTTTGTATTTTCTGGAGCATTGGGTCAAGTGATTCGTAAACTTTCCCATGAAGAGATTGTTTCCCGTCAAGTGTCCTTTTGCTGCGCCCCCAGGATCCCTCTAGTTGTGATTCTTAATGATATCCGAAGTTTGTTAAACGTGGGCGCTATTTTTCGTGTGGCGGATGGTGTCGGCGTTGAAAAAATATTTCTTTGCGGGATTACGGGCTACCCGCCTCAGGGCGGTATTGCTAAGACTGCGCTTGGTGCCGAAGAAAATGTGCCCTGGGAATATCACCGGGATGCCGTCAGTGTCATTAATTCTTTAAAGATCATAGGTTATGAGATTGTGGCGCTGGAACAGGCCCAGGGAGCATTCCCGTTTGAACAATATAAACCCAAAGGGCCGACGTGCCTGCTGTTGGGAAATGAGGTTGAGGGCATTGCTGATGAGCTGGTTAATTTATGTGACACTTCCATTGAGATTAAGATGCTGGGGGTGAAGAATTCACTCAATGTCGCCGTCGCTTTCGGGGTGGCCGCCTTCACCATGCGGGAAAAGTTTGGTTCGTAAGCAGTTAGCGGGTAAAGATTTACATTGACGAAATAAAACTCAGTGGATAGAATCATTAATCTTTAACCCATTAACGAAAGGAACAACACCGTGCAACTCGACCGTGAGAAACTCCTTCAAGTCAAAGAAGTTGTGGAAGAGATTAATCGTCATAAGTGGCTGCAGAGCGAGATGGTCGGCTACGATGTAGGCTTCAGCAAGGCGGCGGATGATTGGTTTGCGCAATATGCAACCGCCTGGGTGGCCTATCATTTGCCTAAATTCGGCAAGGAAACGAAGCCTAAAAAGAAGTAAATCCTCTTGTTTGGCTGCGGTTTTGCCTTTCGTTAAAGAGCATTTTCAATAAAAAGGGATTATGTAATATGTCGTATAAAGTAGTTTTAATTCGTCACGGTGAAAGCACATGGAATAAAGAAAATCGTTTCACGGGTTGGGTAGATGTTGATTTGGCGCCTAGCGGGATCCAGGAGGCGGAAGATGCCGGCGAAACATTAAAAAAAGAAGGTTATGTCTTTGATCTGGCCTACACATCGGTTTTACGTCGTGCAAATAAAACGCTCAATGTCGTTTTAGATAAGACAGATCTTCTCTGGATCAAAGTTAAGAAAAGCTGGCGTCTGAATGAGCGTCATTATGGCGCTTTGCAGGGATTAGATAAGGCGGACACGCTCAAAAAATATGGCGAAGAGAAATTCAAGCAATGGCGCCGGAGCTATGATGTTCCGCCGCCGCCGTTAACAAAAGACGATGATATGTATCCCGGCAAGGATCCGCGTTATGCCGGTGTTTCTACGTCGGAACTGCCGTTGACGGAATGTTTAAAGGATTGTGTTGCCAGAGTACTTCCGTTTTGGTTTGTGGAGATTGTTCCGCAGATCCTTGCCGGCCGCAAGATCATTATTGCAGCTCACGGCAATTCTTTACGCGCTCTGGTTAAACATATCAGGGGAATCAGCGATGCGGAGATCGCGGAACTGAATATTCCGACGGCGATCCCTCTGGTTATTGAGTTTGACAAAGATATGCAGTATGTAAAAGATTACTACCTTGGTGATCAGGCCAAGATCCAGGCCAAGATCGCAGGGGTGGCAAATCAAGGTAAAGCTAAAGCGTAAGAATTTCGGATATTCCGTTGACGCTACTGGCAGGTAATTTTATAATCACATTTGCATGAAGCAAACGCAACTGGCCGTTCAGATCTGATGATCGTTAAAATCCCTGGGAAGAGATTTCCCGGGGATTTTTTTTGCATTAACAGTTCAAAACAGTGAGGGGTCTTATGCCGGACAAAGTGCTCACCAAAGGGAAAGTTAAGTGGTTCAATAATCAAAAAGGTTATGGGTTTCTTTTTCCGGATGGTGATGAAGGGCATGATGTTTTTGTTCATTACTCGGTAATTCAGGGTGAGGGATATAAAACTCTTTCGCCGGATCAGGAAGTAGAGTTTGAGTTTACACAAGGTCCCAAAGGCGATATGGCCTTAAATGTGGTAAAACTTTCCTAGGATTTTCTCATTAAATCGTCAATCCAACATCAAGTCGGTTTCGAATTGCCGTTAGACCTTCGTTCCAGAACGAGGGTCTTGGCGTTCTTTACGGCGGCTGGATATCCCATTTCTTTTCTTGTCGAGGAGGAGGGACGGGAATTCAGGGTGGTGTCGGTCTATTTGACGGAAAAAGACCAAGCGGCTAAACTTAGAGCTCTTTGTTTTGCGGCAAATATTGCCGGGACGAAGCCGTTTTGCCGGATACATCATGAGAAAGACTGGTCACAGCTCTGGAAAAAAGGCTGGAAGCCATTTGCCTTGACGCCCCGGATACATGTCGTTCCTCTTTGGCAGGAGAGCCGCATTATTCCCAAGAGCAAGATCCCGATTTATCTGGACACGACCAATGCTTTTGGGACGGGCTTACACGAGACGACCCGGTTTTCCTCTCAGATCATTGAACGGCTTTCTGGCAACTTTGACACGTTTCTCGACGTTGGTACAGGGTCCGGAATTTTGGTTATTGTGGCTTTCTTGTCCGGCGCCAAAAAGTGTGTCGGGTTCGATATTGATCCCCTGGCTGTCAAGGTTGCTCGCCAAAACTTAAAGGCAAATGGACAAACTTGTGTACTTAAAGTTTGTGATGTTAAGGAATTTAAGCCTGTTCGTCCGTTTGATCTGGTAGCTGCTAATCTTGTTTCGCCGGATCTGATTGAGTTTCGCGATCGGATCCTTTCTTTTGTCCGTCCGGGAGGGGCCCTGGTTGTTTCCGGGGTATCCCTTAAGAATATTCCTCGTGTTGTCAGGGCTTTTAAACAGGCGGGGCATATGCCAGTGAATGTCGTTTCCGGCCAAGAATGGGCAGCTATTCATTTCAACGTATGACACGTGATAGAAATATTCAGGAAGTCTTTATTCGTGCTTCCGGCCCCGGTGGGCAGAATGTCAATAAGGTTTCAACTGCTGTCCGTCTAGTACATATCCCCACTGGTATTCAGGTAAAGTGCCAGCAATGTCGTACGCAGGGACAGAACCGGGTTTTGGCCAGAGAGTTGCTTTCTAAAGCCGTTAAGCAAATGACCGCTGATGCGAAGGCGATGGCAACAGCCTGCCGGGAACGAGAACGACGTCGCCAGCGAATCGAGCGTGCTCGACCGAAAGCAATAAAAGAGAAGATCCTCACGAATAAGAAAAAACAGTCTGCCCGAAAGATTGCACGCCGTCCCGTGGATGTATCCCGGGAATAATTGCCCTTTCATGCGTCTATTACTCTTTATTCTTTGATTATAAACCTTATAAAGATATAATACCCGTCATCAAATATGAAAAAAAATAAATACATCCTTGGTGTTTCTGTCCTGAATGAAGGCGAGAAGATTCTAAAAGTCGTTGAGCGATTCAGCGACTATAATGTCTATGACGTTCTGATCATGGATGATGGAACCACCGACGGGTCTCTGGACCGAATTCCTGTTAATGATCATGTTTTTATTGTCAGAAATACGCAGAACCGTGGGGCTGGCCATAGTGTTCGTAATTGTTTGACCTGGGCCAAAGAAAGGGGCTATGAAGCCGTATTCCTGGTTGCTGGCAATGACAAGGATCGTCCGGAAGATATTCTGAAGCTTGTTCGGGGGATGGAAGAAGGTTTTTACCTGGTACAGGGGTCTCGCTATTTGCCGGGCGGGGGGTTTGGTAATATGCCTTTGTATCGGACGATTGCGACCAGAGTTGTTCATCCGCTGCTATTTTCACTGATCACCGGCCGGCGTATTACTGATAGTACTAATGGTTTCAGGGCAGTGAAGCTTGTTCTGCTTGAGGATAAACGAATAGATCTTGATCAGGATTGGCTAGATCATTATGAACTTGAGCCGTATTTGTTTTATAAGGTGATCACTCTGGGGTACAAGGTTAAGGAGGTTCCGGTTACCAAGATTTATCCGTTACATTCGATGGGATACACAAAGATGAAGCCCATAACGGGTTGGTGGAGTATTTTGCGGCCGTTGGTCTATTTGGGCTTGGGGATAAAGAAATGACATTGAGAAAGATTTTTTATACGATATGCAGTGTTGCTGTCCTGATCGGGATTCTTCTCCGGTTTTATCACTTACGGCAGAGCGGATTTTTTTTCTATGACGAAGCCTTCTACCTTCGTCATAATCTTCCGACTCTTGAATTTATTGATCATCACCATCCAGTTACCTTTTCTGATCGCCTGATCGCCCTGCAGTTCTATTTTCACTCTGCTTTGGCTAGCGGGAAGTCTCTCTGGTTTATGGCGATGGATTCCCGCTATCTTTGGGGAGGATTGTATGATTGGGCGTTTCCCAAGGTACTGGCAGCTTGCTTTGGGGTTCTTTCCTTGCCGTTGGCGTATCTATTTTCCCGTCGTTATTATGGGTCGAAAGATATAGCTCTTTTTTCGACAGCTTTAATGGCTATTTTGCCGAGTATGGTCTTTTACTCCCGGATCGGATTACAGGAGGCGATGAGCGTTTGCCTTGTTCTCGGCGGATTTTATGTGTATTTGTTCCACCGTGGCCTTCGCTGGCAGACGGTTGTGGCGGGTATTCTTTTGTCGGCAGCGTTCTTTGCCAATTACCGTTTGATCGTTCTGCCGGCACTGGTTTTTTGTCTGGAAATGTGGGAAGGGAAGGTTTTAAAGAAGGGTATTGATTGGCGCAAGTTCGTCTGGTTTACTCTTGTTTTCTTTTCCGGTGTGGTCCTCGTTGGTAATCTGATGGATGCGGCAAATACGACTGTTATTTTTGCCTGGGTTTTTCACCAGGAAGATATGGCCGGAGGAAGTTTTGCCTGGGTTAATTTACTGTCGTATCCCTCTTATCTTTTTTTATTGGAGACGTTTTTGTTTGCCGGAACCTTTTTCGCCGGCTTCTGGTTCTTCTTTAAAAGAGGCCGGGCATTCGCCCTGCCATTTGTGCTGGTCATGGCGCAGATGGTTATATTCTCTTTGCCCAGCGAGAAGGGGGCTCGTTATCTATGTGTTATGCTGCCTTTTGCGATAATGTCGGTAGCTTATCTGCTGGTATCCGTTAGTGCGTTATTGAAGGGTGTCTATCGCCAGTGGCTTCTTGCATTTGTTGTAATGATGGGGGCGTTGATGTTGTTTAAATCTGTAGAGATTGTTAGGGCTCATTCTGATTATGAGCGGTCGGTTGCGTTTATTGAGCAACATGTTCCGGGAGCAAAAATTATTTCAACGCAGGATCAGGTTCAGGGGCTTTATGTGCGTCCCTATAGCCGTGTCGTTCCGGCACCGGCTCGTTTTGACAAGTTAGTGCCGTTGTATGAAAAAGGTTATCATTACCTGGTTATTGACCCTCAAGTTTACGTAGGTTTAACGACGGGAGTGCGTTTTAAGACGGATCTACGTGACTATCTGGAGTTTGTTGATAAGAACATGACTCCCGTAAAAACTTTTCCCCATATGAATCACGCCATGCTGGAACGCTTTGTTTGTGAACATAGCGAAAATCTTATTCAGTCGATTCGATTTCTATATGACAGCGACGTTGAACGGATGTCTTCTATCAGGATTTATGATATGACGGGTGTCGTGCCGCGGATGTCGGAGCTTTACGCGACTCTTTTGAAAGGGCGAAAATAGTGGTTAAGACGCTGCCGTTAGAGCAGGCTCTGCAAACATTGTCACTTCCTGGACATTCAGACAACCTTTTCTCTTCGCCAATGTGGCTGAACGTCATCAACCGGGCATATCGCCCGGATGTTTTTGTTAAGTATATCGAGCGGGACGGGCGGATTGAGAGCTATGTGTTTTATTCGGTTGTTAAGAATTTCCTTGAATGGAAGGTTTGTGTCCTGTCTTATTGTGATTATTGTGACGCACATATTGTTTCTGCCAGTGATTGGATTGCTGTCTTTGAGGACATAAAAAGGGAATATCCCGGATTCCGTATTGTGGTACGCAGTCTGCGCGATGATATTGCCCGTACCTGCGGCTGTTTTAAAGAGCTGAGCCGTGAGTATTTTCATTTACTTGATATTCGTGGGGATATTGATTCAGTTTGGAAGGGATTGAAGGATAAATTCCGCAATCAGGTACGCCAGGGGACTAAACGCGGCCTGGTTGTTCGTCCGTGTGAGCGCCGGGAATTATGGGATTTTTTTTGTATTCATGTAAAATTACGCAAGCACAAATACGGGATATTTTCTCAGCCTTGGCGTTTCTTCGAGGTGATTTGGGAGGAATTTATCGCTAAAGGAAATGGCTTTTTGTTAGGTGCTTTTGACCCCGAAGGGAAGATGGTGGGAGGCACGCTTTTTCTTGTTTGCGGCAATACACTCTATTACAAGATAAACACTTCTTCCCAAAATGCACTTGAATTTCGCTCTAACAATTGTCTTTTGTGGGAAGGCATTCGATTGGCGAAAGAGCGCGGTCTGGAGTTTATTGACCTCGGGTCAAGCGGGTTTAATCAGGAGGGTCTTGTTTCTTTTAAGGATGCCACCGGTGCCCGGCGAATGGAAATTGTTCATATCGGGTATCACCCTCAGGGGTATGTATTTAGCCAGAAAAGGGTCCTGAAGGCGTACACGCGTTTTTTTGCCGCGGCGTGGATGCCCGACTGGATAACGAATATGGGAAGCGCGTTGATCTATAAATTCTTGGCGTAGGGCTTATGGAATTGCGTTCGGCATTTAATGAGTGGGGTCGCTTTACGGAAGGCCGTTTTGTTGATCAGCAATGGCTTTTGGCAAAGTGGGAAGTGTGTGAGGGTGTTGTTTGGCCAGCAGAGAAGATTGATGTGATGATCGATCTGATCACGAAACGTCTTGATACGGGTCTTAATGACCGATTGGTAGATCTTGGTTGCGGCGGCGGCTGGATGCTAAAGAGACTTGCGCCTGAATGCGGTTATGCCGTAGGGCTTGATTTTTCGGCGCAAATGATCGGCAATGCACTTAAGATAGATGCCGGTGATGTTCTTTTACAAGGAGAGATCGGCCGGCTACCTTTTAAAGATAATTCATTCGACAGGGCCTTGTGCTATTTTGTTTTGATCAACATGATGGAAGATTCTGATGTTGAACGTTCTATCATTGATATGATGCGTATTCTAAAGCCTGGCGGGAGCCTTTTGATTGGCCAGTTGCCCGATAAGGCCAAGTCAAAAGAATATGATGCCGCCAAAGCCCAATATCGCGAATTTTGTTCGCAGACGTATGGTCTTGGGGCAGATCTGCGGGATGTGAACCGGATGCCGCAGAAGCTTTTTGATATTCCCGCCTTGGTGTCTTTTCTGGAGAAGAATGATATCCATTTCACTAAAATGCCTTCATTCAACCCTTTCTACCGAGCCGGTGAGAGCTCGACGGTAGAGTGGCGGCTTGATTTTCTATTAAGGAAATAAGATTGTCTGGAAATATGTTTAGATACTTTAGGAGATTTGCTTGAAGAAAGAGACGTTTTGGGACAAAAAGATTGAGACAGCAGATCGTAAAATTCTTGATTCGCTGAAACTCAAGCAATTGAAACGGCTCGTCGGATACGCTTTGCGGACAGTGTTCTATAAATCGCGCTTGAAGGCGGTCGGTATTTCATCTCCGCGGGATATTCGCAGTCTTAAAGACCTTGCCAGGATCCCTTTTACGACAAAGGATGATCTTCGTGAATGTTATCCTAACGGACTTTTGTCCGTTCCCATGAGCCGGGTTGTTCGGATCCATACGTCTAGCGGAACTACGGGAATACCAACCGTTATCCATCATACACAAAAAGATCTAAATTCCTGGACAGATCTGGTGGCTCGTAGTATCTCTGCGACAGGAGCGGGCAAACAGGATATTTTTCAAAACATGATGACGTACGGCATGTTTACCGGCGGCCTAGGCCTGCATTATGGCGCTGAGCGGGTCGGAATGACCGTGATCCCCATGGGCGGGGGAAATACCAGGCGGCAGATCCAGATCATGAGGGATTTTGGCACGACGGTTTTGCATATTACGCCAAGTTATATGCTGCATCTTTATTCGATGCTTTCGGAATGCGGCGCGACGCTAAAAGATTTTAAGTTGAAAAAGGCTTACCTCGGAGCCGAGCCTTACTCGGAGGACACGCGGTCCAAGATCGAGAAAATGTGGCAGATAGACGCCTATAATTCTTATGGTCTGAGCGAAATGAATGGGCCGGGCGTGGCTTTTGAATGTGTGTATAAGACAGGTATGCATGTTTGGGAAGATGTTTATCATGTGGAGATTGTCGATCCAAAGACGGGAGAGCTGCTTGACGACGGCCTCGAAGGTGAACTTGTTTTTACAAATTTGTTAAGGGAGGCCACTCCTCTGCTGCGCTATCGCACGCGGGACATGGCGGCTATCCTTAAGGGGAGTTGCCCCTGTGGTCGTACGCATCGCCGTTTGTCGCGCATTACAGGTCGCACAGATGATATGCTCATTATTAACGGCGTTAATGTTTATCCTTCGCAGATCGAGTCGGTGGTGATGAAGATGCCTGAGGTTGGGAATAACTATCAGATATGTCTGGAAAAGGACGGAGCGCTGGATAGTCTGACCGTTAAGATAGAAATAAGTTCCAGGATGTTTCAGGGAGACTTGGGACTTATCGACCGGTTAAAAGAGCGGATCAAGGAGTCCCTGCGCGCATCGATTGTTATCAATCCCCGGGTTGAGTTGCATGAGCCGGGCAGCCTTCCGGTGTTTGAGGGTAAGGCCAAGCGGGTTGTCGATAACCGGATAAAGATTTGAAAAGAGTTTACGAGGAGAAAAGGTATGGCCAAACAGTTAAACATCTTTGTTGACAATAAGCCGGGACGGTTGAATGCGGTAACGGAAGCGTTGGCGCAGAAGGGGATCAATATTTTTATATTTACCATTCAGGACCGCGGAGATTTTGGTCTGATTAAGCTTATTGTCGACAAGCCTGAAGATGCCGACGAAATTCTTCGCAATAAAGGGTTTGCGTCTGCACTTAAAGATGTTGTTTTGGTATCCGTCAAGGATAAACCAGGGAATTTGCACCGCCTGGCGATGGCCCTTCAGGAAAAAAAGATCAATCTTACAGATGCTCGGGGAACAGTACTTTCACCGTCTAATGTCGGGCTTTGCTGCCTTGAAGTTGATGATATCAAGGTCGCTGAAAAGGCATTGACAAAGGCCGGATTTGAACTGTTGGCGGTCAATGATATCTGTCACTGTTGAATGTTGATCATATTTTATTCTGCAAGCTATATTGGGAGGCTTTTATGAAGCAGTATTTGGACCTTGTCAAACATGTTTTGGCAAATGGCGATCAAAAGCAGGACCGTACCGGAACAGGAACGGTGTCTGTTTTTGGGCACCAAATGCGGTTTGATCTTAGGGAAGGTTTTCCGATCGTAACGACAAAGAAAATTCTTTTTGATGCTGTTGTTTGGGAATTATTATGGTTTTTACGCGGATCAACGAATATAAACGATGACCTTGTTCAGCATACGCCGATCTGGAATGCCTGGGCTCGTGAAGGTGGTGAACTCGGTCCAGTGTATGGGTATCAATGGCGAAAATGGGAAAAATTTGTGCCAAATGATCACGGGGAAGGTTATCACCGGGAGCATATCGATCAGATCTCTCAAGCTATCTCAATGATCAATAAGAATCCCGACTCCCGCCGAATTATTGTAACAGCGTGGAATCCTGCGGACATTGAAAAGATGGCGCTCCCGCCATGTCATGCGTTCTTTCAGTTTTACGTCGTTAATGGGCATCTCGATTGTCAGCTTTACCAGCGTTCCGCAGATATTGCTCTCGGGGTTCCGTTTAATATTTCAAGTTATGCGTTATTGCTGGCGATGGTGGCTAATGAATGCTGTTTAAAGCCAAGGTATTTTGTGCATACGCTGGGTGATGCTCATGTTTATGCCAATCACGTGGAAGGGTTGAAAATTCAGCTTGAACGGAAGCCTAAAGAATTGCCACGACTTTATTTGGAGGATAAAAGAGTTTTGGATTATAAATTCGATGATATTCGTCTTTCAGGATATACTCACGACGCCTTTATTAAATTTCCGATAGCGGTATAACAAGATGACTTTTTCTATTGTTGTTGCGATAGATGAAAAACGTGGCATTGGCAAGTCTGGTGGCTTGCCCTGGCGGTTATCGCGCGATATGCAACGATTTAAGGACATTACCTTGCCCTGTACCAAGCCGGGCAGTAGAAATGTGGTTGTGATGGGGCGTAAAACTTGGGAATCCCTTCCTGCTAAGTTTCGACCATTACCTGGACGATTGAATATTGTTATTTCTTCTCGTTCTAATATGATCCTGCCTGACGGGGTTTTGTGTGCCAGCTCGCTTCGTCTGGCGTTGGAGATAGTTCAAAAAATACAGGATGTGGCAGATGTTTTCGTTATTGGCGGGGGGATGCTTTTTGCTGAAGCTATTAAACTTGATGCGTGCCAGGGCCTTTATGTGACGCACATTGACGGAGATTTCTTGTGTGATGTTTTTTTTCCGCAGATTTCAGAAAATTTTAAGATCGTTAATAAGTCCGATTTACTAGAAGAACAAGGCCTAAGATTTTATTTTTGTGACTATAAAAAAAGAGGGCCTATTAGCGATAGGTAAAAGACATAAAAACGAGATTTCAAGAAAACGTTTTCTTAAGATTTTTGCTATATTCCCGCAACATACTTTCCTGCAGTGGTTTAGACGCTATATTTCATGTATGCAAATAGTTTCTTATCCTGGCTTACCTGATTGGAAATGGTATTTGTTTGAGATATACTTGTAATGCTAAGGAAGAGTTTGTTATCGTTTGCATAGCGCCTTCAAATGGCATCAGGGCGGGTAAGGTTCTTTCATTTGAAAGGTTTGTCTAACCTTTTCGGGAAGGTCACATTATGTCTTCATTGCCGTCTAAGAAGCAAATTTTAATTGTAGACTCTGATCTGATTCACGTTAAAAATTTAGTTCATATTCTGGAAGAGCATGGTTTTGATACGTTATCGGTATCTTCAGCTCAGGTTGCTCTTCAGAAAGCGTCATCTTTAGATATAGATATGATCGTTCTTGGGGAGGTTTTGCCGGATACAAATGGGTTTGATCTTTGTGTGCGTTTGAAAAGTAACAGGAATACGGAACACATTCCTGTCATAATGTTGAGTGCTAATTGTGAAAGTCAGCAGCGGATCAGGAGCTATCATCTTGGCGCGGACGATTGTCTGTCAAAAGATTTTGAGAAGGACGAATTATTGGCGAGAATGGAATCGATTTGGCGACGGGGGAATGGTCAGTTTCAGGGGCGGAGGGAGGATCGTCAGCGAAAGGTTGTCCAGGAATTGTCCCGTATTATTGAAGAAGGATTGATTGATCCGCATTTTCAGCCGATTTATTTTCTTAAACCTTTTAGACTGTTTGGTTTTGAAGTTTTGAGCCGTCCGGGTGTAGGTGTTTTTCTTACCAATGCAGAGGAGCTTTTTAAGGCAGCGATCAAGTATGATATGTATTATCCCCTTGAAATGCTTTGCTGGCGAAAAGCGGCGAATATTGTTTCAAGTTGCACGAAGAATGAGTATGTTTTTTTTAATTGTAGTCCATATATCATTGAGAATTCAAAATTTCTAACAGTAAAGACTATATTTGAGGAGAGTCGAATTCCCTTTGACAAGGTTGTTCTTGAAATAACCGAGCGTTCATCGATTACGGAACAGGATTTGTTCTATGAGCGTTTGGGTAAGTACAGAGATCAGGGCTTCAGCTTTGCTGTCGATGATGTGGGCGGTGGTTATGCCAGTCTGGAATCGATCGTGGCAACAAGACCGGAGATCGTGAAGATCGACGCACACATTGTTCATAATTTACATCAGGACACTGTCAAGCGCAGCATCATTAAGTTTATCGTTGGATTTTGCACTGAAAATGATATTATTTCTGTTGCTGAGGGAGTAGAGACTCCCGAGGAGATGGCGGCAGTGATTGAGCTAGGTGTGAATGCCGTTCAGGGGTATTATCTTTTTCGTCCTACGCCAGAGCTTAATGTTCGACAGATGAAAGATGTCTGCATCAGTTTTTCTTAATGCCAGAGAGTTCAAAAGCCTAATAATCCTGAATTATCCATTTTCTTTCCTTCTTTTTCCATTACAATAAACACATGATGAAAACACGATCCAGCGGAATACTCTGTCATATTTCTTCATTGCCATCTACTTTTGGCATCGGGGATCTTGGGCCAGAGGCTTACCGTTTTGTTGATTTTCTGAGTAGATCCGGGCAGGTCTGGTGGCAAGTCCTTCCTTTAAATCCGACAGAGATCGGTCTTGGCAATTCTCCGTACAGTAGTTTCTCGGCATTTGCATTTAATACCCTTTTCATAAGTCCAGAGAGGTTGGTTAAGGATGGTTTTCTCACTGCAACTGATATCGAGTCTTTTCGACAGCCTTTCGCAGCCGCTATCGACTTTGATTTGGTTTCAAAAAATAAAGCGGCTTTGATCGCGATGGCTTTCAGCCGTTATCAGCAGCGGCGTTTTGCGTTAAAGGATTTTGAGGATTTTTGTCGACACCATTCTTCGTGGCTGGATGATGCTGCTCTTTTTGTTGTAATTAAGCGGATGTTTGCCGGTAAGGTCTGGGCTCAATGGCCGGCTGAGTTTCGAGATCGTGATGATGTTGCGCTGAAGAGCGTGCGAGCTGGTAAGTCTGTAGAGATTCTTCAGGAAAAATTCGCGCAGTATGTTTTCTACCGGCAGTGGAGACACCTTCAAGACTATTGTTCTAATAAGGGGATTGGTATTATTGGGGACATCCCGATTTATGTTAATTATGATAGTGTGGACGTTTGGGTTCATCCAGAGTTGTTTAAGCTGGATCGTGAAAGAAATCAAACTTTTGTTGCCGGGGTTCCTCCTGATTATTTTAGCGCTGATGGGCAGCGATGGGGCAATCCGGTTTATGATTGGCAAGCTCTTCGCGCGACCGGTTTTTCCTGGTGGGTTGATCGTCTTCAGCATAACATGGCTCTTTTTGATGCTGTGCGTGTTGATCATTTTCGTGCTTTTGCACAATGCTGGGAAATCCCGGCAGCGGAGGTAACGGCTATCCGTGGGAAGTGGTGTGATGTTCCAGGGATGGAGCTGTTTAGCGTTTTGCGGAAGAAATTCGATCATTTGCCAATTATTGCGGAAGATCTGGGGATCATTACGCCTGACGTAGATGCTCTTAAAGAATACTTTGGATTTCCCGGCATGTGTGTTGTGATGTTCGCTTTTCATAATGATTATCGTAAAAGCAGGGATTTCCCGGATAATTTTTCTCCTGAGTGTGTGGTATATACCGGGACTCATGATAATAATACGGTTCGGGGTTGGTTTGAAGAGGACATGACGCCTATCGAAAGTGAGAATTTTCTCGACTATTTCGGGTCTGAATTTAACGGGACGGATATCAATTGGGTGATGATTGGTTTGGCAATGAATTCTGTGGCTAATGTGTCTATTGTTCCGTTACAGGATGTGCTTGGAGTTGGCTCTCAGTGCAGGATGAATCGGCCTTCGATTGTCAAGGGTAATTGGGTTTGGCGTTTTGATGAGGGAGCTATTAATCGAAGGGTTCTTGCCAGGCTTCATCGTCTGACGCTTTCTTCCAACAGGATCGTTAAGCCGAATATCCTTCAGTAAGGAGGCAGGTGAGTATTATTAGAGGCCTTATTATATTGATCTTGCTGCTGGATTTTGGTGGTTGTCTATGGTTTAAAGGGACTGGCGTAAAATCTTTGGAATCGCTTCAGGTTGAAGGTGTTACTGTTAGCGTTATTCGAGATGATTTGTGGCGGGCGGGCGGGCAGATCGGTTTTATCCCTTTTACACCGGGGCCTAATGCAGAAGCTGGTCAGCTGGTAGATCGTCTTGCTTTGATGATCGTAAAAGGTACGGCAGATTCTTTTATCGAAAAGAAGGGGGTTTTTTCGTTAATTACTGATGGCAATATAGATAACGCTCTTTACGTTATTGAAGGTCAGGTTGAAGAGTTTGATACAGGAAGTTGGTGGAAATTTATAGGTATTGGCAAGAAAAATATGACGTTTAAAATTAAAGGTGAGGTTCGAGACCGCAAGACGGGTGATGTTGTGGCGCGTATCACAGGATTTAAGGCGTTCAGGAGGGTTCGGGATGCTGAAAAAGTCGCCTATGCTCTTGGGTTTTCAATTGGAGAAAGGGTTCAACACTAGGCGTATGAAAAAAATTATTGTTACCGGCGGTGCCGGTTTTATTGGAAGTTGTATGGTTTCTTGGCTGAACAGTCAAGGCGTGCGGGATATTATCATCGTGGATCATTGGGACAATGAAGGTCTCAAAAGAAAAAACATCATCGGCAAGCAATATAGTTCATTTTTTGATAAAAACGATTTCTTGAGTCTGATCCTTTCAGGAAAAGCTCCAGCAGATGTGGATTGTGTTTTCCATATGGGCGCCTGCTCCTCGACTACTGGCCAGGACCGGGGCTATTACATCAAGAATAATTTTGAATACTCGTGCCATGTGGCGCGCTGGGCGATGGGACTTGGGGCTCGTTTTATTTATGCGAGTTCAGCTGCAACTTACGGCGATGGAGAGAATGGGTATGCGGATGGTCTTGACTCTATTCGTCATTGCCGGCCGTTAAATTATTATGGAGAATCGAAGCAGCTTTTTGATGAATGGGTTGTAGGTAATGGCCTGTATGATCGGGTTGTCGGGTTGAAGTTTTTTAACGTTTTCGGTCCAAATGAATATCATAAGGGAGACATGAAAAGTGTCATTGCCAAGGCTTATGGCCGTGTTGTAAGTGATGGCAAAATGATGCTTTTTAAATCATATCGTCCTGATTTTTCAGATGGTGAGCAAAAGAGAGATTTTGTTTATGTTAAGGACGTTGTAGATGTGATGGCGTTCTTCATGCAGAATCCGTCTGTCAATGGGATTTTTAATGTGGGGACTGGTCAGGCTCGTTCCTGGAACGATCTGGCGAAGGCTCTTTTCGCGGCAGTTTGTATCCCGACGGTGATTGAGTATTCGGCAATGCCTGAAATTTTGCGCGCCAAGTATCAGTATTTTACTCAAGCTGATATGTCGCGACTTTTTAAAGTTGGGTATCCCGGATCTTTTACGGGCTTGGAAGCTGCCATTGAGGATTATGTCCAGTATTTGAAGGTTCAAGGCACGATGTAAGGAGGGTGCATATGGAAATCATTTTAATTATTGTCGGCATCTCTTGTGCGGGGCTTGGCGTCGTGGGATGGCTTTTTTATTCATTGAAAAAAGAAGGGATCTTGTCCGTTAAAAACAAAGTTGAGCCCATAACAAATATCAGCGAGATTATGTCTTCCGCCGTTAAATCGTCGGTTGTTACGGAGACGTTGCCGTCTCAAGGTATTGCTGTCCATTCTTCGGGCTATTTATCGACAGATGAAAAGAAATTTCCTATATTGCCAAAGGCGGCTGAAGAAAATGATCAGATAGGTGAGCTTAAACAGCAACTTTCCGTTGCTTTGGAAAAGGTTGAGGTTCAGGGTCGTCAATTCGGGGAAATTATAGATGGTCTTAAAGAGGAAAGAAATGCATTACGTGCGCAAGTAGATGCTTTTTGGCAGGAAAACACCCATTCTAAGGAAGAGGAGCTTCTTTCGCACTTAAAGGCAGAAAATGCGGCATATAAAGCTCAAATGGATGCTCAACGCACTGATGCGGAGGTGCTGGTTCGGGAGTTGGAGGTTGCCAAAGGCGACCATCAGAACCAGATTGATCGTCTTAATGCTGAGATTGGATTGTTAAAAACCGAAAATGATCGTTTGCGGTCTATCCACGTTATTCCCCCTGAAGGGCTTGTTCGCGATCAAGGTTTGAATGTTGATGCAATTGAGTCGCTAACTGAGGATGTTGACGTTCTACGTCAGGATAAGGCTCGCTTGGAGGCGAGTATTGAAGATTTTCAAGCTGGTCTTCTCGAGGAGAAGGAAAGAAATAGTTTTCTTCAGTACGAGCTGACAAAAAGTCGGGCTCAAAGTGCTGGGATGGAGCGAATTTGTAGTAATGCCCGCAGTCAATTCGAAGGGTTTGCGCGTGAGGCTCGTGATACTGAAATGGATAATGTTCTTCTAAAGAAACAGGCAAATGCTCTTGAACAGGGATTGGTTGATTTTAAGCGCTTGAATACGGAATTATTGAAGAGGGAAAGACTTACGCAATATGAAATGGACAATAATCGGACACAATTAAAGGATCTTGAACACATTTATCAGGTTTTTCGTGCTCGCCTTGATGTCGCCGGTGTAAACCTGGATTCTCCCGTTAAGTGAGTTCGATATTATTAAAAAGTTGAATGAATTGATCTGTTTGGTATAATAAATATATGTATATTAAATTATTTACCCTAGTAGTTTTGCTGATATCAACTGGCGGTTGCGCCTCTTTATGGGATGCGCCGAAGAACATTATCGGTATTTCTACAAGAGACTTGGAGTCTGCTCGGAAGGATTCTACCTACCAGGTCTATCAGGCTGGTTTTTCGGATGTTTTTAATGCCGTGATTGAAGAGTCCGAAAAAGCCAAGTATTATGTTTTTATAAAGGATGAGATTCGTGGCCTAATTACAGTTATGAATATTACCGGCGTTGTCAATACGACGGAAGTGGGTGTTTTTCTTACGCCTTTATCCCGGGGACGGGCTGTTAAGGTAGAGCTTTCTTCTCGCAGTACGCCTGCGAAAAGAATTGTTGCTGCTTTGCTTTTTAGTAAGCTAGGGGAGAGATTCAAAAAAACAGCCCTTGGTATTGAAACACCATGATTTTTTTTGCGTAGTACTTAAATCGCTTTCTGGTGATAGTTATAGTCAATTTGCTACGCAGGAATATTGATTTCTATATTTGGCCTTAGGGGTAAGATTGATTCGATCTGATTTAAAAAGGCGCGTTTTTTGGGAGTTCTTATGGATAAAACGATTTCCGTATTCCAGAAAAATAAATTTCAGGAGGTTCGTATTGGCATCCGGGAGTTTAAGGGGAATGACTTAATTGACATCCGCACATGGACAATGACGCAAGGGTCGGAAGACATGGTTCCGACGGCAAAAGGAGTTACGATTAATATTCATTTGCTTCCCGAACTTCGGCGGGCCTTGGACGAGGCTGAGAAAATATTAAAAGAAAATAAAATGCTTTAGCTTGACAAGATCATTTTTGTATTGTATCATTACCGAACTTAAATCGTTCTTTGCAGTTATACAGACCTCGAAATTACCGCAGTGTTCAGTTTTCCTGGCAGCATTAAATAGGCCGGACAATGATGAGTTGGGGTACGGGAATAATTTTTTACGTTTGTAAGAAATGTTCCCTGAGGGACGATCATTCGTCGAAATAAAAAAAATCTTAGAAAGTAATAAAAGCTCTTGACAGATTTTAATTTGTCTGTTATTCTTTTGACCTTCTGAGAAAGACATTTTTGTTGCAAAGCTCTTTGATAATTTATTACCCATCAGCCATAAGTTTATTATAGCCAAGTTCTTTTGGAGAGTTTGATTCTGGCTCAGAGTGAACGCTGGCGGCGTGGATTAGGCATGCAAGTCGAGCGATCCCGTAAGGGATAGCGGCAAAAGGGTGAGTAACACGTAAGTAATTTTCCTATAAGTCGGGGATAGCACCGTGAAAATGGTGGTAATACCCGATGTTATCGGTTGTTCGCATGAATAGCCGATCAAAGACGGGGACCGTAAGGCCTGTCGCTTAGAGATGAGCTTGCGTACCATCAGCTAGTTGGTAGGGTAACGGCCTACCAAGGCTAAGACGGTTAGCTGGTCTGAGAGGACGACCAGCCACATTGGGACTGAGACACTGCCCAGACTCCTACGGGAGGCTGCAGTCGAGAATATTTAGCAATGGACGAAAGTCTGACTATGCGACGCCGCGTGCAGGATGAAGGTCTTCGGATTGTAAACTGCTTTTGTTAGGGGAGAAACCTGTGTTATTAATAGTAGCACAGCTGACGGTACCTGACGAATAAGCCACGGCAAACCCCGTGCCAGCAGCCGCGGTAATACGGGGGTGGCAAGCGTTACTCGGAATTATTGGGTGTAAAGGGCAGGTAGGTGGCTCTATAAGTGAGGGGTGAAATCCTGCGGTTTAATCGCAGAACAGCCTTTCAAACTGCAGAGCTTGAGTGTGACAGAGGAAGATGGAATTCCTGGTGTAAGGGTGAAATCTGTAGATATCAGGAAGAACACCAACGGCGAAGGCAATCTTCTGGGTCACTTCTGACACTGAGCTGCGAAAGCTAGGGGAGCAAACAGAATTAGATACTCTGGTAGTCCTAGCCGTAAACGATGAATACTAGGTGTTGGTTCCTTCGGGAATCAGCGCCGAAGCTAACGCATTAAGTATTCCACCTGGGGACTACGGTCGCAAGGCTAAAACTCAAAGAAATTGACGGGGGCCCGCACAAGCGGTGGAACATGTGGTTTAATTCGATGCTACGCGAAAAACCTCACCTGGGCTTGACATGTAAGCAGTAGAGAAATGAAAGTGGATCGAACCGTCAAATCGGTAACTTACACAGGTGCTGCATGGCTGTCGTCAGCTCGTGTCGTGAGATGTTGGGTTAAGTCCCGCAACGAGCGCAACCATTGCCCTATGTTGCCACTCTGGTCCTAGCAATAGGTATCGGAAGCACTCTTAGGGGACTGCCTGGGACAACCAGGAGGAAGGTGGAGATGACGTCAAGTCAGTACGGCCTTTATGCCCAGGGCGACACACGTGTTACAATGGATATTACAAAGGGTTGCCAACCCGCGAGGGGGAGCTAATCTCAAAAAAGTATCCTCAGTTCGGATTGGAGTCTGCAATTCGACTCCATGAAGCCGGAATCGCTAGTAATGGTGGATCAGCACGCCACCGTGAATACGTTCCCGGGCCTTGTACACACCGCCCGTCAAGCGATGGGAGCCGGGAGTACCCGAAGTCCTACGTAGGTAGGCCCAAGGTAAAACTGGTGACTGGCGCTAAGTCGTAACAAGGTAGCCGTACGGGAACGTGCGGCTGGATCACCTCCTTTCTATTGTTTTCTCTAATAAGAGGATCGATAGGAAATGTTGTTCAGTCGAACAGCAGTTTTAAGAACAATAAATACCAAAAAGAACAATAAGTATCCGGATAATCTCTGGAGGACTTGGCTATTTTTATTTCTGATCAGTGGTCAGTGTCTGTGGTCAGGAATGCCCACAGGCATTGACCATTGATTTATGCATTGACCTCTGGTCTAGTATCAATCGGGCCCGTAGCTCACTTGGCTAGAGCACCGTGCTGATAACGCGGGGGTCAGTGGTTCGATTCCACTCGGGCCCACCAGTTTATTTAACTGGGGGCTGTAGCTCAGTTTGGGAGAGCGCCTGCTTTGCAAGCAGGAAGTCAGGAGTTCGATCCTCCTCAGCTCCACAATATTTTTTGATGGGTAATAAATTTAAGACATTTAGTCCAGTACAACGGACTTTGTTCTTTGACAATTATGTAATGTAAGGGTAGTAATAATTAAATCTGTAGTTTTTCGTTATTTTGTGGTCAAGTTACAAAGGGTTTACGACGGCTGACTTGGCAGACTCAGGCGATGAAGGACGCGATAAGCTGCGATAAGCTTCGGGGAGCTGCAATGAAGCTTTGATCCGGAGATTTCCGAATGGGGCAACCCAACTGGACTAACCTCCAGTTATCTTACTCTGAATACATAGGAGATAGATGCTAACGCGGCGAATTGAAACATCTTAGTAGCCGCAGGAAAAGAAAACAAATGTGATTCCCTAAGTAGCGGCGAGCGAAACGGGAAGAGGCTAAACTCTAGTGCTTGCACTAGAGGGTTGCGGGACCTCAATGTAGGATTGTAAGAGAATAGCAAAAGCGTCTGGAAAGGCGCACCATAGCAGGTGAAAGTCCTTTTTGCGAAATTCTTGAGCACCTTAGAGGTATCCCAAGTAATGCGGGGCACGAGAAATCCCGTATGAATCTGTGCCGACCATGGCATAAGCCTAAATACTCGAGTCTGACCGAAAGCGTACAAGTACCGTGAGGGAAAGTTGAAAAGAACCCCGGGAGGGGAGTGAAATAGAACCTAAAATCGTAAACTTACAAAGCGGTCAAAGGCCTATGCATATCGCAAGATATGAATGGCTGATGGCGTACCTTTTGCATAATGGACCAACTAGTTGCTAGGCGTTGCAAGCTTAAGTCCTTTTAGGACGGAGGCGTAGGGAAACCGAGTGTGAATAGCGCGAATCAGTAACGTTTAGCAGACGCGAAACCACGTGATCTATCCATGGGCAGAATGAAGCTCTAAGAAATTAGAGTGGAGGTTCGAACACACGTTAGTTGAAAATAACGGTGATGACCTGTGGATCGGAGTGAAAGGCTAATCAAACGTGGAAATAGCTCGTTCTCCCCGAAATAGTTCTAGGACTAGCCTCGATTAAAATCAAATTCAGGGGTAGAGTTACTGAATAGGATAGGGGGTTTACCAACCTACCAAACCTAACCAAACTCCGAATACTGAATTTGTTACATCGGGAGTAAGACAGCGAGGGCTAAGCTCCGTTGTCTAAAGGGAAACAGCCCAGACCATCTGTTAAGGTCCCTAATACATGCTAAGTGGTAAAGGAAGTGAGATCACATTAACAGCCAGGATGTTGGCTTAGAGGCAGCCATCATTTAAAGAGTGCGTAATAGCTCACTGGTCGAGTGGTCTTGCGCCGAAAATGATCGGGGCTCAAGCATGTAACCGAAGCAGTGGATTCCGCCGCAAGGCGAGAGTGGTAGGGGAGCGTAGTGTCATGCGTTGAAGGCGTACCGTAAGGAGCGCTGGAGTAGACACTAGTGATACTGTTGGTATAAGTAGCGAAAACTACAGCGAGAAACTGTAGCACCGAAAATCCAAGGTTTCCTGGGGAAGGTTAATCCTCCCAGGGTTAGTCGATCCTAAGGCGAGGCTGAAAAGCGTAGTCGATGGACATCCGGTTAATATTCCGGAACTGGCTATGAACGTTATTAACTTAATGTGACGCGGAAGGTTAACTGATCGGACTGTTGGAATAGTCCGTCCAAACCCGTAGCCGTACAGCAATGTACGGGGAGAGGTGATGGGGAGCTGCGATTATATCAAAGCGAAGTTAGTGATACCAGGCTGCCGAGAAAAACCATTAAGTGAGTATCATGGTCAATCGTACCGTAATCCGACACAGGTAGATAACCAGAATATGGTAAGGTGCTCGAGATATCCGTCCCTAAGGAACTAGGCAAAGTGGCTCCGTAACTTCGGAAGAAGGAGTGCCGGATTGGTCAGGCCCCTCGCGGGCGCAGCCATGAAGGTCACAGTAAAGAGGCTTGGGTGACTGTTTAGTAAAAACACATCACTGTGCAAAGTCGCAAGACGACGTATACGGTGTGACACCTGCCCGGTGCTGGAAGGTTAAGGGAAAAGGTTAGCCGCAAGGCGAAGCTTTGAACCGAAGCCCCAGTAAACGGCGGCCGTAACTATAACGGTCCTAAGGTAGCGAAATTCCTTGTGGGGTAAGTTCCCACGCGCACGAATGGTGTAACAACTTGAGCGCTGTCTCGGGGACGGCCTCGGCGAATTTGTAGTGGCGGTGAAGATGCTGCCTACCCGCACTTGGACGAAAAGACCCCGGAACCTTTACTGTAGTCTGATATTTGACTTGAGTTTTGTTTGTGTAGGATAGGTGGGAGGCTTTGAAGTTCCGACGCTAGTCGGGATGGAGCCATTGGTGAAATACCACCCTAACCGAATTTAGGTTATAATTATGAACTGTGAATCCAGTCATAAGACAGTGTCAGATGGGCAGTTTGTTTGGGGCGAATCCCGTCTAAAATGTAACGACGGGGTCCTAAGGTCACCTCAATCCGGTCGGCAATCGGATGTGGAATGCATAGGTATAAGGTGGCTTAACTGTGACATCGACAGATGGAACAGATACGAAAGTAGGGCTAAGTGATCCGGTGGTAGATTATGGGATTGCCATCGCTCAACGGATAATAGGTACTCTGGGGATAACAGGCTGATCGCGCTCGAGAGTTCATATCGACAGCGCGGATTGGCACCTCGATGTCGGCTCGTCGTATCCTGGGGCTGTACAAGGTCCCAAGGGTCCGGCTGTTCGCCGGTTAAAACGGCACGTGAGCTGGGTTTAGAACGTCGTGAGACAGTTCGGTCTCTATCCAGTGTGGGCGCACGATGATTGAAGTGGAGATCTCCTTAGTACGAGAGGACCGGGAGATACGAACCTCTAGTGTTCCGGTTGTCCCGCCAGGGGCAATGGCCGGGTAGCTATGTTCGGAAGGGATAAGTGCTGAATGCATATAAGTACGAAGCCTCCCACAAGATTATTCATCGATTTCTGTCTTCGGACAGGATAAAGACACCATGTAGACTACGTGGTTGATAGGCAGGGTGTGTAAGACCTGAAAGGGTTTCAGCTAACCTGTACTAATTAGTCGAACACTTGACCTTTTTTTATTTTAAACTACTGGTTTAATTTTTTACACTTACATTACATAATTGTTGATATTTTTCCGATAACATTACTGGAGAGGCAACACCCGTTCCCATTCCGAATACGGCAGTTAAGCTCTTCAAGGTCGATGGTACTGTACCCTTTGGGTGTGGGAGAGTAGATAGTTATCGGTTTTACTTGACCCGTCATTACGAAAGTTTTGACGGGTCTTTTTTTTGCCTCGACGATGAATTTTAACCAATTTACTATCGTATGTGTAAGTTGTTTATTATAAACGATTTATGATTTTTTAAGTTGTATTGAAAACGCTTTCCTGATGTGTTATCTTTCATCTTAGGAAGTAAAGGCAAACTACTTGAAATGGTAGGGCGCAAAGCCGTGAGCCTGAATCCTCACTTATGGGGAAAGGCTGTCTGGTTGCCGTCGTGAGGACGTTAAGCTTGCCATGATTTGGCAAACCAACCTTCTTCGACCAGTACTTTTAGCTTAAGTTGTGCTTGAGAGTGCAATTTTTATGCTAAAGGTACCTACCAGACCCTTCGATACGATCGAAGGTTTTTTTATGCCCTGCCTTAACGAAGGAGCAGGGTTATGTGTTTAGGTTCAATTGCTAAATTAACTTTAATAGTGGTTTTTTTATTGTTTACTGGCTTAAATAATGCATTCTCTTCTGATGGCATATCAATTCGCGAACAATCTTTGCCGTTAATTCCTTACGGCCTACCTATGTTAGGGGATATCCAATATTCTCATTACCCTTTACTCAGTACCGAGAATATTAGGAATAATAAAATTACTACCGAGAGATACATTGATGAAAATTTGTTTCATTGGATTAAAAATAATGTAAGTTCAAAAACAGGTCTTTTCTATAGTTTTCAGGTTCTTGCCGATGACAGAATAGATGTTTTTTCAAAAATGGGGAAGATTGATTCCGTTACCGGTATTATTGAACGTATTGTCGTTGATAAGGGACTCGTGATCTATGATAGCGCTGTTGGTCAAATCGCCTTGACATTATCTGGCAGTAATGATGATATTGGCGTAGCGGAGAAGCCTCTCAAGATCTTTTGGGAGGGCGGATTCGGCAATTTATCAAATATAAGAGCTGGTTATTCAGGTAATAATTTTATATACGATCCAGGAAATCCAGAAGCTGTTTCATCTAATACCGATGCAAAGGGCATTCGAGGATTTATTTTTCGTATCATTAATGCTGATGGTGATTATTTGGCTGCTGATCCTGTTGATGGGAAGACTCATTTTAATGGATTTCCCACCTGGCCGGACATCCATTGGGAAGATTGGAAGCCTGTCGCCGGTGAGAATGCCTGGGTGGTTATCGCCGCGATGCATCTTTATCACAAAAAATATTTTGATCGACAGAAAATGGATTATGACGAGCATCCTGAATCAATCGAATGGAGATTATCCGAGGAGATCGCTCGAGCGGCGTTGATGCTTCAGGCCAGTAACGGAGGGATCCGGATGGCCCCTTTGGGAACTTTTCGCGAAAATGAACCGGATCTTTCGTCGGGTCAGGGAAGCTGGTGGTATAACCAGATTTCAACTGAAAACAATTTATCCTGGTATAGCGCATTTAGAATGCTTTATCAGGTTACAAAAAAGGAAGTATATTTTTCGGCGATGCAGAAGATGGAAGGATATTTCAAACAAGTATTCGATCATGATCGACGTTTTTTTTATCAGGGAATGACGTTTAGAAATAACGAATGGCACGTTAATACGGATCAATTCGCGGTTGATGTTCAAACCTGGGGGATTCTGTCTTTGGGCGTTGAAACCATTGATCGATGGTTTGGTGATGGGTCTGCGTATTCATGCTGGCAGCAGGCAAAGCAGGCATCGGCAACACGTGATGCTGCTGGCCGGCTAATGGGTGTAGGCTATACAAGGGAAACAGGCAGAATATCGGTTGAATGGTCGGCGGGGGCTATTTTGGCCGCACGTCAGTTGGCTCAGTTTTATAATCAAGATCATTCAGATAGAACAAAAGAGTTATTGCAGGACGCTGATGAAATGCGAATGGGCATGAATGAATTTCGTCGAGAAATGCCGGGAGGGGTATCGGCGTATGCATACTCATCTAAAAGGGACTGGATCCCTTTTGGGTGGAACTCACATGATCCGCGGGTGATGAGCCTGGCGTCAACGGGCTGGATGATCTTTGTGGATCGAGGATATAATCCGTTTTACATCGACGGCAATATGGGTGATGGAGCCTTTTCGACAATTGCTGTTAAACCGTGATGTTATATTTCCTTCAGGTTGACATTAGCACTGACGGGTGATAATATCTACCCGTTATTTATATGTGTTTTTTGATATTAGATAAAATTTTGGAGAGGTGGCCGAGTGGTTGAAGGCGCACGCCTGGAAAGTGTGTGACTGCAGAAATGTGGTCCCAGGGTTCGAATCCCTGCTTCTCCGTTTTATATTAGAAAAGGGATTCGAACACGAGCCCCGCTGGATGCGACGAATAGGAGCATCCTATAGGCGGGGCGAATGGCCGACCCGAAGGGAACGAAAGTGACCAGAGGGCGCTCGAATTCCTGCTGCTCCGTTTTTTAAAACGCTAAATTCTTTCTTAAAGAGAGACATTTAGCGTTTTTTTTATTTAAGGTCAGGTTTGTGGTAAAGTGTTCATATGTCATTTAGATTCCGGCTAACTTTTGCGATTGTTCTTGCGATGTTATTCGTCGTGGTATCTGGTAACATGGTGATCCAGCGTTTTTTGCTGGATGCTCACCTGGAAGAGTTGCGCGATGAGTTGAAAGCGGTGGCGCAGACCGCTGCTATTAGCGTCGATGTTCCCTCCTTAAAAGAGATTCCTCTGACAAAAGAAGGAAAAGAATCGCCTGCTTATAAGAGGGTCTCGGATTTTCTTGTTCGGGTTAGAGATTGCAATCCCTCTGTACACTATATTTATGTCTTAACAAAAACCAGCAGCAACCCTTTATGGCAATTTATTGTTGATATCGATCCATCCAATCGTAAGGGAAGACCTTCGGCCAATCCGGGGGACAAGTATAACGCAACGCGTTTTCCGGAGATGTTAAAGGCATGGGACAGCCCTTCTGCTGATAAAAAGCTTGAAACTGATGAGTGGGGGGCGACGTTATCAGGGTATGCTCCAATCCGGGATGCCAATGGAAGTACCGTGGCGGTTATCGGCGTAGATCTTTCCGCGGATGACTTTGCTTTGACCAGCCGTACAGCCAATGATCGCTGTCTATTGTTGCTGATCGTCGGTGTTCTTTTGTCACTGGTGATCGGGGTTGTTTTGTCAGTACAGATATCGGCGCCGATCGGGGCATTAATCGAGGGAACGGATCGTATCAGCAAGGGCGATCTTTCTTATCAGGTCCCGGTCCGGGGGAATGATGAGTTTAGCCGGTTGGCGGTGTCTTTTAACCGAATGGCCAAAGATCTTGATAAGGCCCAGGAACAAAACCAAAATTATTTTTATGGCGTTATTCAGACACTGGTTCGTATTGTTGAAGCTAAGGACACATATACGCGTGGGCATTCTGAACGCGTAGCAGAATATGCGGCCGGGATAGCGGTAAAGATGGGATTTTCACAAGCCGATGTTGCTTTTCTCCGGCAGGCGGCATTACTTCATGATATTGGCAAGATCGGTATCCATGACGGGTTATTGAATAAGAATGGCGCTCTGACGCCTGAAGAAAGAGATTTGATCAACCAGCATCCCGTTATTGGCGAGGAGATCATCAAGCCGGTCGCTTTGTCTCCCGAAATGGCGGCTGTTATTCGCAGTCACCATGAGCGGTTTGACGGGAAGGGGTACCCGGATCATTTACAGGGTGCTCGTATCAATATCCTGTCTCAAATTATCTGTGTGGCGGATACGTATGATGCCATGACTTCGACCCGGGCCTATCGAAAGGCCCGCAGCCGTGAAGAGGCTTTGATCGAGATCCGCAAGAACCGGGGCACACAATTTGATCCAAAAATCGTGGATGCTTTTTTGTCTCTTGTTACCGATGAAGTTCGTTCTGTTAATTCTTCCCTTACTTCTTGAATCCTATCGTCATGGATTTATAATAAAAAAATGAGCTTTATGTCCTGTGTTGAATTTCTCCGTCGTCCTTCTTTTCTGATCCCTTTTTCTTTTGTGATCTGGCTGGTGTTATTCTGGGGCTTTTTAAGCGGGCAGATCTCGTTGACCTCTGATGCGATCTCTTACTATGATCATACGAAGTTTTTTCTGGATCAGCTCGGCCGTGGTCAGTTCCCTTTATGGGATCCCAATTGGAGCGGAGGGGTACCTAACGATTTCTTCCTACGGCGCATTGGACCTTATAATCCTTTTCTGTTGATAATCCTTGTTTTAAATAAGTGTGGGCTTCATTTTTTTTATGCCTACATGGTATTTCAAGCAGGGTATTTTTTCTTTGGGATGACTGGTTTTTATTTTTTATGCCGCAAGTTGCTGCAGGATGAGTCAGCTTCTTTCCTTTCGTTCCTGATATTGTTGTTCTCTGCTCTGGGAACAAGAATGTTTGATTCTTATATGCTTTTGGTGACGATCCCCACGATATGGTTTTTTTATTTTCTGGTTTCTTTTTTTGTTGAGCCAAAAAAGAGCTATGCCGCGGGATTGTCGCTGGCTGTCATGTTCCTGCTTACTACGTATATTCCCTTATATTTCTTGATCACGTTCATGTTCTTTGTCTTGGTGTACATTATGGTCTTCTGGCGAGATCTGCCATCCCGGACATTGGCTGTGGTTGATTTTGTTAACAAGAACCGGTTTTTTACCCTGTTGTGCCTGGCAGCCTTGTTGTTGGCTTCACTGCCGGCATTGACGTTCTACAACGATGCAGGGAAGGGCGGTATCGCGCTGCCTGGGCGGCATTACAATACTGAAGCCAGGCATGTTCTCACTGTTGAGCCACAGCAGTTGAATCCATGGTCGATTGCTGAAGAATTCTTTTTCGCATCCTATTTTACTGATCTCAAAAGGATCGCTTTTGCTATCGTTTACGTGCCATTGTTCTCGTTTCTAGTACTCGGAGCAGGGATTTTTATTCGATTATCTCGTCTTTTCGTTATGCTTTTTATCTGGGCGGCCTTATTGTTGTTGTTTTCAATGCCGATCGGTTTTCCACTATATGATTTTCTTTTCAAGCATGTTTTTTTTGTGAAGTATTTTCGCAATCTTCATTTTTTATTGTGGTTCGCGCTGCTGCCTATTTTTGCGTTGTTCGTTGGTGAGGTATGGAAAAGGATCTTGGAATTACGTCAGGAAAAAGGTCTTTTGGGGCTGGTGATCGTTGTTCTTACCCTTCATTACCTGGCATTTCTTTTGATCATGTGGCAGGGGGATGCTCTATTATCGACGTATATTTCGTTGGGACTGAGCGCCATTGTTTGGGGATTGCTTTTATCTTCTTTGGATTGGCCGAAGCGTTGGTCTTTAGTATTGCTCCTTGCTGTTGTTATTCTACAACCCCTTGAAGTATTTCACTATCTATCTCAGAATTCTACAAAGGGAAAGCCTGTGTTTTCTTATGATAGCATTAGTGAAAAATTCGAATATGTGACATCAACAAGTGGTGAAATAAGGCTTCCTTCAAATACTGATCTCATATTGACGGATGTATCGGGGTTGCCACCTGTTTCATATTTTTGTACGGATATTTATAATAAGCTGCGGCTATCGGTAGATGCGGGGACGCTTGAACGGTACGAACATTATAAGTTTTACTTATATGATCATCAGCCGCCCGCGAATGATCTAAGTGGTGCTTTCGCCGGGGTGCCGGTCAAGTCCGATAGTGATCATTTTCGGGTTGTTCAGTTTAGTGTTAATTCCGTGACGATCAAAGCTGATATTGATTCTCCCAGGTTTGTCGTGTTCAATGACGTTATTTACCCTGGATGGACGTTGACTATCAACGGGAAGATCAAGCCTTTGTTGACATCGAACGGTGCTTTTAAAGGGTTTTGGCTGCCGTCAGGCAAGAGTGTCGCGGTGATCAAGTTTGGTTCATGGAAGAGGTTCTTGTTTAACTGGTCCGTCCTGGGTGTTTTTTACGGGATGTTCCTATGGACGATCTTTTTGTTCCGGCGGAGGTTATATTAGAAGCATAATAAATATTTTTTCCAGAGCGATTTTCTTTTATCTGGTCTTCGCTGTACTGATCTTTTTCTCCGTTGACCAGAAAATGGTGATCAGTCATGCGCTGCCCAAGACATTGAGCCGTTTGAGGGTTGATTATTCTTATTTAATGAAAGCGGCTGATGGCGGGGAGGTTGTTAAGGCGAACTTCATCGACGGTAGAAGGTATTTTAATGCTATTGTTGGTATTTATGGCCCGCGTTCTGATACCGATGCTTTTTTGGGGATGACGTATTATTATCTTGGAGATCGCACAGCAGCTTTGGGCTATTTTCTTAAATTAAAGGAAAAGGAGCCGGGATTCTTTTGGGCGAATTATAATCTTGCTTTGTTATATTATCTGCAGAAAGATCTTACGTCGTTCGAGAAATATGCTCAGCAGGCCTATGAGTCATCGATCGAAAGATCAGTGACGTACATAACGAAGAGTAAGGTCTATCAGCCATTATTGATCGAGAACCACGTTTCGTCTCAGGATTTTGTTCGGAATATGGAGAGCGGGAAAATGATCTTGTTAAAAGCCCTGATCGCGACTAGAAGCGGCTCTTTATTATCGGCGAGGGATAAGCTTTTCATCCGTGTTTTTTAATTGCTTGAAACAATTTAATAAGTTCTTGGAAATAGAAAGGGCGCTTGATGACAAGCGCCCTTTTGCTATTTTATTTTTTTCATGACGATCATTCGATCGGGATCGTGATGACGGTTCCTTTTTTCAGCTTGTTCGGGTTCTTGATACGATCCTTATTGAGTTCATAAAGATATTGCCAGCGGTTTCCGTTGCCCATTTCTTTTTGGGCGATCTTCCAGAGTGAATCATTGGCCTGGATCGTGTATTCGCGGGTAGATACTTTAACGCCGGATTCCACGTTTTCTTTTTCTTCAACAGCGTATTTTCCATCGCCCAGGATTTGCAGGTTAGCATCTTTCGAGGGAACCTGGTCTGCCGGAATATTGACTTCGTCGACTTCAGCGACCATGAACTGGGCATTACGGTCTTTTTGCATGCCCATGAGGTCTTTAACGGGAGCAACAGCATCAAGTTTACCGCGGGAAACGATTTTAATGCGGTCTTCTGCAATGCCGTTCTTGAGCATATATTCTTTAACGACATCACTGCGCTTAGTGCCAAGCTTCATGTTGTATTCTTCTGTGCCGCGCGCATCGCAGTTGCCTGTGATCAGGATAGATGCTTTGGGGTTTCGTTGGAGTGATCCAACAGCACGTTCCAAAATTGCCATGTGGTCATCGCGAAGATTCGCTTTGTTGTAATCAAAATAAATCTTAACATTACGGATGATCTTCTTGATGAGAAGAGAGGCTTTTGTTTCAACCTTAGGTGCAGGGGTAGGCTCTTCTTTTTTGGTGTTATCCTTTTCTTTATAATCGTAGATTAATTTGTAAACATAAACGTACCCACGATTACCCCAGAGATCTTTCACTGACCCCGTACTTGCCGGCCACCACCAGTATCCGCCGCGTTCAATATCTTTGACCGGAGCGGGTTTCGCATCAGTAGGCCACCAGGAAAAAGTTTCCGAATTCTTCTTAAGGGATTCTTCGCGGCGGGCATCGCGTGTTTCTCGGTCAATGAACTGAGCCTGGGCTGGGCAAGCTAGAGTCAGCATGCCTAGTGAGAGCGCTGATATGTTTATAATGTGAGTGAATCTTTTCAGGCGGTTCATATTTCTCCTTGAGTTTGTTGGGATTATGAAAAAGTATGATGAATGATTTAAAACATATTATCATAAATTCGATAAAGTAAAACAAAATTAACTTTTCCGGATTTGCCTATATTTGCTTTGCGTAGGTTATGGCTTTTTGGTATAACGATTGCCATGGAATTCCACGAAGCCTGGGAACGGGCACTAAAAGAAACTGAAATTATTCGTTCTAGAGTTTTGTCATTACCTACGTATGACGATGCGCATGTGCCTTATCTTTTTCTTTCGCCTTCGACGTTAAATTATGGGGATACGGTTGTTCGGCGCGGGAAGATCATGGTTCAGCGTCCGGCGTTAATGCTTCCGCCCAACATTCCCCAGCTTGAAGGCTTTGATCTTCAGAAGAATGAGGGTGAGACCGATCATTCGGTGTTCAGCTTTCTTCTGGTACGGGGCATAACGGTCCCATCATTGAAGTACAATAATCAGACGCATTCTTTGGATATATTTGAAGGGGATGTTCGTAAAGCAGCCGCCTATTTCGCCAATCAGATGGAGCGGGAAGAGGATGTGGCGACAGGGTTATTATTGGGCCATGAAGATGTTTGGCAGTTTTCGGTTTTGATCTTTATTTGTTCGCAGATCGCTCGCAATACTGAGGTCGATCTTAAAAGGTTGATGGATGATTTTCGCCGGAGAGAGGGAGCATGATCAACATTATTAAGAGATTTGCTTTATTGTGTTTAGCCGTGATGGTTTGTGTGCCAGCTGGGGCTGAGGAACACGGGTTTTCAAAATATGTCCTTGATAATGGGTTGACGGTACTTATTAATGAAATGCCTTCTTCTCCTATGGTTGCTGTCTACGGATGGGTCAAGACCGGGTCGACTAATGAAGGGAAGCTGCTGGGCAGCGGCGTTACTCATTTTGTGGAACACATGCTGTTTAAGGGCACTGCCAGCCGGGCCGCCGGTGTTATTTCAGATGAGGTCCGAGCTCTTGGGGGGAGCATTAATGCGGCTACCAGTCATGATTACACGGTGTTCACGTTAAGTCTTCCAAGGGAAAAGTTCTCCGGCGGACTGGACATTATTGCGGACATGCTTCGTAATGCTTCGTTTAAACCCGAGGAAGTTGAGCGGGAGCGTGACGTTATTCTTAAAGAAATGAGAATGATCAATGACCGGCCTGAACGAAAATTGGACGACGCCGTCTACCAGGCTTTGTATTTGTCGCATCCTTACCGGTATCCGATCATCGGGTATGAGCAGATGTTTAAAGCCATTACGAGAGAGCAGCTGTTTGATTACTATAAATTATATTATGCGCCGAACAATATTATTCTTTCCATTGCCGGCGGGGTGAAGGCGGCAGAGATCCTGCCGGTGATCAAGAAAGCTTTTGACGGTTTTATGGCGCAACCAACGCCTTTGAGGGTACTCCCGCAAGAGGCATTCCAGGTCACATCGCGATCCGTTGCCGTTGAATATCCTACTGACCTGATCCGGATGGTGATCGCATACCAGGGGATGCCTTTGTTAGACAAAGATCTTTTTGCCGGCGATGTGCTGGCGATCGCTTTGGGCAGCGGTCAAAGTTCGCGTTTTAATCAGGAACTTTACGAGAAACAGCGACTAGTTGAATCGGTGGAAGTGGGGAATAATACTCCTTTGGATCGCGGATATTTTGAAATCGCCTGTCTTTTAAAAAAAGAAGGAGTGGACAAGGTCCTGGCAGAGACCCAGAGGATGATCGATGACGTTAAGGCTCATGGCTTAAAGCCGGAGGAGATCGCAAAAGCCCGGCGTGTGGTGATGGCTCAAAATATCTATGAGCGGCAGACGGCGGAGGGGGTGGCCCATCGGGCTGCCATGGAAGAGGCTTTTGCCGGAGATGCGCAGTTCTCAGAAAAGTACCTGGAAGGGGTTCGTGCCGTAACTAATGAAGACATAAAGCGAGTGGCGTCACGCTATTTGGTCGAGTCCAGCCGAACGGTTGTTGTGATGCGGCCTAAGTCGTCGGAGGGGGTAGTTTTAGTCGGGCCTGCTGAGCCGAAGGTTATGGACGCGCAGTTGATAACGCTCTCGAATGGGATCAAGGTGATCTTAAAGCGGGATCCGTTGCTGCCGTTAGTCAGCGTGAGAGCGGTCATTAAGGGCGGGCTGCGTGAAGAGCCGAAAGACAAGCCGGGACTTGCCGAGTTGACCGGACGTGTGTGGAGCCGCGGGGTCAAGGGTAAGAATGTTGAGTTATTGTTCCGCGAAATGGAAGACCGTGCCGGAAGCCTCTCTGTGGGGACGGGGTTGGATCAGTTTGTGGTTTCACTTGATGTATTGTCGGAAGATGCCGGGTTAGCCTTTGAAGATCTCTCTCTTTTGT
The DNA here is from genome assembly GCA_002753745.1 of Candidatus Omnitrophota bacterium. Taxonomy (GTDB): domain Bacteria; phylum Omnitrophota; class Gorgyraeia; order Zapsychrales; family Fredricksoniimonadaceae. The sequence goes on along the minus strand of PEAR01000005.1, from coordinate 5,987 downwards.
TAAGGTCACCGGCTTTTCCTGAAGTTGAGATCCGCAAGGAGAAAGAGGATATGCTGACGGCGCTGCAGGCGCGCAAGGATAGTATCGCGCAGACTTCTTTCCGCGCGCTGGATGAACTTCTTTTTACCGAGCATCCGATGCGGCTTGATCCTTTAGGGACACCAGCCTCGCTGGCGGGGATCACGCGGCAGGATATTGTTTCTTATTATGGTAGATTTGTTTCTCCACAGAATATTATTATTGCTGTGTACGGCGATATTGACGAAACACAGGTTAAGGCTAAACTCGAAATGACGTTGGGGAGCATGAAGCCTTTTGAGGTTAAAACGACCATTGTTAACGAAGAGCCTCTTTCGACCTCGCGTTTGAAAGAACTTTCCATGAATAAGGAGCAGGCTTTTGTCGTATATGGATTTCATGCACCAAAGATCGGAACGCCGGAAAAATACGCTCTTGAGATTGCCGTCAATGCGTTGAGTTCTTCGCTGGGCGGCCGGATGTTCAAACGCATTCGTGATGAACTGGGTAAAGCATATGCACTCAGCGGATTTTACTCGCCGGGAATGGATATGGGGATGTGCGCGTTTTATGTGCTAACGACTAAGGAGAATGTGGAAAAAGTTCGTTCCCTGATCGAGGAAGAATTAAAGAATGCGGCGGAGAAAGGGTTTTCGGATAAGGAGATCAATGACGCCAAGAGTTATGTAAAAAGTGATTTTGCCCGGGAAACTCAGGCGATTGGTGCGCAGGCCAGCCGGGATATTAACAGTGAGTTTTATGGTCTTGGGTACATGGCTTTCGAGAAATATAATGAGCGAATTGATGCTGTTACGGCTGACGCGGCACGAAAGGTGGTCGCGGATTATTTGAATATTTCTAAAGCGGCTGTCGTTGTGACACGGCCGGTTAAGTAGCCGGCAGTGTACGGAAGGTCTTTGTATTAACTTGAAAGTTTGTTTACAACCCCTTCAGATCGGTGCTAAATTAGTTTTTGGTTATGAATAAAAATACCCGCCATGAATTGGAAGATCAGCTTCTCGACCGCCTTAAAGGCAAGTTGCAGCTTTTACAGCCGCAGCAGGAGAAAGAAGAGATAGCGTTTGCCTGCCTGGAATCTGTCGTGGTTAATGATAAGTCCCGTAAGTTTGCCAGTGAGCTTTCTTCCGACACAGATAAATCCCATTTTATCCGATCTTTTCTTTCTTACGGTATTATTGAGGAGTTATTATGTAATGCCGACGTCGAAGATATCGTCATTCATGGTCTTAAGCCGATTTTCATTCATCATGCGGATAAAGGATTTGTTTCCACTGGAAAAAAATTTGAGCATATTCACGAGCTTGATCTTTTTATAAAAAAGCTTCTGGTGTTTGGCGGTCGGGAAACCATGAAGCGTGTGCTTGATCTGGAACTGTCTAATATGGGGGGACGGGCGAATATTATCACGTCGCCTTTCGGGGCGCAGATCACGATCACCAAGGCCAAGGTTGATCCGATCAGCATTATTGATCTTGTTGAGCGCGGCAGCATGTCTTTTGAAGTAGCCGCGCAGTTATGGATCTATGTGGACGGCATGTCGATCCGTCCGGCGAATATTATGTTTGCCGGCGGGCCAGGGACAGGAAAAACGACCCTGCTTAATGCCTTGTTCAGTTTTATTCCGGAAAAAGACCATCTGATCATTATCGAGGATACCCTCGAGCTGAACACCTTTTTGATGGATACCGTTTCCCGTCTAGAGAGTGATGATGAGTTAAGCCTTGCAGACTTGGTAAAGAATAGTTTGCGGATGCGTCCGGAGCGTATTGTTATCGGAGAAGTCAGAGGGGTTGAGGCCAGAGACATGATCACCTCGATGAACGTGGGCAAATATTGCATGTGCACAATCCATGCCTTGACGTCTCGGGAGGCTATTATCCGCCTTCAGAATGAGCCGATGAATATTCCCGAGACTCTGGTAAACTTGATCGATGTCTTTGTGGTTCTGAAGCGCTACCATGTCGAAGGACGGTTGTTCCGTGTGGTGGATGAAGTTAGTGAAACGGGCGGGATGGGGCAGAATAAGATCCTGCTCGCGCCGGTTTACAAATACAATTATGAACAGAATCGGGTTATGATGATGTCCCCGAGCACGGTTTATCGTGACCGCCTGGCGCGTGAGGCCGGTATCACGCCGCGGGATATTATTAATGAAACATTAATCCGGGCTGTGGTCCTTAAACAGCTTCATGCGAAGGGTGTCCATACCCTTAAAGATGTTACTACATTTTGCAAAGCGTATCGGCTTGATCCGGCTGATGCGATGAGCCGTATCGGGCTTAATCGTAACAATCTTCTTAAAGAAGTTTCTCGCCTATAAACGTATTCATATTTTTCCAGAACTTTTTCAGTTTATCTGAACTATTTTCTTGACATGCCTTTTTTTATGGTATGTTTCTATTAACCAGATAGAGTTAATATTTAGCTTTTAACTTAAAATCCTTTAGTTGATTGAGCCGGATACTTCGCTCTGATTCAGGAGCAAATGATATTTAGCTCTCGATAACGGACAAAAGGAAGAACTCAACGGTCAGGTCCGCTGGAGTAATGTAAAAATATTATTGTTTTTGCAGATGAATTGAGAATGCGTGAATGCGGAGGCAGTCAAGTGAGTTTAAGTGATGAACAGATCGAACGGTACAGTCGGCATATTCTTTTAAATGACGTTGGTGTGGATGGTCAGGAAAGAATATCTGCGGGCAAAGTCTTGATTATTGGTGCCGGTGGACTTGGTTCGCCAGTTGCATTGTATTTAGCGGCCGCAGGGGTGGGGACGCTGGGGCTGGCAGATAGTGATAAAGTGGACCTTTCAAATTTACAGCGTCAGGTCATTCATTTTACGCCGGATGTCGGGCGGCCTAAGGTTTTATCCGCCAGAGACAAGATCAAGGCAATTAATCCTGATGTTAAGGTGAACACGTATGAGATTCGGGTCAATGCTGCTAATATTGCCGGTATTATTAAGGATTATGATTTTATTGTCGATGGTACTGATAATTTTGCCGCCAAGTTCCTGATCAATGATGCATGCGTTTTGGGAAAGAAACCTTTTTCCCATGGCGGTATTCTTCGTTTTGAGGGGCAGACCATGACCTTTGTTCCCGGTTCAGCCTGCTATCGGTGTGTTTTTACAGCACCTCCGTCTAAGGGCGTTGTCCCGAATTGCTCCCAGTCTGGAATTTTGGGGGCTGTGGCCGGGATGTTGGGAACAATCCAAGCCACAGAGGTTCTTCGCTTCTTGCTAGGTAAAGGCGACCTTTTGGTTGATCGTTTGCTAATCGTTGAAGCAATGAATATGAATTTCAGGGTTGCAAAATTCAGTCGTCGCTCTGATTGCCCGGTGTGCGGCGATCATCCATCTATTACAGATCTATTTGATGAGAATCTTAAGGAATGTGACGTTTAAGTAGAGTGGCGTATCTAACGAGAAGAGATCCAAGGAAATATTTATGACTTATGGTTACAAGATCCCTCAGGAGCTTGACGAGGAGATTGCTCTGCTGGAATCATTGATCGTGAAGTTTCGTAAAGGAGAGATCACGGCGCTCGAGCTCAAGGCGCATCGGGTGCCGTTTGGCGTTTATGAGCAGCGCGAGCGTGATACATATATGGTGCGCATTCGCTGTGTAGCCGGGATCGTTACGCCTGCACAGTTGGCAGGTGTTGCTGATATTGCCGCCCGTTACGGGGTTGGGGATCTGCATGTGACGTCCCGTCAGGAATTGCAGATCCATTTTGTAAAGCTCGACGATCTGGCTACTGTTATTCGTCAATTAAAACAAATTGACCTCTCCACGCGCGGCGGCGGCGGGAATACGGTGCGCAATATTGCCGCCCAGGATGATGCCGGCATTGATCCCGACGAAGTCTTTGATGTCACGCCTTATGCGTCGGCGCTGACCTCCCGATTGATCACCGAGAGTGATTCCTGGAATCTTCCCCGAAAATACAAGATCGCATTTTCTGGCTCAGCACAGGATAAAGGTCAGGCCACACTTGCGGATTTGGGTTTTATTGCCCGGATCGTTGATGGCAAGAAAGGGTTTCGGGTTTATGTTGCCGGTGGGCTGGGGGCGAAGTCTGCGGTGGGGAATCTGCTCTATGATTTTGTAGACGACACGAACGTTTATGCGATCGCCAAGGCGGTTAAAAATCTCTTTTGGAAATATGGGAATCGCAAAAATAAACATGCGGCGCGCCTGCGTTTTCTATGGCAGAGCCTGGGTGAGCATGAATTTAAGCGGCGGTTTCATGAGGAGCTTTCTGCTCTTGGGCCGGAGGTTCAGCCATTGCTTATTGATACCCCGATGCTGATCACGAAAAGCTCGGCTGAAGACAGCAATGAGCCTCGAGATCTGCAGGATTCTTCAGGGTTTAAAATATGGAAAGAGCGTTTTGTTAAGCTTCAGAAGCAGCCTGGTCTTTACGCGATCCTTGTCCCCGTTGAGCTGGGATTTATCTCATATCAGACGGCGCTTCGTCTGGCTCAGTTCCTGGGACCTTTTGGGGATGATATCCTAAGGATGACCCGGGACCAGAATATACTTTTAAGGAATATTCCCTCCAGACATCTCGTAGCTGTTTATAGTTTTTTGAAAGAGGCACTGCCTTCAGCAGGTCGGGCGCGTATTCTGGGGCGCGTTTTGTCCTGCGCAGGTGCGTCAACATGCCAGCTGGGGATCTGTCTTTCCCGGCAGGCAGCCAAAGTTCTGCTCCGGGAGCTTGCCTCCAGTGGATTGGATCTTGATAAGGCAGGCGATATCAGGCTTAATATTTCCGGCTGCCCCAATGCCTGCGGACATCATCCGGCGGCAGATCTGGGGTTCTCCGGCAAAGCGTTACGCAAAGATGGGATCATGTATCCCGGGTACAGTGTTTATGCTGGGGCCGTTATTCACGATGGAAAAACGAAACTGGCTGAGCTGATCGGTGATGTGCCGGCGAGGAAGCTGCCCTTACTGGTCAAAGACCTTTTGGCTGTGTTTATCTCAAAAAGATCTCGTTTTACGGCTTTCAGTGAATATATCGCCGATGAAGGGAAAGAAGACCTTCGGCAGATCATCGCGAGACTCAAAGAGATACCGTCGTTTAAAGATGATAAAAATTATTATTTTGACTGGGGAGCAGATAAAGTGTTTTCTCTTGCCGAGCGGGGGACGGGCGAGTGCTCTGCGGGTCTTTTTGATTTGATCGAAGTTGACCTTAATAATATTCGTCAGATCCGTGAGAAGCTTCACGCCGCTGAAGGCAGTCAGAGGGGGATATTGTTATCGGATCTGGTATATTTCTCAAGCCGTGCCCTTCTAATTACGAGAGGAATCGAGCCGAAGAATGATACTGAGCTATTTGAAGCTTTCCGTTTGCATTTTATTAAAGAGGGCTATGTTGAGCCGGCATTCGGTGAATTGGTTACTGCTTCCGAACATAAGAACACGACTGTCCTGTTAGAAAAAGAGACGAAGGTCTTTTCCTTTGCAGCCGCTATCGAAATGCTATATGAGCATATGGACAATGGTTTTAATTTTAAGAAAGTCACTGTTTTGCCAAGCTTGGCACCGGCTTCTGAACCTGTTGAGCAGCAGAAGTCTGCGGCGTTTATAGATTTGCGCGGTGTTCTATGTCCGTTGAACTTTGTTAAGACCAAGGTTGAACTCGCCAGACTGTCTTCCGGGGAACGACTAGAAATCTGGCTCGATGACGGCACTCCTTTTGAGAATGTTCCTGGATCGGTCAGGGGGGAAGGTCACGAGGTACTGTTTCAAGAGAGAGTTGGTGATTATTGGCGTATTATAATTGTTAAAAAATAGCATGATTCGGGCGAGTTCAACCCTAGCCCCGAATTAAAAGATTAAAAAAGAGAATAAAAAAGAAAGCCTCCGACGTAGAATGTGTTTGCGAGAACAAATTCTAAGTTCACCCAACGGGTGAAAAACGGAGGCAATAGTGAG
>PEAR01000059.1 GCA_002753745.1 Candidatus Omnitrophota bacterium | reverse complement strand
GCTGCAGGCACCGATCAGGGCGCCGAAAATGAGTGTTTTATCAACAATGTGGATATCGATGATGCCTTTGCCGATCGTGTTGGCCACATGCAGGCCGATAAAAGAAAAAAGGACCAGCGACAGGAATTCGAAAAAAGCGGCCCAAAGAACAGCCTTGCCCGGCGAAAGGACTCTGGTTGAAACGATGGTGGCAATGGCGTTGGCCGAATCGTGAAAGCCATTAAGAAAGTCGAAAATTAACGCCAGAATAACAAGAAGAACGATCTCAATAGTCATAAAAGTCTCTTAAGCCTGTTTTAAAAGGATAGATTCCACCACATGAGCGGCGTCTTCGCAAATATCCACCACCGCTTCGGCATCCTCAAAGATCTCTTTCCATTTAATAACGGCGATTGGATCTTTTTCGGTGTCAAAAAGAGAAACCAGCGCGGTATCGCGGATCGAGTCGGAAATATTTTCCAGGCGGCTGACTTCAACGCAGGACGTCATGACGGACTGGTAATTTTTCATGTCTTTCATGTTTTTAACGGCCAGCGACAGGGCGCGCACGGCTTCTTCAATGACCAGGGAAAATTCGATCAGGTTTTTTTTGACTTCGACGATCTTGTAGGTCGTCAGGCGATTGGAGATGGTGTTCATCATGTCGATAACATCGTCCAGAGCTTTGGTCAGGGAGTAAATATCTTCCCGGTCAAACGGTGTGATGAATGTTTTGTTGAGCTGACCAATAATAATGGCCGCGGACTCATCGGCCTTGACTTCGATCTCCTGGATCTTCCGCAGGTAGAAATAATCGACCGTGCCTTTTTCAATGGCTTTTTTCATGCAATTCGCACCTTCGATCATGCAGTCGGCCTGCTTGTCGAATTCGCCGTAGAAATTAAATTCATTGGGGAAGAATTTGCGGAACATATTACCTCCAGAAGTGTTTGGATCTTTCGCTTTCCTGAAAATTTAAGGAAAAAGCGCTTTTAGGATGACGGCAGTATACAGGAAAACCCGCAGATCGGGCAAGTTTAATCTTGGCGCCGTTTTTAGGCCATGAATTTTAGTGTGGCGAAAAATGCCTGGTTTCTGTTAACATACCAATGATGTTAAAAAAACGTATTCTGATCGTTGAAGATGATAAAGATATTGCGCGGCTGCTCCAGTATAACCTGGATAAAGCCGGGTTTGACTGTTTTATGGTCATGGCTGGTGAAGAAGCTCTGGCGGCGCTGGCCAGGCGTCCGGCGGATCTGGTGATGCTGGATGTTATGTTGCCGGGCGGTATGGATGGGCTTGAGATCTGCCGGCGGATCAAGCAGGACTCCGCTCTTAAAGCGGTCCCGGTGATGATGCTGACCGCCAAGGGCGAGGAAGTTGACAGGGTCGTCGGTCTTGAGCTGGGCGCTGAAGATTATGTGGTGAAGCCGTTTAGCGTTCGGGAAGTGGTGCTGCGGGTCAAGACTCTTCTGCGCCGGACAGTTTCGGCGGGAGATGCGGCCGGTCAGCCGCGGCTTGAAGCGGGGACGCTGGTGATCGACCAGGACCGGCATCGGGTGACGGTCGACGGCAAAGAGATTGTGCTGACCGCGATGGAGTTTAAGCTTCTGCTGACATTAATGGAACGCCGCGGGCGCGTGCAGGGGCGGGAAAAATTACTGAATGATGTCTGGGGCATGAACGCAGATGTGTTCACGCGTACGATCGATACGCATGTGCGGCGCCTGAGGTCCAAACTGGGCAAAGCGGGCGACCGGATCCAGACGGTGGTTGGCGTTGGTTACCGTTTTAAAGAGGACGACAATGAAACTTAGGCTTCACTGGAAGTTGACCGCTTTTTTCTGTTCCGCCGTGATGATCGGCCTGTTTTTGGGCTATTTCTTTCTGACCGCTCACTTGAAATCCTTTCTTGATCAGGACCTGCAAAAAAATCTAAAACGGGAAATTGTTTTATCCAAGGGTTTTATCGAGAACGAGAGCGCTGCGGCGCGGACGCTTGAAGATCCTTATGCGCTTGCGAAGCGGATCGGCGTCGGGATGGGGTGTCGCGTGACAATCGTGGCGGTGGATGGCGTTGTTTTGGGGGATTCAAGCCTTACGCGCGAGGAAGTGACGGCGCTTGAGAATCACGCGGGGCGTCCGGAGATCAAAGAGGCCTTGCGCACGGGATTTGGTGAAAGCCGGCGGTATAGTTTTACATTAAAAAAGGAGCTTTTGTATCAGGCGGTGCCCTTTGGCAGGGATAAGGTTTTGGGTATTCTTCGTTTTGCCATGCCGCTGTCGGATGTGGAGCTTTTTGAGAACGGGCTCGACAGGGTGGTGCTGTTCGGGTTTTTTCTGGTGTTCGTGATGAGCCTGGGATTTACCTATCTGATGTCCGTAATCCTTTCGCGTCCGCTGCGGGAAATGGCGACCGTTGCCAAAGCCATGGCGGAAGGCGATTTCAGCCGGACGCCGTCGATCCGCTCGAAGGACGAAGTGGGTGAATTGGCGGGCGCGATCACCCATATGTCCCAGCAGATCCGTTCACGGATCGAGGATATCGAGGAAGAGAAAGCGAAGCTCGATGCGGTTTTGGCCAGCATGTTCGAGGGGATCATGGTGGTCGACGACAAGGGTGTGGTGCAGCTGATGAATCCTTCCCTGCGGAAAATATTCTTTATTGACGCCCCGCCGGAAGGCCGGCGGGCGGTTGAGATCGTCCGCAACAGTGTGGTTACGGAGATGGCCGAGAAATTGCTGAAGGGCTCGGAGCGTTTTGTCAGCCGCGAGGTTTTTGTGGGTTTCCCGGAAGAAAAAATGCTCAAGGCCAACGGGGTGGCGATCCGCGCCCATGACAAGCTCGAGGGCGCGGTTTTTGTTTTTCATGATATTACGGAATTGCGCCGGCTGGAGAAAGTGCGGCAGGATTTTGTGGCCAATGTCTCGCATGAATTGCGCACGCCGGTGGCCAGCATTAAGGGGTATGCGGAAACGCTGCTGCAGGGGGCCATGGACGACAAGGCGGCCCTAAAGGAATTTTTGGATACGATCTATCAGAACAGCGACCGGCTGGTAAATTTGATCAATGATCTGCTGGATCTGGCCAGGATCCAGTCCGGCAAGTTAAGCATTGTGCCGGCAGTGGTCGAGGTGGAGCCGGTGATCCGCCGGTGTTTGGGGGTGCTGGAAAAGACAGTAGAAGCCAAGCGCCTGGTTGTGAATGTCCGTATTCCGCCGGAAGCCGCCCGTGTTTTGGCGGATGAGAGCCGTTTTTCCCAAGTGGTTTTAAATCTGCTGGATAATGCCGTTAAATACACTCTTGAAGGCGGGGTTATCACGGTTGGCGCAGTTGTGCTCGATAGTAAAGTCCGCATTGACGTGACCGATACCGGCATCGGGATCCCTGAAGAAGATCTGCCGCGGATCTTTGAGCGTTTTTATCGGGTGGATAAAGCCCGTTCGCGCGACCAGGGCGGCACCGGCCTGGGGCTGTCTATCGTTAAACACATCGTGATCGCCCACGGCGGCGAAGTTTTGGTGTCTTCCGTTCTCGGTCAGGGAACGACGTTTTCTTTTACCCTGCCCGTCGCATAATCTTTTTTTTGGTGCCCTGCCTTGTTTTATCGCCGATCATCATCTATACTTTCTGGCAAACACCTGGATGAACAATGAAGAGCTTTTATGAAAACAATTTCAGAGCCTCAATCTATTATTGAATCATCAAGGGCATCCTGGTCGGTTCTGGTGATGGCGTTGGCCACGGCGGCGCTGGCGTTGGGGGTGTGCCTGTTGTTTTTATTTATCCGGAAAAATGACGACCTTGATGCTGCCATGAAGCGGTTAAGCGTTCAAAACAATGCCAGGATCAGCGCGCTTCAGGCCGGCATTGACGCTCTTAAGCAAGACGGCCTTGAGCAAAAGGCGGCCTTAGCCGGTGATAAACAGCGGACAGATGATATGGCGCGTGAGATCGTGGGCATCAACAGTGATCTGCTGGCAACTCATCAGGACGTTTTTTCCGTCAAACAGGAAATGAAAGACTGGCAGAAGGAATATGTGAGCGCGCTGGTCAAGGTTGAAAGTAATGTGCGCCAGTCGGTCGACCGTATCCATGAGCTTGACGAGGAGCTCCGGCAATTCCAGGAGCAGACCGCCCGGAATACCGACGAGCTTAAACAAGGTCTTCAATCATTAAAGTTCGTGCTCGACCAGGCTGTCAGCACATTGCCTGCCAGTGATCCTGCCACGCAGTCCATGCAGCGGCGCCTGCATCCGGATCTCATTAAAGATTGAGATCACTTCTGATCAATTAATCAAAATACGGATTTAATGAGGCGGCCAGGCTTTTTGAAGCGGCACGTTTTTTGGCGGGATGTGCCTTAAGCCAGGCCGGGGAGAAACGCCGCATCCATTCGCGAGTGGCGATGTCGACACCGATATCATAACCGGCCTTTTCGCTCTCGATCCACTTGTAGCGGTCGATCTCTTTTTTGACCTCAACATTGCGCAGCAGGTCGCGTTGGGCTTTGGTCATGGATATCCTGGTTTGCCATTTGAGTTGAGTTGGTAAAAGATCCTCATCATCGACATAATAATCTTCAATGCTCAAAAGAGATGACAATCGGTTTACTGCCGCGACATTGGTTTTGGTATCGAAATCAATAAATCTATTAATTCTGTTTGAGACCAGGCGGTTTGTTGGCATAAGCACATCCTTTCTAAGGATGTAGTATAATAAATTGTTGTGAATGAACTGTCACGCAAGCGTAAACTTTCTGTGAATATAGCAGTTAACAGGAAGTTTACGCGAGATTTACAAGGTTGTTGTAATCAGGATGTAATCTTTATTACTGAAATGCAAAGAACTGCAGTTAATCGAAAAACCGGAGGTTAATCGTGTCTACGGCAGACCTGAGAACACGTTTTATTCTTTTTGCCTTTGTGCTTATTTTCCCGCAAGTCGTATTCGCTTCTTTATCAACATCTCCGGTCAATTTAAAAACAGTCACTAAAACCGAACCACAAGTTACTTTGCAGGATTTGCTGGGTGGCAATATTAAGGCGCCGGTGACAAAAGTTGACCCGGCAGCCAAAGTGTCGTCGACCGCCACAAAGGCTAAAGCGGCGTTAATAAACAGTTCGGGCTCGGGATTAGATACTGGAATTCAGAATGTTGGCAAAACGATCATGGTCGATCAGCGCAGCGGCGGGGCGGGCGTGTCTGTGCCGTTATATCTTCCCGAAGGTCGCGGCGGGGTAACGCCGCCTTTACAGCTTACCTGGTCGCCGACAGCCGGAGATGGCCCTTTTGGATTTGGTTGGTCTATGGAAATGGGCTCTGTTGTGCGAAATACGAAGAATGGCGTGCCGCAGTATGACAGCACTGATACTTTCCTAGTTAATCTCGGCGGTAAAAGCTATGACCTGGTGAGCCTGGGGAACAATGAATACCGCAGTAAATTCGACGATGATCGGGGGCGGTTCTTTTTTGTTAATGGTGTGTGGTCGGCGAAAGATAAGACGGGGACAACGTATTATTTTGGCAGCCGTGCGGGGTCAACGGTCAATGACGGCGGGTCAAAAGTCTTTAAATGGAAGCTTGATCGCATTGAAGATTTGTTTGGCAATGTACTGGTGGCGGATTACTTGGCGGATGAAAGTTTTGAGGTGCGCTATGGGCTTAAGGTGGGGTTAAGCACGACAGCAGATGTTAATTTAAAATCCAATTTTTCTTATGTGATTGATGCGGCAGTGCAGGCAACGGATCGCACGGATAAATCAACTAGCTATAAAGCCGGATTTGCTATCAATGAGAATCGGCTAATGTCAACACTCACCATCACTGGCGGCGGAAATTTGCTAAAGAAATACAATTTTGCATATGCTGCAAGCACGCGGACCAGTCGAATACTTTTAAAAACCGTGACTGAAGGTGGAGCGGATGGCACAACTACTCAGCCCGTAGTAAATATTCAATATAATGATTCAGCTGTTCCAACGTATGTAGTTAATTCAATAACGGATCCGTTGCAGGGAGATAATTCATGGATTCCTGACTTAAGACAAGGTGCCACATGGAGGCTTGGTTCTAACGGAAATTTTTCAGTTATCCCTTGGGGGTATGGTAGCGGCGATTTTACAAGTAATTTTTCAACCTATCTTTTTGCTAACGGGGAAAAGACAATCAGTTTTTCTATGGGATATCCTGATTGCGCGAGCCTTTCTTATAGATTAAACGGCGCTGAAAGTGTTTCAGCCAATGGTTCAGCCTTCTTGGCTTCTTTGCATACGGGGTATAATTTTCTTCAAGTTTTTTTATTTTTTTATAACTCAGATTGTCCGGGCGATTTTAGTTTTGATTCTACGAATAATTTTGTTTCACAAGGAATCTTTATGAACTCATCTCAGGCTGTTTACCCGCAACTTGCAGGGGATTTTAATGGTGACGGAAAGACCGATGTCGCAACCTATTTTACCGATTCCGGCACGCTTAAAGTTGCTCTTTCAAATGGCGGTAATTTTCTTCCTAAAACATCCTGGATCGATAATTTTGCTAATAATGCGAAGCTTATCCTTGGTGATTTCAACGGTGACGGCAAGACTGACATTGGGGCATATGATTCATCTACCGGCGAATTTCGTGTAGCTCTTTCTGATGGCACAAAGTTTGTCGACAAGGGAGTCTTGTGGACGAATTCTTCTACCTGGAAGGATGCGTTGACATCGTTGATGGTTGGGGAGCTTAATGGTGACGGCCGTTCGGATATCGTTCGAAGGGAAAATCACAATGGGGTTGATTACGTCATCCCAATGCTGAACCGAGGGGATCATTTTGAAAGCCTCGACGCCTGTCTGGTTGATGTGTTTAACGGGTATTCGCTGATGCTTGCCGATGTGAATGGCGACGGGTTGGCAGATATTGTCGGATTTGCTCAGTCAAAAGGTGGTTGGTCGACAATATTAAATAATGGAAAGGGCAATTTTGTTGACACCACTACAAACTATCAGTTTAAGGATTTTGGATCAAATCAGTCGCCGCTTGTTGTTGATTTTAATGGTGACGGTAAGGCTGATATTGGCTACTTCGATGCCGCGAACAAAATGATTCTTTATCATCCGTCGATTGAAGGCGGTTTCGGGCCGGAACAGACGCTATCGTTTAATTTTACGCTGAAGGATACTGCGACGACACAAATTCAGCTAGCTGATTTTAACGGCGATGGCATATTGGATTACATGGCGTTTGACAGCATGGGCCGATCAGACATCGCCATGTCCAGCGGGCCTAAGTTTAACGACCTGTTGACCTCCTACGACAACAATCACGGCGGCAAGGTTGACATTGCTTATGGCACATCAGCGGATGTGAAAAATAAATATTTGCCGTTTGCTCTTCCTGTTGTTAACAGCGTTACAGTCAGTAACGGGATTGATACGTCCATTACGTCTTCCTATACTTATGAAGGCGGCTATTGGGATTCGCTAGAGCGGGAGTTATATGGTTTTAAGAAAGCCACAGTAACTGACGCGCTGGGCAATTACGCGGTGGCTGAATACAATCAGGACAGTTTGTATCTGCGTGGTCATGTTGATCGAACAGCAATGTATGACAATGCCGGCAAGCTTCTAACCGAGGCCCGCACGCAATGGAACAATGATCCCGTGATCGACGGGCGTACGGATGTGCGTTTTGTATCACCCAAGCGCGTTGATAATTTTGTGTACGACACAACATCTGCAACGCCGTCTGGTGTGCGTACGGCCACAGAGTCAACGTATGATATCGCACTTGGGCTCCCAAGCGAAGCGCGTGATTTTGGCGAAGTTGATTGGTCCACGGGTGCTGATATAAATAATGATTATATCCGGACCGTATTTACTTACGGCAGCAATACGGCAACCAATGTTCTTGGCCTTTTAACAAGCAAGATTATGTATGACAAAGACAATAACTTTCTGGCCAAGAGTTTTCTTTATTACGACGGACAAACGTCGTTAGGTTCGCTATCCAAAGGCCTGGTGACCAGGAGCGATACCTGGAATAAAGCCGGTTCTGTTGAGTCGTTGATTTCAACAACGAATACCTACAATGACTACGGCCAGTTATTAACGTCGAAAGATCCGCTGAATCATTCGACGTCCATGACGTATGACCCAACCTGGTCGATGTTTCCGTTAACGTCGACAAACGCTAAAAACTTTGTCAGGAAAAGTACGTATTATGGCGTCAATGGTGAAGGGTTAAGCGGTGGTTTATGGGGACTGCCCAAGAGCATTACCGATACAAATAACCAGACACTTACTTCACTTTATGATGCCTTTGGCCGGGTGACGGCGAATATTGGCCCTCTGGATTCCAGCGCACTCCCGTCGGTAACATATGAATACAAGGATTTTTCCAATTATCGTGTGCTGGTTACACATCGGCGCATCGATAATGGTCAGGCAGCGATGCTTACTACCTATGCTTTCGTCGATGGATTGGGCCGCACCCTGGCGGTAAAAACACCTGCCGCAACGCCAAATCAGTTTATTGTTTCAGGTCAAAAAACGTTGAATAATCGGGGGGAAGCGGTAAAAGACTATCTGCCATTTTTATCGAGCTCGGATTGGACAGCGCTGGAAGCAACTGATCCTTCCAGAGACGGTGCCAGTTATAAGAATGATGCTCTTGGCCGCCGTGAAAGAACTACCTTTGCTGATGGAACCTATGCGACGTTTAGCTATACGCCAACATTAACAACGGTCATTGATCCCAATGGCCATATGCAAAAATCCTATGCTGATGCCCGCGGGCGCTTGATTAAGAAGGAAGAGTATACCGGAGCCGATGGGCGTTGGCCGGATTATCCGCAGAGCGCCTTTAATGTGTATGCCACGACATTATATGGTTATGACGTGACCGGGAATTTAACATCCGTGACGGATGCGGCAAAGAATGTCACCACGATTACCTATGACAAGCTGGGCCGTAAAATCAGCATGCAAGATCCTGACATGGGTGCCTGCTCCTATGGGTATGACGCTATAGGTAACATTATTTCCCAGACCGATGCGAAAGGGCAAACGGTGCGGTTCAGTTATGATGAATTGGGCCGTCCGTTGAATAAAACAGACGGTAAACCAACCGGCCCCATCGATAATTTTCCGAATCTGTTACCCGGCAAGCCGACGTTTAATGTGGCTTATAATTACGATGATAATGCGCAACTTTATGGAAAAGGCCGGCTGGGATCCGTGACGTACGATAACGGCACAGCGAATTTTGTCTATGACCCTCTGGGTCGTGAAACGGCTTCCAGCAAGACCGTCGATAATGTGACGTATAACGTATCGCGAATGTATGACGCGCTGGATCGCATCAAACAAATTCAATTTCCCGATGCCGCCCAGGTTCAATATCACTATAACGCGGCCGGTCAAGTAGACAGCATTGGGGAAGCAGGATCTAATTAAAAAATTATTTCAGGGACTACTATGAATAAAATTTATCGCACAACTATTCTAGCTTTGTCCGGCGTGATCTTGTCGTTTGGCGTATGCGCGGCATCGTTTGCCTCTTCTGCGATCCCCGGTCTCTGTTCCGTTAAAGCAGGGAATGGCCAGGTTACGCTTGGCTGGACAGCGGCAAGCGGTGCTGTGAGTTATTCGGTTCAGTATGGGACCAAAAGCGGGGTATACACTAATACCCAACCTGTTGGCAATACAACAGGCGCCACGGTGACGGGTCTTTCGAACGGGACGAAATATTGCTTTATAGTAACCGCCACAAATGCCGCCGGGACGAGCAAGAATTCGGCAGTGAAGTCTGCCGTTCCACTGGCGCCTCCGCTTCCTCCGACCATTAGTTCAGCCAAGATCGGGAATGCCAGTGTTGCTTTAAGCTGGACGGCGGCGGCAACCGCAACAAGTTATACGATTGAGTACGGGACAGCCTCTGGTGTTTATGACAAGACACTGTTTGCCGGTAACGTCAAAAGTCACACCATTACCAGATTGACGAATAATATAATATATTATCTTGTGGTGACGTCGTCGAATGCTTCAGGCCCGGGCGCCAGGTCGGCTGAAGTGTCGGCCATGCCGTTAACTATTCCCGCGGTGCCGGGGATTATTTCCGCGGTTCCGGGAAGTTCGCAGGTGGAATTGACCTGGAGCCCCGTCGCGGGGGCCAAGATGTATTCCGTCTTGTACGGCACCAGGAGCGGCGTTTACGGGAAAAGGCTGGTCTTTGGCAATGTAACAAACGCCGTAGTTACAGGGCTTACCAACGGAACCGTATATTATTTCGTGGTAACTGCGACAAATATCATGGGGACGAGTAAAAATTCGATTGCTGCCGCGGCCACTCCGTTTGCGCTGCCGCCGCCAGCGTCTACGACCATCAGTTCAGCCAGTGCCGGAGATGCTCAAGTTGTTTTAAGCTGGACACCGGTTGCCGGAGCAACGGGTTATTTTGTTAAGTATGGAACAGCGTCTGGTCGCTACAACACTTCAATAGATGCCGGCAATCAGACCAGTTATACCTTGGCGGGGTTGAACAATGGAACGCCGTATTACTTTGTGGTAACGGCCGTGAATACGGCTGGAACGAGCCCTGCCTCAAACGAAAAAATTGTGACACCTAAAGCGCCAATGCTTGTGCCTCCGGTTATCAGTTCAGCGACCAATGGCAATTCACAATCGACGTTGACCTGGGGGCCGGTAACAGGCGCCATAGGCTATTCGGTCAAGTACAGAACGGCAACAGGCAGTTTCTGTGAGCCGATACATGTTGATAATAGTGTAACCGGCTACACGGTAACCGGGCTGACAAATGGTGTAACGTATTATTTTGTCGTGACGGCCACAAGCGCTTCGGGAGTCAGCTCAGATTCCTCAGAAAAGTCCGCAATTCCTAATGGACCGAAAGCTTATGTAAAACATGTGGAATACAATGTGACCGGCCAGCCAACGCTGGTGCAGTACGGCAACGGTGTCTCAACAACATATTCCTATGACCCCAGGAGCCTTCGCCTGAAGCGGATCTATACCATCAATGCCCAGTCGATCGTCCTGCAGGATTTAAGTTACACGTACGACGCTCTGGGGCAGGTCTTGTCGATTTCCGACAATGCGAATACCGCATCTCAGTCGTTCGCTTACGATGAGCAGAATCGGCTAACGCAGGCGCAGGGTAGTTACGGGACTAAAAAATACGTTTACGATAATATCGGGAATCTTAAAAGCAAAGACGGCCTTGATTATACTTACGGCGAGTTGAACGGCCGTATCGACGGCAGCCAGGCCGGCCCGCACGCGGTCACATCGTTGTCTGACGGGAGCGCCTTCACGTACGATCTTAACGGCAACATGGTTAGCGTCAGCACGCCGAACAAAACAACCAGCTATCAATATGATGTCCAGAACCGTTTGACTGCCGTGCGCAGCCAGGGCACCGGCCAGGCGTCGTTTCTGGTGTCTGAGTACAAGTACGACGGCGACGGCGGCCGGACGAAGAAGATTGTTTATCATCGGGATAAAGCCGCGTATTGTCTGACGGTCGATGCCATGCTGTTTAATATGTACGGCTTCAACCTGCCGGCAACCGATGCCAACACCACGGTCGAAACCACCCGTTACGTCGGCAACCTTTATGAAGATAACGGCAGCCGCCAAACGAAATATATTTATATGGGCGGCACGCGCATTGCCGGCGCGGACAACCAGGGGAATGTGTTTTATTTTCACGCGGATCATTTAGGCAGCACCAATATTCTAACCGACCGCTGGGGCGGTCAGCGCGAAGTGACCGAATACGATCCTTTCGGGCAGATCGTGCGTCACGACCAGGGCGGCGTCCCCAAGATGCTTACCTGGAATTACTATACCGGCAAAGCGCTCGACGATGAATCAGGGTTGATGTATTACGGAGCGAGATATTACAATCAGAAACTGGGCCGGTTTATCACCCCGGACACCATCGTCCAGGCCCCCAGTAATCCGCAGACCCTGAACCGGTACAGTTATTGCGGCAACAATCCGGTCAACATGGTTGACCCGACGGGACATAAGTTTAAATGGGGGAATATATTCAAGGCCGTGGCAATCGCGGTTGTAGGGGTTGTGTTAACCATAGTTACAGCAGGTGCTGCTGCAGCGCTGTTTGGAGCCGCATCTTTTTGGACGGCTGTTGCGGTTGGTGCAGTGTCAGGCGCAGCGATCGGAGGTACCGTTTCGGCGGCCATGGGAGGGAACATAGGCCAAGGCATGCTAACAGGTGCCATAAGCGGAGCTATATTTGGTGGTATAGGTTCAATGCAACTTTCAGGTTGGGCCCAAGTAGGAGCGCATACTTTAGGAGGTGCAGCTTCAGGTGGCATTAATGCCGCTGTTACAGGGGATAACATTGGACAAGGGGCGTTGATTGGCGGGATAAGTGCTGGGGTTAGTTCGGGAGCAAGTAACTTTGTTCCTGGTTTCTCAAATGGCAACTATTTCCATGACGTTGGGACACGGGCCGCGTTAGGCGGTCTGATTGGGGGTGGGGTTGCTGCCAGCCAAGGTGGTCAGTTCATGGCGGGGTTCAGGCAAGGAGCTATGATGTCTGCAATCGCTGAAACGGCGAATGGATTCCACCAAACCTTAATAGACATTGGTGTCGGTGTGCAAAGATGGCTGTCTTGTGTAGGAGAAGAAATGGAAAAAGACCCAACCACCAATATACAAGACGCACTTGGGGTTCTTGGATATACGACTGGCTGGGGCTCCAACGCTGGATTAATCCCTCGAGGTATTGGAGAATCAAACGAAGCTTTCTTTACAGGAGGGAGAGTTGCCTATCAATGGGCAAATCAACACGGAAGCGGGATATATGGGTATAGTTTAGCTCGGGTCGGTTTGGCAAGTGCTGCCTTGAATGTTGCCAGCGCAGCTATGACGGGATGGACAGTTGGGGCAGCAATCAATGCCTATGCTTGGGGCACGTATGATTATTTCACAAGATATGGAGGTCAATAATGTTAGTTAATATCCGAGGTTTCTTTGACTTTTTAGCACACCAACATATTATTGCGCTCAGTGTATTTTTTATTTTTCTTATTCTTATTACAAAGTTGATTGAACCGATAAAGATTCTTAAATCAGATGAAAGAGACATTGCTCTTAAGTTGATATTAACAGGAGGGCTCCTATTGATTGTCATGTTCGTTTTAAAGCTGTCAGGTATCGCCTTTCCGTTTACCTGGCTTATTGGTTCATGTGGATTGGTAGGTGGAGGCATTTTGGGGATGTTCCCGTATAGTTTCCTTAATAAAAAAAATAAAAAATAACCTACAATCCCTTATCTTTTCCAAGCGGGGCGTCAGAACACCAATCTGGCGCCCTTTTTCATAACTCCGACCTTTTGAAATTATACTTATAAGAATGCCCT
>PEAR01000058.1 GCA_002753745.1 Candidatus Omnitrophota bacterium | reverse complement strand
ACGCGGCGCGCAGCGGGATACGGAAAGAAGAGGCCGAAAAATCCCAGGTATCGGAATAAAAAGACGGATTAACCCCCAGATTCAAAAACGTTTTATCCACCCCGAAGAACGGGACCGTCGTATCAATATCCACACCGGCCGTCGTTAAATAACCGGGGAAATGCCGGTCGGTCGCCTCGTTCATCCCGATATATTTCGTATTGACCGTCACATTGACCGGCAGGTCCTTGTACGTCTTCAATTCAAGGCTTTGCTCGGAGCTCGCCTCAGTGATGGAAATCTTGCCCGAACCATTCTCCTGCTTTCTAAATGGGATATACTTTACATAAGACTCAGACTCAAAAACCGGATCCGCCGGTACGCGAAGGCTATCAGCGAATAAATCCGCACTAAATGAGACTGCGGCAAATATCAAAACGAAAACAAAAAAAACTGTCTTACCTTTTTTTCTGGTAACGATCAACATATGGCCGGCAATCTTCTCGTCGAAATCAAGCTTGTTTTTCTTGAGTTTATTCATAAAGCAGGAATTATATCACAAAAAGAGCGCTCCTGTTACCTGGAGCGCTCTTTTATAATTCTAAATTCCTTCGTCGGCTTTCGGCCTTCTCAGAATGACGTTACACTGCGATCTTCTTTTTCAATTTGCCTTGAAAAGGAGCATGGAAATACTTCACCTCTTGCTTAAGCTGCTTAGAATCTATCCAACTTCTTTTACAGCAAATCTTCTCTGTGCGGGTACAAATGTTTCTTTCATAATTTAGTTACACTAACACTGTAATAATACAACCTTTGAACATTATATTCAACGGGATTAGAAGATTTCTATCAACTTAGCGAAAGGTATATTAAGGAAGTTCAAACTGCGGGGGAGTAGAACCGACGCAACTCTGCGATCACGCTGGCACTGTCCTTTGCCGGGATTCCAAGATTCTTGAGATCCACAGATTCATGGGCCATAGCGTCAAGAAACGCTGTGACATCCTCAAGAATTGTGGCGGGAACACGAGGAGCCTGGCCGGGCTCAATGATACGATAGAGACGGAAAATATCATTCTTGTGTTTCTTGATCGAGTCGCTGTCAACCTGCTCACCCCTCTTCTTGCGCTCTGTTAAATCAATCCAAGCGCGAGCCTTGAGCGGAATCAGATGTTCTGGGCCGACCAAAGAAATGCCCTGCACCATCTTCTTTCCAGAGTGAAGAAAATTATAATAATCATCGTTAAGAAGAATTGCCGATAAACTGGCGACATCCTCTCCCAACGGGATCGGCGTCAGGCGGCTTCCTGCAAACAAAGGAAATGCCTCCGGCTTTCTCGAGAAAAGCTCGAGCATCCAAGGGAAATTATCATCGCCCGGTTCAATGAAACGGTAGTAGCGCTTGTCACCCGACGATCTTTGCTGGACCTTGTACTGCCCCGCGCGAATAAACTCCCAAAACGCTTCTCCAAACGCCTTATCGAGAACTTCAACGCAAAGAACAATATCAAGATCCTTTGTGCCGCGGAACGGCACAGCGGCCTCCTGCATGATCAAGTCACAGGCCGCTCCCCCGATCAACACATATTGATGGGTATGATCCTTAAAATGCTCTTGGAACTTCTGTATCCCTCTTACCATTTGAAACCCCTTAAAAGCTCTTCCAGAGCAGATTGTACCCGCTCATCGTGATTATTCTTCAGAGACAGGTACACAGAAATCTTGTCAGCATATCCATCCTGAGAAAAGCGATCCGGCGCATACTTCCAAATCTCGACTTCAACGGCACCGCGATCAGGAGCTGGAATGATATTACGACGGTACTCTTCCGCCAAATACTTCCAATCATCTTGAGACACTGCGACCGTCATTGTCTCAGGTTCATTGATCATAGACCAACGAGCCAGTGCCGTGTTCCCCGCCGGCACAGCCTTTTTGAAATGCAGATCTGTTATGTACACGCGCTTCTTAACCGGGGACTTGAGATACGGCTGAACTTTCTCCCAAAGCTCCTTACGGTTCTCGGCAAAGTGAAGGCATCGATTCTTACCCGCCACAGTATGCTCACCAATTCCAAGCGCCGCCAGCTCATCAAAGGCGCGCGTCATGGTCATGGCAGAAACATCAAGCAACGAAGCCACTTCCAGGGGCGTGAACTTCCATTTATCGCTTTGATATAGCTCATAAAGAACAAGCATCTGCGTTGCTGGTCGCAAAGTCGGCCTCTTAATGCGCAAAGTCTTTATATATTCCCTGAGATCAATAGCAAGGAACGGAAGATACATTTGGTTTCCAGGCACAATAAAGGGAACCTTATGCTCGATCAGGCGCTTACGGTCATAGAAGCCGATTGCATCCGCCACATATACTATATCCATGCTACACCGTTCCCGCACCTGTTCAAGCTGCTTGGCAATGACAGCCGGCGTCAGCGCGACATCCTTCTCGCCTATCATGAGCAGCCATGCCCCATGGAACCATTTCATAGTGAAAAAACGATAGCCTTCCCTTAAATAAGCAGGATAATTGGCCACATCCGGGAAAGGATTAACAACAACCTCTATTCCGAGATTCGTGAGCAGATATTTTTTGACTACTTCTTCAATTTTATTCATAAATGCTCCTTAACATTACAATGCAACAATAACATATAATATGTTATTGTGCAAATTAAATGTTAGTGTAAGCAAATTTCAGGATAGAAACATCGGTTACTATAACAACAGTCATAACACAAGCGTATTATATTCAATAACTTAAGAATTGTTCAACTTAATCAAACCTAGTAATTCATCCTCACTTTCATATCCCTTTAACTGCCCTGAAAGACAACCCAAACGATAAGAAAGCCCTTGGCTCATAAGGCGCCAGTTGGTATCCGCCAAAGCATCTTTGATCACTCGTTGAGCCCTCAGCTCGCTGCTCCGGCCCTGCCGAGACTGATCACCCTCCTGGACAGTGAAAGGAATAATGACGTACTTATCAATTTCTGGGTTGCCTAACCGCAGGTTGAGATATTTATCTTTTTGCAGGGCCTCCCCAAGCTGTTTCTCCAGAACAAGAACAGGTAGCTTCTTTAAGGACTGGGCTTTCTTGTAATCTGGGTCATTATTTTGACGGTCAATTTTCTGAACAAGCTGTGCGCAGTCTTTCAGATTCTGGGATTCTAAAAGGTAATCAGTCCCTTCCTTATCCGATAAGCAAAACTCTTGCCGGTATTGCTCAAGCAATCGCTGCTCCTCTTCCCGTTCCTTCTCCCATTGCGACTCACCTACAGTTATTTCGGCGTCGCAAGTGTTATCCCTAGACAAGTACGACGTGCCGTCCTTGTAAACACCTTGCCGCTTATGTCAAGATGAGCATTCAAAGAGAAACAACGATCGGCAAGTACCTTCTCCCCAATCATGCAAATCCTTGCTAATCACCTTCATTGTTCTGCTGGAACAAGCCCGGCAGGAAAAATTTCGCGGTGCCTGGGCCTTCTCTAACTGCTGATCCTTGGCGCGGGCCTCGTTCTGCCATTCTCTAATCGTCGCCGACTTTCTGGCGTAACGCTCACCCTTCATGAAGTGCAACTGAAGTTCTGAACTAAAAGCCGCAAACCTTCCCATGGCCTCGTCCGAAGCATTCATGTAACGATTACTTTTTGCGTATTCTTTCCAATGATTAGAAACCGGCAGGCATTCTCGGATGGTCATCAAGTCATAAAGGTCATTATAAAAATCGTCGGTCTGGATGCAGCTCATCTGAACATAACTCAAATTAACTTCGTTTTTTACTCATTTCCAGCGGTCATTTCCCGCATGGATCGGACCACGAACTTCGCATTTTGTATAAATTGCGAAGTTCAGTCTTATGTTTGATTCAATTCCGCTTCAAAACTCTTAATGGCTACCAATATCTCATCAAAAGACGGATAACTACCAAAGACCATGTTCTTCATGGCCGCATAGTCGGCCCTTAGCGCTCGCTCAAAATGCGCCGGCGGCAGAAGGCGCATTGTCCCCGGCTTTGCCAGCTCGTAATGGGCCCATGCCCTGGGAAAGAACTGCTCATTAAATAACACCACGTGCCTGAGAAGATCAGGATCCTTGATCGCCGCGTCCTTTACGTTAGACCGGATCATCCTGGCCATATCATAGTAATGGCGGGAATATCTAACCGGAGCCGGCTGATCTTCAGCGTGAAACGATTCTTTATGAAGGATCACCGCCTTTTCCCAGAACGTTCGCTCAGCCTTGATCGCAACCACACGGCATTGCGCGGATTTAAAGACCGCTGGAAAAGCTTCTGCCGCATAAGGCACGATAAAGTATTCAGCGTGTGGGATCCAGTCAGAAAAAGGACCTATCTCTAAACGAATATCCGCGCGCAAGTATTGATCCTCAAAGACCCCAGGATAGCGGATATGTATGACTCGCTTATCCTCATCGTCGATATTGACGCTGCAAATGTCACCCACCGCTTCCTTGACCCACGGCATCACGCTGCCATGGATATATTCCTGAGCCTGCGAACGCAGGTTCTCGTTAAAGATACCCTGCTGCTTACGAGAACGCTTCTCCTTAGGATCATCCTTGGTCAACAGGCGCCAATCCAGAACCAGATCGATGTCTTCAGAAAACCGCTCGATCAGATTGAATACTTTCGACAAGCTGGTGCCGCCCTTAAAAAGCAACTTGCCCGCCAACTGAGGATGCTCAAACAGTCGCAACAGCGCCCAGCAAACCCAGAAGTCTTTCTCTGCGATGGCCGGGGTCATGCCCTTCTGCGCGGCAGTCCCAGCGAATAATTCACGACGCTGATCATCGGATAACACGGCAACACTATTCACTATTATCCCCCAAACATATAACGCGAATACTGTCGTAGATCCAGCCCTTGACGTTACGCGTATCCACTAAGATCTTCTTTAACATCGGCCCCTTAAAATGATCCCGTATCTTGTTTGCCACCTGGGCATTGAACCGGTCTTGCTTCAAAGCTTGCAGGGCTTGCACAACCAGAGCGCTCTCCGGGTACCTCAAAGCCACCTGCTTCAATAATGTCTTTTGGAACATTATCTTTTGCTTGCCAATGACATACTCCCGATTGGGCCCGTCCGATAAATAAACAATGTTTCCTGGCACCTGAGTGGAAAGACCCAGGAAGTTCAGGGCGGTGTCGCCTGAAGGGTGGATCCGCCAGCCAAACTTTCGTGCCAGCGCTTGAGCCACTTGCGTCAGATCAGGAGCCGCTGGCTGACCCAGTAACTTACTGAATCTGGGATAATCATATATGCCGCGAATAACTCTGCGTATCTTTCCGGCTTTTACCAGACGAAACAGCTCTAAACGTACAGCTCCGCCAGAGCCTACATCTCCAAAATCATTATCGGAGAAAGACCAGCAATGACCTTTTACGCAAATCCTCTTATATACCTTATTTCCAATGCTTTGCATACAATAATAGTATATAATTTTGTAACAAAAAATGCAAACTTTTTGTTACAATATTTGACGAGAATCCTCCTATTTCTCTGCCGGAACCGCACATTCCCGCTGAGTAGCCACCTCTCGCCTGCGCTGATTAACGATTATTTCAGCCATTATTTCAATGGCCCGATCCATTCAATTTTGCCATGCCCATCCTTACCATAGGTTACTTTTGACACACTTTCCAAATATGTGCCAAAAGTAACTTCGTTAATACCAATCTTACCAATGAGTTGCGACAATATGGCTTCGAGGTTCCGCGAGCGTCTGGCATATCTGGCCAAGTCCCCAACGTTCACCCTGTAAAAATCGTCAATGCTTTCCAAAAGCTCCCAATAATCGGCATCCCCCATGGTGGAAAACTTGTCCTTGATGACAAACAGATCAACAAGCATTTTTTCTACTGCGGGCGAATGACCATGCCGCGGCGATCCCTTAAACAATGCTTTGACGACAATCGGGTCCTTTGTAATATCAAACCCTTTTGGCGCATGACGGCCGGGCTTATCCACCAGCACATACCGATAATCGCGGGAAAGACTATCCGCAACAGAATGAACGCCGTCATACTCCACTTCTACGAACGTAATGTGGTGCGTCTGCTGATGGTGATAATACGGCTGGAAGCACAGCGTATTCCATACAATAAAATCAAGATCAGGATAATGCTTCTTGATCAGCCGCCTGATATCAGCCACGCGTCTTTTCTCTTGCGGACGAAATTCCTCCTTGATGGAGCTGTAAATCCCTTGCCCCGCAGGAAACACAACCCCCTCCTGCTTCAAGTCCAAAAGATAATTCTTGGCAACCTGAACGCTGACGCCAACCGCTTTCACAACCTCTTTAAGGCTGAAATAGCGATGACTCGCCGCATATTCTCTTATAAAAGTTTTCTTATCCAACACGCACCTTCTTTCTACTGGCCTTCCTGAGCGCACTTATACGCTCAAAACCTCAACACCGGAGAATCATTCCTCATCAAAACCCTTTTCCATCTTTCTGACAAAGCACTTTAATTGATAATTTACAATATCGACATTAAATTCTCCAGGATTAAAACCCCCTCCGGACCATTCCATCATTCTTTCATGATCAGGATGATCCGGATTACCGATCGCTTCCAGAAAATCCATATACCCCCTGGGGCCGCCGCAATCCTCCGGCGGGCAATGGCGCTCCCCTGCCAGACATGTCGGATACTTTTGCCCCTTCTGCGGCTCCAATGTTCTTTCCAATGAAACCGAGTGTTTCCATCCATCTCCAAAATCATACTCAAAAACAAAATGTTTTAGCTTATCGAGACTAAAATCACACAAACAAAATTCATCCTCATCTTCAAAGTCATCCAGCTCATCACAACCGTCATGGGCAAGCCCGATCCGCCTCCCGCCAATATGAAACTCATGCAAATGGTTGTTCTCCCAGCCCATCACAACCAAGAGTGTAGCCGCTAATCGTTTAAGCGTAATATCACTCTTCACTTGGATCCTCCGCCAAACAGACGGGCGCACATGATCCAGGGACACCTTGAACTGATACACGACTGTCTTTTTTGCCCTAAGCACCTGTTTCGTTGGCCTCTTTGTCCGTGAGGAGGGTTGCATCGAACCAAACATTCCTTGTTCAAATGCTTTAAACATTCCCATCCGTGCCTCATCGATCATAGGCAAATCCTTCACAACTTCAGTCTTGATCCCGAACGGCTCAAGCGCCAGAAACACACTCATCAAATGCGGCTGACGGATCAAAACCTTGATCGGAGAGACCTTGTGCTTCCTGAACGCCTCGCACATCCTGTCGATAAAACCGGCGCCATAATCGTTATTCGTCAACTGAATATCAAAGACAAACCCCGAGTCCTTATCCGCGATCATGTAACACCACGGATAATGCGGCCGCTCCCCCGGCTCCGCGACCGGCATCTGCCCGAAAAAACAATCCGCTTCCCATGTCATGGGCGTACTTTGCACGCCATGAAGAATCTTGGCAAGACTTGCCTGATCCACCTTAGGCTGGATCCGGATAATGCGCTCCAGCGGTTCCGGGGTGATCAGCTCATCCCTCCACATGATCTTTCCGTCCTTCTGCGACGGAATACGCACCGCGAA
This sequence comes from Candidatus Omnitrophota bacterium, assembly GCA_002753745.1. Lineage (GTDB taxonomy): Bacteria > Omnitrophota > Gorgyraeia > Zapsychrales > Fredricksoniimonadaceae. The sequence goes on along the minus strand of PEAR01000058.1, from coordinate 6,118 downwards.
GGTCCGGTGATCCCGGGGTCCAAGGATCCTGGTATCCTTCATCGCACGAAAGGCCACCTCCGCCACCTGCTCAAGACAGACAGCCATAAATGCCGTGTCCTGTTCATTCAATAACCACGGATAAAACCCGGGCTCAAACCTTCGGAACTTCGGCCAGCGATGCGGACCCGTCCACTTGACACCTGCCTGCTTCAAGAGGTCCAGATCTTCCGGGCCCATGTCTCTCTTGTCATCATCAAGAAATACAACGAACGAATCCTTAATATGCAACGCGTCCATGTCCTCAGGGCCAACCTCTTCAGAGATCGTCTTGCGGTACGCCGCAAGTCCGCGGTCACCCAGCATGGCCTCAAGCCCAAAACATGTCCCCTCCATACCCATGACCACGCAATAAGCAATCCTGTCCGATAAAGGATCACGAACAGCCACCACCTCACGATCGCCCATCCACCGCCACGGGGCCAACATCCGAAAGCCATCAGCCAAAAAGAAAAGCCATTTAAGGACATCCGCAGAAGGGTATTGAAATGTATTATCGGTCATACTCTTGAATTGCCCTTTATTGCCTCGATTTAACAGTCTTCCCCATATCCCTGATCCGACGCTTGACTTCACTTTCGTCTTCCAACCCCCGTCCGAGCGCCATCCGGTAGAACTGTTCCGCTTTCACCGGATCCTGCGGAACAGAAGACGACGGCCAATACGACGCAAAAACATCCCCCCAGCGAATATACCCCCAGACGTCATCCGGAAAAAGTGCCACCACCTTCCGGAAAACATCCTCTCCCGCGGCCAGATCACCTCCACAGATCAAGGCATCAGCCTCGGCCATCATCATATTCTGAATGATCAATGAACTGGAATCCGGCAGCAACGACTGAAATTCCCGAAAATACGCGATCACCCGGGGAGCCTGATCAGGACAATGCCGGACAAGATTGCCAAGTTCCATCTCAAGGTCCTGACACCAGTTATGCCAACTCTGGGAACCGTGATAGTCCTTGTCCGCATCCTCAACAGAACGGACATTCCCTGTATACCGCGCCTTGAAATGCCCCCATACCTCGAGCCAGAGATCGCATCCCTCACGATCCTTTTTCTCTTTGAAAAGATCATACCCGCGCTGGATCATGTCGCTCAATTGCTCATCGAACATCACTTCCGGCGCCCAGCGTTTCCAAAGCTCCATGGCGCCAAACCACAGGAAATCCTCATCCCGCCCCTCAGGAAGAACAGGATATTTCTCTACCCAGCGATCAACAAGCTTTTGCGCCGAATGAACGCCCTGAATATCCCGCAAGAAAGTCTCTTTATCCATAGGAAGGCCGACCACCTTCATGCGTGCGACGATCTCCTGTTCATCCCGGGCCGTCAACATGTCTTCGTCCCCTGATCCCTCTTGCCGATAATCCACGATCTCCCGGAGAGCCAGCAAAGGTCCTTCATGGTACAACTCACCACGGGAGTGATCCTTAAAATAGTGAAAGTAATCCCATAAGACCTTGAGAACAGCCGGATGCTCATAAAACCCCAACAAAACACAAAGCATGGAGAGCGCGTACGCGTCATACTGATGCAATTCGACGAGCTCGAGGATGTCCTCGACAAAGACATGATCTGACTCATAAAACAGTTTTACGGACCATTCTACGAATTTCTCATCATTCGCCGTCCGCATCTCTTCGAGCAATAACGGGACTGTTTCTTTATCATACTCGAGAAATTTGTCCCGCACCTGCGGATAATTGAGGCGGTCCGGACCTTTTTTCAAAAACCGCACAATATCCTGGGGCCCAGCGAGCCCTTTGATCTCCTGAAGTTCAGCAAGATACCGGCCCGTCTCAAGGCGGACCTGACTGGCCACCTTTTCGATCGCCTCCGGGAACAGCATGGCCGTCTGGATCATTCTTGCTGCTGAAAATTCTGCCAATTCATTACGATCAAAAAAATCCTTATCCAGACGAGGCTCACCATAATCGATTTTCCATCGGTCCGGCAGGATATCATGATCCCTGCGCTTGAACTCCTCGGGCAGCTCGCGCCCCAAACAACATTTCTTGTACTTCTTTCCGCTCCCGCAGAAACACAGGTCATTGCGTCCGATCTTCATGCCCGTTTCCTTCCTCAAACTCAATGTTGTTATCCCGGCACCATTCCCTGGCGATCTCTCGATAAGCAACATTTTTATATTCATGCCAGTCTTCTGCTATGCCGTAATGCTCAATCCCTTCATGAAACCGCTTAAACGCGCCCCGCCCCCTGATCGTTTCAGATAGATCACGGCTCGCTTCTTTATGTCGTATCGATAAACAAAATTTCGCCATAATCTCGTACTCATGAATATCAAAGCGTGTCGGCAAAGGAACATGGCAAATGTTCCCTCCGATCTCCCACGCAAGCTTAATATCTTCCTGCTGCCACTCAGGGAACCGCTCCAACAACTCATCGTTTTCTGCTGCGGCCACAGCCTCTTCAGTAACAAGAGCGATCTCTCCCGTTTTCTTGTTCAGATAATACGCCATGGCATCAGATTGCATCTGCATGGCATCAACAATATCGCTCAATTTAACGATCAGCATCTTCATCTCTGCGTGATACGGCTCCTGTACCGCAAACTTGCTCGCGCCCAATATCACTCCCCAAATAATCCTCCCCCCGCAAAACAGGGGTTTCTGCCCTAAGAAACGCCACGGCAAATAAACGGTCGATTGTTTACTCTATGGCATAGCAGAAATTTGACGGTAGCAACATCCGCCGGCTGTACATCACTGTATCATTTTAAAGAGAACGCAAATACATCGCCCAACTCCACGGGAACAATGCCATAAATGACGGGAACTAATCCCGGAAGATTCATCGCCGTCTTCCGCCAGTCAGCCGTAGATACGGGAACGCCTTCGGCGTCCAGTTTCAAATCATACTTGATCTGCGAAAAATCAATACCGCCTAAGTCATTAACATTCTTTGTTTCCGTTGACGACATCGCTTCGTCTATTGTTTCACCCGAAAGCCTACTAGCCTGTTCGATATCACCTGACTCATACTGCAATTTGCCTTTTTGCGTAGCCCTGATTCCCTGCCAGAACTTTCCTTCTATGACATCAATCGAGTCGTTCACAATATGAATGCCGCTGTTCCCGGTCAAAGCACCTACAGCGCCAGACAATCCCTCAACAACGTGATTATACCTAGCCTGTCCCGAAGGCTCCAGCAAAAGTCGCGTCGTTGAAACAGTCAAACCGCCTTTTGTAGATAAATTCATCTCGATATCATGGACGTGCTTCCTAAAGCGGAGCAGATATCCCGTCTGGTTCTTAACAGAATCACCAGCTTTTAAAATATAAACGCCTGAAACCCCTGGACGCCCCCGCCTGTTTTCATCCGTTTTCCACTGCGGGTCCTCCGATAACTCAACGTCAATTATGTTGGAAAACGATACGGCATTGACGCTGCGACCTGGCCCAAAATACTTACCGACTTCCTTGTACGCCGCCTGCGGATCATTTATATCCGTCAAAATATACTTCACGTTATCAGTAGAAAACCTGTCTTTCAACCATTCAAAACTGCTCAAAGAGGATAGAAATGAGAACTTTTCATGCCTCCAGTTCTTCAAGAAGCGGTCTACGCGAGCATCCTGACTTTCCTTCGGGTCCTCTCCTTCCGAAGAAGACTGGTAAAATGCCTCATATTCCCTAGCCCTTTGACGCAGCAAATCAACATTTCGGAAATATCTCACCTTGAAGTAGGTATAAAGATCCTCTTCTTCATTCTTGCCTGAAGTATCATCATCAATCCGCGAGACCAAATAATGGTAAACATATTTGGCATAAGTCTCGGCCTCCCCTTCACGATCCGCCCCTAAATGTGCCGCCATACGGCTGCGCACCAGCTTACTGACCTGATCAGCAAACGCCATGCGCTCCTGTTTCGAAACCCGACTACGGCGATGACTAATCTCCGAAAACGCATCTTGAGCTTCAATTATATTCGCCGGCAATGGCACTCCAGATAGGAAAGACAAAAACTCAGCAGGCGTGCTAGCAGCCATCACTAGTGACTTGTACAGGAGTTCCATTGTTTTCAACACATGCTCGGATATCTCCGCGACAACAACACTCTTGGCATTCCTTCTCAAAGCTTCATCAATAACATTGTTACTGCCATATCCGAGAAAGATATCTGCGTTTTGTTTTTGAACATCATCTTCGGGGTCGCGCTCGTAATATGCAACCTCATTAGAAGCGGCAAAAGCCTTCACTGGCTTTAGACCCTGCCCACGATAAAGCAGGTTCTCCGCCAAAGGTACCGTCTCCATAAATTTCCGCGCCTCTTCTCCCCGGACAGCCATTGCCTCTAATTCGGGCAAAGAATCTTCTGCCAGAGATTCAATACCCGATTCAATCTTTGCCAATAAACTCTGAAGAGCTTTCTGCATGGCTTCCGGCTTAAAAAAGGCAGCCCAAACTGACAAAACGGATCTCGCTTCCGCAATTCCAACACCTTCACCTATTTTCCCACCCATCTTGGCAAACTGCTTCCATACTTCTTGCTCATCCGGTGTTAGATCAAGTTTTAACTCCCAGGCTTGTCCTCCTGTAAGCGCGAGCTCATTGAGATGCTTTTGCACATTGGCTATGCGATTAGGAAAATCAACACCTAAAATTGCAAGAACCTGATTACCGACAAACGGAATCTTTGATATGAACCCTATCAAAGACGCCACCGAACGTAACTTCAGCACCGCGTCACGCTGCAGCACAACCCGTTCCGTTTTAGCGGACAAACGATCGGTAAGAATCTCAACAGTATCAACCACCGCCTTCGCAACATCAGTTTTACCAACAGACTCAACCGGCTTAACAGACCGTAAGCCGTTTATCAATCCGGCATAGCCTTGCAGCGGGCTAAATAAGTAGCTAATTTTATCCAGAAACTTCTGCGTTTCAAAACGAAGCCCTGCCACATTATCCCGAATGTCCTGACCCGCCAATAGTTTGCTCATTAAATCAAGCAATTTGCCCTTCTCGTCCTCAACGCCCGCGTCGAGTAAAGTCCGCTCTAATTGAGACACTTCGTTATCAGACATTATCGTTGCAATCCGCAATAGCTGTGTCCCACCCTCATTCAGTTTGTAATACTTCATAATTTCTGTCTTACGCGCATCAGAATCATCTAATCGCAAAATAGCCCGTGTCTCCGAAGCGCTGAGAACATTTGGGACATTGATATAATTCATCTTTCCCAAATCGATCAATCCAATCTCGACGGTGCCATCCTCATTCTTTGTCACAATAACATTACCAGGATGCAAGTCCGCGTGATAAAAACCATCAACAAAGACCTGCTCCATTAACTCCAATAAAAGCAGCATATAAATCGTATCTCTATCCGCCCCCTTATAATCTACCAGCGCAACACCCTTGAAACGTTCCACCTTCATAAGAACATTCTTAACAACACCTCCACGCATAACTGGTGGCCTGATCCGATATCGATTAATAACATCACCACCCAAAAGCAGACTCAACATACTTCGAAATCTTCCAACGGTCTGTATTGTCGGGTCGCCCTCGCTTGCGGCAATCTTGTCTGACCGCCCCTGCTGATTCACAGCAAGCCTGCGATTGTTATCCTTTTCAATATCAAAACGCACTTCTTCATCGACGATCATGGTCAACTCATCCACCAGTTCATTTCCCTGTTCTCGGAAAACCAAGGGCTGACCATCGTTATATTTACCACTGACCAACGCATCAACAATCTCGCGGAAAACTCCCAAATTCTTCTTGGCATCATAGAAAACGCTCAAATTCTTAAACATATACAGAATGTCGTCTAAACCCTTTATCTGAACTGCTGTCTTTACCGAAGCCGCCGCCAAAATTTTCTCAATTTCCAAATTTCCCTCTCCAACAGCCTCCAGAATAGAAAAGATCGCTTCCATGTCGATCCCTTCGGCATCTTTGGTTAGCTTCAATAGAATATCTTTAAAATCTTTCGATAAGCCAAAACTCATTGATGTCCCTAGGTATTGAGCGATCTTAATACCCAGGAATCCGGAAGATTCAAAAAAAACACGGGACAAGTGAGCAATTTTCAGTACGAAAGTGGCCGT
>PEAR01000057.1 GCA_002753745.1 Candidatus Omnitrophota bacterium | reverse complement strand
TGCCATTGACCGTCATCTCTTTTTGTTTTTTTTCGCCCTTCTTTATCTCATCTAATAAATGGAAATGCCGTAATATCACCGCCGTATTGCGCTCCAACTGCGACGCAAACCTTTCCCCCTGCCACCATCGCGGTTTGCCCATTTTACTTTCTTCATCGAATGCGGGGTCATGCCAACCCAATGAAGATGGAACCAGATCCTGAACCATGTCATACAACATCCAGCTCCCTAACATATCGAGCGTTTCCTGCCCCACCATGGCAGCATAAAATCGCATCTGCCCTGCCTGCCCCTGATATTCTAAAGAATTTCCGATATCCATAACAGCCTGACGGAATACCAGCACTTGGCCAATGTTCATACTCATATAAGTCCACCCTGATGCGTTAGTATCAATCAAATCACTAATCGCGCTGTATAAATCGCCGCCATTCATTGCGTTCACCGCTGTTTTAAACACTTCCGCATACAAACGCAACTGCCCGGCATTCCCTTCATAGCCGTTCCATCCATCTCGTTTCAATTGTTCTACTGTTGACCTTAATTCAAGCGCCTTGCCAATATTCAAACCCATCATCGTCCACCCTGATACTTTGGCATCAATTAAATCACTGATTGCGCTGTATATACCGCCTCCATTCATTGTGTTCACCGCTGTTTTAAACACTTCCGCATACAAACGCAACTGCCCGGCATTCCCTTCATAGCCTTTCCATCCGTCTCGTTTCAATTGTTCTACTGTTGACCTTAATTCCAGAGTCTTGCCAATATTCAAACTCATCATCGTCCACCCTGATACTTTGGCATCAATTAAATCACTGATTGCGCTGTATAAATCGCCGCCATTCATTGTGTTCACCGCGTCTGTGCCAAAAACATCCAGATACAGGAGCAGTTGCCCATCATTAGCTTGATACTGTTCCATGTCGTGCACAGCAACAAAACTCCTGAGCATCAAATAATGATGTCCCGCCATTGGTATGTTCTTAAACCCAAACAATGCCGCCACTTTTATCGGATTAAAAACAAGTTTTGCTTCTGAAAATCCAAACCCTCCCAACTCAATCAATCCCAACTGCCGCAATAGTTCAAGATCTCGCGCCAGAAGCGCTGCAGCTTCGGGGCCTTTGTAATGCGTGAGGCCGCCAGGTGTTAGTAAATGTTTAAAATCAACGGTGCCAAGCGGGGTTTCAATGGGAGGCATGGTGCGGATGGCGTTAAGAACTTGCTGACGCTCGGGATCGGCAGGAAAATCCAGGTACAAATATCCTCTTAATTTGATTTCTTTAAGAAGATCCAGCGGCCTTACTTTCTCCGGCCCGGGGCGAGGATACGCTGGTAAATATTTCTTAAACTGGGTTCCAAGAGTTGCCCAGAAATCTTTGGCTTCCATGCCGCGAAGAGGCGACCAGTCCAGGTCGTTAATACTATCCACGGCTTGGGCCACGGGGTTGGCGGCAATTAATGTTTGCGCAGCCCGGTCAGCAGTGATCAACACACGGCTGCCATCAGAAATACGAGTTTGGGCAAAGGCCTTGCGAGGGATTTCTTTTCCATTAACCTCAACACGCACCCGGCGTATATTGCGCTTTCCTCTGGCCAGTAACCCGCGCACGGTGCTGCCAGAATGAATAAACACAGATTTCACGCCCTGCTGACGAAGATCATTGGCAAACACCCGGACTCGATACGAAAACTTATGCTTTATATCCAGTCCAACAGTTTCTAAAAGACGCGTCATGCTGTCGCGATAAGAATGGGGATTGGCTGATTCCATTGCCGAAGTTAACATGTTCATCACGGTCAAAATTGTCCGTGTTGCGCGCTGGTAACCTGGTTGCGGCAGATCGTCAGTTAAAAACTCAAGCTGAATATCTTCCAGCACATCGCGCGCCTTTTGCCATTCATTGGCGCTGATCAGCTCGATCGCCTGGGTTGCGGCAAGCGGCACGCGATTATCTCGTAAATTTTCATACAATGCGGCAGCCCTTGGCTCGCTATAATTAAGAATCCGGTCAATTTCATTAAGGCGGGTCTTCAAATATGCTTTGGTGCTGTCTAAAGATTGTTTTGCATTTCCCAAATCTTTATCTTCAATAAAACGAATCGCGAATCCTAACTGTTCGGCCACCGATTGTTTTGCATCCACTTTTCCACGCTTCGCCCACGCTCTAATGTTGGTTAAACTCGCGATGATGCCTTCTTGCTGATCATTAGAAAACGCCTCACTTCTCTGAGACACCCTGTCCAGGCGACCATGGAGCACGTCGATCACTGCTATCTGACGATTAATCAAAGCCGTTTCCTTAACATAGCCCTCAAACCAATGAAAAAAGGAGCGCAACGCTTTGGGGTACCCCTCATACCCCACATCAACCCACAAACGCTTGATAGGGTACACAATGCGCTGTTTAAGGCTGTTAACGTGAACCGTTAATGCTTGCAGAGCTTCTTTTCGTTGATCTTCAACTGCGGGAAAGGATGCAACAAGATTTCTTAATATCTTAAGTTCACGAGTTATTTCCGTATAGTGCCCGAAAGTCTTTAAGTAAACGGTTTCGTATATGGGAAGTATCAAATCAATCTGTGCCATGGCCCCTAGCCCATCACCTTGACGCAACAAAGACAATGCTGTATCAAGGTTCCGATAGACATTAATCCAGCGTTGTTGATGAATCGTGACGCGAGGCTCCTTTCCTTCCTCACCTGGCGTAACGGTCATGTCAAAACCGGATAATCGATACGTCCGCACGACCTGCCCCATCCAATCGCGCGTTTCATATTGCTGGATCAATTGGCGCGTTTCCAGCCGTTTGATGCGAAACCGCACTTCATCCTCTAACGCCTGCGCAGTTCGAAACGCCCCTTGCAAGGCATAAACCGCGGCATTACGCCGCATGGTTTTTTGTGTTAACGGCGCTTGTCCCATCAGCAAATCAATGGCCGTGGCGAGTTGAAGATTAAGGATACGGCGTTGCAGGAGAATGGCCTGTTGGTTAAGGCGTTTCTGCGCATCAACATCATTCGATTCATCAGCAGCTTTAAGTTTGGTATTCAACTCATCACGCTCTTGCCTGAGTTGTTTTAACAAATTACTGCGTTCCTGAAAATTCGCGCCTTCAACCCCAACGCTCACTTGCTTAACCAGGCGTTCCAGATCCTCCAGAAAATTCTTTTTGCGCACCGTAAGCTTAGCCTTGGCCTTCGGATCCTGGATATTCCTGTCTTCAATGTGAATTAATTTAAGCGCCGACGCCAGCCCCTCAATCATGCGCACCAGCTCAACCACCGAAGCTAATTCGGCCACACGCTCATTCAACTCGCGGTCCGGCTTCTGAACAAATCGCACGTTTTGGGAGGCATCGATCCTTTTCGGCCGCAAGGTCACGCCGAATTGCGTTAACATCGAAGCATTCTGTTGCGGCATGGCCTGGGCAAAGTCCAGAGGAATGCCAAAGCCCTGAAACCCGCCGGAGAAATATTTCCGCGGGATGATTTCGCCGGAAAGTTCGTCTTTTTCTTCCTTGATCAAATTAAACACGCCCTTTTTGAAAGACTCAACATATTGTTGCCAGATCTGGTCAGGGTCGTTATGTGATGTTGTCGAAGAAGCAAATAAACTCTGATCATCCTCTGTTCCTATGATCTTGTTTCTATCCGCGTAAACCTTGGCCAGGAGACTTTGAGTGATTTTCTTTTTGTACCATGCGGCAAGAATCAACGATTGGTACACCTGACGCAGCCGGGCGAAATTCGCGCCTTCGTTAACTTCCTTTTCTAAAATAGGGATGATGATTTCACGCATGATTTCTGGAAACCTTTCCCCTCCCGGGGAGGGGGAAAAGTACCTTTTCCCCGAATTTTCCCCCTCCCCGGCCGGTCTGACTGGAACCGGCATGTCGCCTCGCCATCGCTCCGCTCTCTTCGGCTCGGCTCCAGGAAGGAGATGGTTACTTGCAAAATAATCCATCTCAAGCATGACTTTTAACTTGCTTTCAACAACATACGAGCTGGCGGCTTTGGCGTTCTCATAAACAACCGCTTTCGCAGGAACGATCCAAACTTTATTGAATGAGTCTACAGGAATATCGATGGTGCCGTATTTCTGATAAGTCTCTTTATAAACCCGCGACCAAAATTGTTTCCCTGACTCTCCCTCAGGATACAACAATGCCGCTGTGATTTGTTTTAACACATAATCCTGGCCCAACAGGTCACGCCCCATTTCTGTTTGGCCAAAAGCATCGGGGATAATGCGATCTTTCTCATAGGGTGAGAGATTCACCCACAGGTCTTTTTCAGGAACCGTTAGCGCGGCGAGGAAATATTTAATCAACCGCCGGAAAAGAATATCTTGTGACGACGAAGGCAGATCATTGGTTTCAGGATGATTTAGAATAAAGTCTAAACGGAAGGGATTATTGGCGTACACCTTAATCCCGCACAACATGGGAGGCTGCACAGATTCGCTTAATGCCACCAGGCTTCCAGGTGCCGGCAAAACACCAGGAATACTCTGGGCAAAACTTGGGCCTATACTGGTGCCTAGAAATGCCACCAGCATAAACCAACATAAAATCTTGTGAACTGTTTTTCCACCCATCCCTGCCCCTTTTGTTCATCCAAATGACCACTAGGGCAAGTGTAACATATAAATTAACTATTTAAGGCGAAACGGACTTCAGGCGAGAAAGCGCTTTCCATACTTCTTGCATCCTGCTGCAGAATAAGCACTTGGAAAAACTCTTTAAAAAACAAAAATATCAAAAACCCGAATCGCACTCTGAACAAAAGTTCGACTCGAACCAAAATTGATTATTCATCAAATTTACTTTGACCCTTCCCCCTCCCGGGGAGGGGGAAGGGTTGGGAAGGTTACCGCGACAACAGGACTAGGGCTTCAAGATGCCTGGTTCGGGGGAAGAAATCGAACGGCTGGATAAATGAGACTTTCCATCCGCCGGCCATCAGACCGGAAAGGTTGGCGGCAAGGGTTTCTGGATTACAGGATAAATAAAGCATGTGGCGGACCTTGGTAAGGCCGTTAATATTTTCGATAGCCTTGTCTGTTAACCCCGCTCTCGGCGGATCAACGATGATCACATTATCCGCGCAATCCATCTGATCAAGGAGTCCGGGCAGAACATTCTCAACTCGCCCCTCAAGGGTCGCCACATTGCCGATACCATTCGCCTTCACATTGTATTCGGCCACAGTCACGGAATGAGTATTCTCTTCAATGTTAATGACTCCCTTAACAAGATCGTGAACCATCAAGCCCAACAGCCCCACCCCACCGTAAAGGTCAAACACCACGACCTCCGGTGACCAAATGGGCAACGCTCGCATTTGCTCGGCTAAAAGCGGGAGAATAGAAAGATTCGCCTGAAAAAACGTATCCAGGGAATAATGGATCTTCTTGCCGTTAAACAAGAAGTAAAAATAATTCTCAGGACTTAAATGATTTGATTTGCGACCGATCCCACCCCAGAAAACTTTATCTCCATCGCCGCAACGCAAGGTAAGATTGGCCATCCGGTATTTTTCCGGCAGGTTCGCCGAAGCATCCGCACGCAAAGTTGCAATATAATCACCGATCTTCTCGATCCCGATCGGACAGCGGTCGATCTCAAGGACCTGTCCCCGCTGTGCCGGCGAATAACCAATATGGATCGTCGCTTTACGCGTCCGGACCAGTTTCAGATCCAGACGGTTGCGGTAATTATAAACCTTGGGCGATGCCACCACCGGCTTGATCTCCCACAACGACGCATCTACTTTTGCCGACAGAGCCTCTTTAAATGCCGCCCCTTTCAGCTTTAATTCCTCATCGTAAGGAATATCCTGATACTGACAGCCACCGCATTGGCCGAAAAATGTGCATAAAGGTTTTTCTGTGTGTGTAGTTTCAGACATTAAAAACTCGCTTTGAAGGTTCGAATAACATCCTCAATTTCCCATCTTCTCTTTGGATCCAGATAAGCTTCTTTCAGGTCAGCATAAGTGATATTATAGGCAACATTATGATCAATAAAAACATACGTCACCAGAACAAGCCCGTCATCTCTAGACGATATATAAACAAGTTTACGTCCCAAATGCCCGCTTAACAACACCGGCGAAGATGTAGCGGTAACATCAGGAAAAGTATACTGCATTTGGGCATTAGCTGCTTTAACATACTGATCCATGGTCAACGGCTCAGCTAAAGCCGTCGATGAAATATTCCAGTTGGGCTGAATGACAACCATGGGATTATCTTTAGGCTTCACAAAAACCACTGAAGCCCCGGATTCAGGATAATGAATGACCTTCCAGCCTTTAGGATATTTCATGGCAAATCCTTCAGGACGATTCGTGTACTGCTCATAAACCGTCCTGTCCCGTATCCAAAAGAATGTAAAATAACCCGCCGCAAACAAAACGGCGCCGAGCAGCAAAACTAGGAGACTCAATTTGATCTTATCTGCTTTTGTCATATCATGTCCCCGCTACCGGCTGATCCACTGAGGATCGAGCTTAATTCCCAGACGTCGCCAAAGGTCAGCCGTTTCCATACAAAGATAAACCGGCACCCCTGCTGCCTGTTCCCGTATTAACGAAAGCAAGACAGAATAAACATTTTCGCGAACAAAATCATGGTACCGCACTTTCCCATCTTGGGCGGTGATCAACTCCGCTGAAAGAATTGTATTCTGTGGAAAACGGTTTTCAATCATTTTCTTTTGTCTTACAGTCATGCGCAGCGTGCCCAGACTGATCCAGGCAATACTTTCTTTGGGGACAACGCTAAAAATACTCTTAACTACGTCGGCATAATCCAATTCCCAGCCAGTATAATAAAAAACCGGATCAAAATGGAACGCCGTTCGATACCCCTCCTCAACACATGCGCGGGCAGCCTTGAGACGACGCGCCAGGGATGCCGTAAAAAACTCCTCACGATCAATGATCTTCTGGGGATTCACTGACCAGGCTGCAACAATATTCGCCGCCCCCCGAACAGACAACAACCCTTTTATATTATCGCTCTTGGTCTTAAACTCAAAACGACTTTCCGGAAAAGATCTAAAGAACTCAACAACCTGCGGCGCAAAACCGGTTAAATGATCAAAAGCCAGCGAATCGGTCGTCTCGCCCGATCCCACCCTTACCGGCCTCCTGGTTAACGATCTGAACGACGAAAAAAGATCTTCAATGTTTGCCGGAAAAACGATTCCAGGAGCATTGGTATAATTTTGCAAGAAACAATACGAACATTCAAAAGGGCAGCCAAAACCTAGATTGGCGTTATGATACCCGCAAGAAACAACACCCGGCGTACAAGGACACGGTTTAAAATGATCGTACACTTCTTTTACAATAAAAAACTGATCACAACGTCGGTTAAAATCAATCGCGCTCGCCGAAGAACTGCGGGGACCGGTAATAAGATCCTTATACCGATCAATCACCTCAACACGACTTTTCGGAAAAGACTGTCTCATCCGTTGCGCCAAAGCAGCTCCCTCAACGGCCTTCTCGATCAAGATCTCTTTGGGATAAATCTCCCGCTGAATACTCACGTCACATGCAGCATCGGGATCAATGTCAAGGCCGGCAAATGATTCCCGAACAGGAATCCCCCTGGCAAAAGCCTCAGGATAACGCAACCTCTCCAAAAAGGATTTAACAGATGAAAACGCCACCCGATCTTTGGGAATGCTGCCCAACACATCACAAAACCCCAGCTGGTCACGCCGTCCGATCTCAAAAACAAGACGTACCAATTCCTGAACCTTATTCGGCCCAAACAACGGGAACTTTTCTGCAACCGACGATCTTAATTGTTGAATGTCCATTCAAGATCCCAGTCTGAAGCGGCGGCATTATCAACAACCTGTGCTGGCCGACGACATCCGGCAAGAACAGTCATCACCCCTTGTTGACCCCGCGCCCAATTGATGGCCACCTGGTTTAACGGACGCCCCACTTTTTTCATGTCTTCAACAATCTTAACGACATTATTGAATTTTTTATCCTCGTAAAACTTATAAAACATATGCCGTGCGTCGGATTTCTCAAATTGAGGTTTTTTATGATACTTCCCCGTCAGGAACCCCCCAGCCATCGCGCCATAAACGATCACCCCGATATTATTCTGGATACAAAACGGTAACAATTCCTTCTCAGGGGACCGCTCCAGAAGTGAATATTGGATCTGCAGCGTTCTAACCGGCGCCACGACACAAGCCCTTTTTAAAAGATCTACATCAAAATTAGAAACTCCAATATGACGAATGGCGCCGGCGTTCTGCCAATGCGTCAATGCCTCCATTGTTCTCTCAACCGGCGTTTCATCATCCGGCCAGTGACATTGATACAAATCGATCACATCCACACCCAATCTTCGACGTGAGAGATCGATCTCCCGGGCTATCGACGCTGGCGATAAACACACCGACACTCGAGAATTACTGCGAATGATCCCGCATTTGGTAGCAATAAAGACCTTATCGCGCTGACCGCGAATAGCTTTGCCGACAATAGTTTCAGCCAACCCATCACCATAAAACGGAGCCAGGTCAATAAAGTTCATCCCCAACTCAATGGCTTTCGCCACCGCCTCAAGGCTCTCGCTCTCCCTGGCTCCTCCCCAATTTTCGCCTCCCAGCGCCCAGGTGCCCAGCCCGATTGAAGAAACCTTTACTTTAGTTTCAGGAAACAATGAATATTTCATATATTCTCGTTAAATAATTTTTTACATAATGAATTAAGTTTAATATGATAAACTTCAAGGTGCAATGGAACAATTTCGCCAACTATTCGGGATCGACCAGGGATCTGTTCAGCCGAACTGCCTTCTATTACCCTTTCTGCCTCCCGGCGCTCTGGCAGTTTTAGGCATCAGCAAGCTGTCTCGAGGTTCCGTATTTTCTTCTGCCAGCATCAAGGGATTAACGATCATTCTTACCGGGATCGGCGCCGGATTTGTCGGCGACGCCGTCCTTTATCTTAACCAAACGCCCTGCCAGAATATTTTCTTTGTCGGAAGCTGCGGCCTGATCAACAACGAGAAGGGTCTTAAAGTCGGTGACCTCGTTTTACCTTCAGTTGCATTCAGCATCGAAAGCTTCAGCGATATTCTTAATGACAGGATTCAGGAACCTGTTACCGTCTCGCCAGACCTGGCATTACATTCATATTTCCTGAAAACAATGACCATCAGCATCGATACAGGCGCCTGTGTCAGCTTTGGATCTCTCCATGAAGAAGAACGATTTGTCCCTCTTTTCCGGAAGCTTCACGCTGATGTCATTGATATGGAATGTGCTGCTTTCTTTCTCGCCGCACATAAAACAAATAAAAAAGCCCTGGCCCTGATCTTTATATCTGACATCCTACTTAAGATCCGTTTTTTTGAAACGATGTCGCCAGAAAATAAAAAACGCCTGTCAGCTGGTGCTGAACAGGCGGTTGCTGCAATTAAAAATTTCATTGAAACATATCAAGACGGCTCGATCAAGATTGGATAAACTTCCTCAAGCGTTGTCAATCCAGCCAGGACTTTTTTCACAGCGTCAGTAGCCAACAGGACAGTTCCGTTCTTAACGCTGATCTTTTTTAAATCCACCGTCGATTGACCCGAAAGAATAGCCTGACGAAGCTCTTCATTGAACATCAAGACTTCGTAAAGGCCAATACGGCCGGCATACCCGGTCATCCGGCAGCTGGGACACCCCAACCCTTTGTAGGACATGATATCTGTCAGAGGAACCGCTGACGAACCTGAATACTCGATCGGCTTTGGTCCTTGGGAACCACCTTCAGTAAAATACTGCCGCCAGATTTCAGCCTGCTCGGCAGATAGTTTATACGATACCCGGCACTGCGGACAAATGCGGCGAACCAACCTTTGGGCCACGATGCCTACCAGCGCATAAGAAACCAGATAAGCCTCCAGGCCCATATTAATTAAACGCACAACGGTGCCGATGGTGCTGTTAGCGTGAACCGAACTAAACACCAAATGACCTGTGATCGCCGCGCGAGATGCAATCTCGGCGGTCTCACCATCGCGGATCTCGCCGACCAGAATAATATCCGGATCTTGGCGCAACACAGCTTTCAAACCATCCGCAAAATGAAATTTTGATTTAGCCTTGATATCGCACTGGTTCATTCCATCGATCTGATACTCAACCGGATCTTCCAGCGTCATCACATTGATCGCAGGGGTGTTGATCTGTTTCAACATGGAATACAATGAGGTTGTTTTACCACTACCCGTTGGCCCGCAGACTAACAAAAGTCCGTTCTTCAACTGCAGCATTTTTTTGATCATGGCCAGGTTTTTTTCATCAAAACCCAGTTTAGGCAGATCATACGCCGAGAAATTACTATTCAAAACACGAACAACTATTTTCTCTCCCAAAACTGTCGGAAAAGACGCCAGCCGAAAATCATATTCACTGACCCCCATCTTTTGCTTGAACCGCCCATCCTGAGATCCCTGGGTAGCAGCAGTATCCAGCTGAACAGCAGCCATAACTTTGAGCCGACGAACAATAACAGAACCATTCGGCTCTTCAATATTCAGAACAATATTAAGGATCCCATCGATACGAAAGCGAACGCGTAAACTGCCTTTGACGGGCTCAAAATGGATATCACTGGCCCGCTCAAGAATAGCCTGTTCGAGGATGATATCAACGGCCTTGCTGATGAGGTTAACATTTTCTTCCTGCTTTTCTGAACCTCCCCACAAACCTTCTTTCTTCTTCACTTCAGGAGTGATCAGTTTGTTATACCGTTCTTGCAATTGACTCATCGTCTACCCCCTGCCATTTATCGCTTCTTGCCTAATACCTTTTTAACGGCATCAACAATATTGACCGCTTTAAGGCCGTAATACTGCAATAACTGCTCAGGCGTTCCGGTCTGGCCAAATGAATCATTAACACCCACCATCTCCATCGGAACGAGGAAATTTTTAACGACAGCTTCGGCCACGGCACTGCCTAACCCTCCAGCAAGCTGATGTTCCTCAGCCGTTACAATGGCCCCGGTTTCTTTAGCGCATTTAATAATCGTCTCAACATCGAGGGGCTTAATTGTATGCATATTGACCACACGAGCTCTAATACCTTCTTTTTCCAGCAGAATAGCCGCATTTATTGCTTCGGAAACCATCACACCACAGGCAATGATCGAAACATCTTTACCATCACGAAGCACATTCGCTTTCCCGATCGTAAAGGACGCTGCTTCATCCGTCAAAACAGGCAGCGGCGCACGAGACAGTCGAACATAAAAAGGCCCTTTCTCCGCGATCATGGCACGGGTCGCCTTCCCGGCTTCGATTGTATCCATCGGGCAGATTACCTTCATATTCGGCAAAACCCGCATAATGGCAAAATCTTCCAGGCACTGAGCGCTCGCGCCATCCTCGCCGACCGTAACACCGGCATGAGTCGCGCATAGCTTTACATTAAGATTGTTATAGCACACATCCATACGGATCTGATCATAAGCTCGATTTGTCAGGAACACCGCAAAGGAATTCGTCACGGCAACAAAACCCTCACTCGCAAGCCCCGCAGCCATGCCGATCATATCCTGCTCGGCAATACCTACGCTGAAAAATCTTTCAGGGGCAGTCTTCTTAAAATATTCCGCACGCGTAGCATCTTCCAGATCCGCAGAAACAACAACGACATTCTTGTTCTCTTTACCAATCAGGGCCAGCTCTTCGCCAAACCCGTCTCTTGTAGGCGTAGGTTTCATTTCCATATCAATAAAGCACCTTTAACGCCTCGGCCAACTGCTCTTTATTCGGAGCCTTACCATGCCAGGCGGACTTTAATTCCATGAACGGAACGCCTTTGCCTTTAAGTGTATTGGCAATAACGGCCGTCGGTTTACCCTTGGTATTCTTAAAATTCGTAAAAGCTTTCAATAGCTGCTCAAAGTCATTTCCATCAACCTCGATGGTGTTCCAACCAAAGGCCTTCCATTTTTCAGCCAACGGCTCAAGACCTTTAATATCGCTGACCAGACCATTCTCCTGAACTTTATTGTAATCAACAATAGCGCACACATTATCCAGCTTAAAATGAGACGCAGACATCGCAGCCTCCCAGACCGACCCCTCCTGGATCTCACCGTCACCCATCAGGCAATAAGCTTTAAAATCAGCACCCTTAAGTCTGGCGGCCATTGCAACACCGTTCACATAAGAAAGGCCGTGCCCAAGAGAGCCAGTGTTAAATTCCACTCCCGGGACCTTCTTGACCACATGCCCCTGCAATCGACTGCCAAACTTACGGAAAGTCTTCAATTCTTCCTTTGGGAAATAACCAAAATTCGACAGCGTCACATAAACCGCCGGCGTAATATGGCCTTTCGAAACCACCAGACGATCACGGCCTTCCCAATGCGGCTCTTGCGGTCGATGGTTCATCGCCGCCCCATACAAGGAAATAAAGATCTCCACCGCCGATAAAGAACCGCCCGGGTGGCCAGAACCGGCACCCTCAAGAGTTTCAAGGATCTCTTTACGGAACTGTAATGCCTTTGCTTTAAACGATGAAATATCTGGACTGGATGTTGCCACTATGAGCTCCTCAATAATATTTTCGACGAAGTTACAATTTTATACCAAATCCCCACACTGTATTCAAGGAACATTTACTTTCTTAACAAACAACAAAGAAGCAATAACCGATGTTAAAAGGACCGCACCTACCAAGCCTAACGTCCACACAACCGGGATATGCACAACATCAGATGCCAGCATCTTACAACCGATAAGTACCAGAATAACGCACAGTCCCACATTTAAATAGACAAACATCCCTGTTAACGCTGCTACCGCCGAATACAAGGCCCTCAAACCAAGAATGGCAAATATATTCGAGGTGTAGACGACAAACGGATCCGTCGTCACCGCAAGGATGGCAGGAATGGAATCCACAGCGAAAACAATATCCATCGCCGCGACCATGACAAAAACCAGAAAAAGCGGCGTGGCCCAGCGGACACCGTCTTTTTTAATAAAAAAGCTGTCTTCATGGTAATCATTAGTCACCGGAAATAATTTCTTAACTAATTTCAATACCTTACTCTCAGCGAGGTTTTGCTCATCCTCCTTATGAAGCAACATCTTGACACCAACAAAAAGAAGCATTGCCCCCATCAAGTAGATCGTCCAGTGGAACATATTGATCAAGATCACTCCGGCGCCAATAAAGAATACCCGTAGTACCAAAGCCAGTAATATCCCCCAGAAAAGAACCCCCTGCTGGTAAATCGCCGGAACACGAAAAAAATTAAATATCAGAATAAACACAAAAATATTGTCCATGCTCAAGGCCCGTTCGATCAGATAGCCGGTGGTAAAATTAACCGCACGTTCCTTATCAAACATCATAATGCCCGCATTGAACAGAAGCGCTGCCCCCACCCAGACCGCGCTCCAGATAAGCGCCTCCCGGATGCCGATCTCCTTACCTTTCCCGCTGAACAATTTAAAATCAATGAAAAGCATAGCCAAAACGGCTACGCTGAATCCTGTCCACAAAAGGATCGGTGAGGTCATAAAACCTTTACTGACTAATAAGTGATGGGATGATCAACATGATCGGATGATTATACCAAAGGGGAAAATAAGTGCCAATGAGAAACAATAAACCTCTTGGGAATGATACCATTGATCCTTACCCCCTGATACCCGGTGAGGCGGGCAAAATTCTATGTATCACCCTTAAAACCTATGCTGAGATCAAACAAGCTTACAAAGCCTTTCGAAACTTCAT
>PEAR01000056.1 GCA_002753745.1 Candidatus Omnitrophota bacterium | reverse complement strand
AATGCGATGGTCGTGGCCCACCACCCGACGCATCACATGCGGCACTACCAGCCCCACAAACCCGATCATCCCGGCAATAGAAACACAAAAGCCGGTCAGGACCGCGGCCAGAAAGAATAATATTTTTTTAGTCCGCTCGACCGGGATCCCCAAATGCACCGCCTCTTCTTCACCGAGCGCAAAGGCATTCAAAGGCAGACAGAAAAAACAGGAAACGACCAACAAAAGCAGAGCTGTCCCCAGCATCAGTCTGATCAGCGTCCCGTCCGGCTCACCGAGCGATCCCATGACCCAAAAAATGATCCCATGAAGACTTTCTGTGCTGGACAGGGCCATCAACAGCATCACCAGCGATGAGGAAATAAAACTGATCATCACGCCGTTGAGCAAAAGGCCCTGAAGCTTGACCATGCCGCGACGGATACTGGAAAAATATAAAAAAACGATCACCCCGCCCGCCCCCAGCAAACCGGCAAAAGGCTGCGTAAACCGGCCAACAGAGGCTAACCCCAGAACAATATTAAGCGAGACCCCCAGCGCCGCCCCGCCGGAAATCCCGAGGGTATACGGTTCCACCAGCGGATTACGGAACATCCCCTGCAGGATCACGCCCGCCAGGCTTAAGGCTCCGCCAACGGCAAAACCCAGCAGGATCCGTGGCAGGCGGATATCAACCACAATGCTGTAATCCGTACTGCCCCGCCCGTGAAACAAGATCGGGATCAGCTTGTTAAAAGGAATACCTGCGGCGCCAACCGATAAAGAAAAAAGACCGACCAGCCCCAACAATACACCCAACACCAGCATCCAGAAGATCCCACGCCTCATAGAATCACCTGCGGATGCAGATAATGGATAACCGTCTTTAACGTCTCCACAAAACTCACCGGCGTGGGGCTGCACAACAAGTATTCATCGAGGATAAACACTTTATCACCGGAAACAGCTCTTAACGACTTGAACTGCTGCCAGTTATTCTTCTCTTTAGCGCCGTCAAAACCCATACTGGAAATAAACATCACATCCGGATCCTGGGCCAAAACCTGTTCCCGGGAATACTGCAAATACCCAGGCGCGGTGACAATATTTTCACCACCCGCCGAGGCAATCAGGTCATTGGCAAATGATTCCCGGCCGATCGTGACCAGAGGATTAGCCCCGACCTGCACAAACACGCGCACCCTTGCCAGCCCGGCCATCTTCTTTTTTAGCGCCAGCACCTGCTCCCTGGCCCGGTCAATGATCTGGCGCGCCTCGCTCTCCCGGCCCGTTATCTCTCCCAGCAGCTGAAACACCTGGCACAAGCCTTCAAAATCTTTGGCATTGGGAATCTCAACCACCCGGATCCCCAAACGGCGCAATTTCATCACCGACCGGGGATCCGTTAATACCGTCGCCAGAACAACGTCGGGCTTGAGCGCCACGATCGCTTCCAGATTGATCTCCTGAACATTGCCAATCTTTACTTTATGCGCTGCCGCCTCAGGGCGTTTACACCACGTCGTACAGCCAACAAGCTTGTCCCCGCTGGAAAGCAGATACAACTCCTCCGTAATCACCGGCCCCAAAGAAATAATACGCTCCGCCGGCTTCTCAGCAGCCAAAACGATCGGACACATCATCCACACAAGAACGATCGCTATCAGAATCTTTTTCATGAAAGAATCACCAGACATAAGAATAAAACGCTTAACTCCGTAATTTCGCTCGCCGCACCAACCGTATCGCCGGTCATCCCGCCGATCTTTTGATCCGCGAACCTGATGAATATAGCCGCCGGAAGGCCCGCAGCGCAAGCAAGGACCAATCCCTTTACCCCAAAAAAAACATAAAACATCGCCAGGCTGAATATGCCCCCTGTGATGACATCCTTAACCGATGCAACCTTGAAGAACAAGGCTGCCTTGCCGTCTTCCCGGGCATATTTGCTCCCGGCGCAGGCAACACTCTGAACCCAGCGGGCAAACATGGGTGTCAGGATCAACATCTTCCACAGGACATCACCAGACAGGCTGGATAAAAAAGCGAATTTAAGGAGCAGCAGCAAACACACCGCCACCGCGCCATACGTGCCGATCCGGCTGTCGCGCATGATCTCAAGGATCTTCTCTTTCGGCTTACCGCTAAAAAGACCGTCGCAGGTATCCGCCAGGCCGTCGATATGCAAAGCCCCGGTCGTAACGGTATAAACGGCAAGGACCAGCGCCACCAGCGCCAAATGAGGTAATGACCCTAAGAACAACACCAAAACCGCCGGGATCAACCCGATAAAAACGCCAGCCGCGGGAAAGAACGCGAACACCGATTTAAAATCCTCCTCGCGAAAAAGGGCTTTCGTCCTGATTGGCAGGATTGTTAGGAATTGTAGGGCGATCAATAATCGGTTCATTAGATTTTGGGCGGCCACGGGGAGCCGCCCCTACATGTGCTATTAGGTTCGCTCTGAAACGCCGGCATTCTCAAACGTACTCATCTCGGTTAATATCTTCACCCCGGCTTCAACGATGCCCATGGCCAGCGCCGCGCCGGTACCCTCGCCCAACCGCAGGTTAAGGTCAAGGATCGGCTTAAGACCAAGATGGTCCCAAACAATTTTATGTCCTTTTTCTACCGAGGAATGCGATGCGATCAAATAGTCTTTCACATCAGGTTCGATAATACAGGCCAGCAACGCCGCCGAAGAAGAAATAAACCCGTCCACTACCACCGGCACACGATGGGATGCCGCCGCCAGGATCACGCCGGTAAGCCCCCCGATCTCATAACCGCCCACCTTGGCCAGCACATCGATCCCGTCCATCGGATCAGGCTTATTGACATCGATGGCCTTCTTGATCACATCCACCTTCTTCTGCCAGGCAGCATCATCGATCCCGGTCCCTTTGCCGGTCACCTCCGCCGCCGTACGCCCCGTGATCACCGACACGATCGCGCTGGCAGGCGTCGTATTACCGATGCCCATCTCACCCGTCGCCGCCAGATGAATACCCTTCTTGTACTCAACCTCAAAGATCTCGATCCCGTTCTCGATCGATTTAACTGCTTCCTGCCGGGTCATGGCCGGCCCTTTGGCCATATTTTTCGTGCCGTAATTCACTTTGCGGACCACAAGTTCAGGATGCGCCTGCAGATCAACCGCAACCCCAAGATCCGCCACCACCACGCGGGCGCCGACATGCCTGGCCAGCACATTAATGCCGGCCCCGCCGCGCAAAAAGTTATAGACCATCTGCGGCGTTACTTCCTTCGGAAAAGCGCTAACACCCTCATCCGTCACCCCATGATCTCCCGCCATAACAAAAACAACTTTATTTGCTACCGGCGGATTCTTGGCCCGCGTGATCTCAACAACCTGTTTGGCCAGCTCTTCCAGCCGCCCCAGGCTTCCCTGCGGCTTCGTTAAATTATTCAAACGTCTCTGCGTATCGGCGGCTAACAAAAAATTTATCTTGTCGATCTTCGTCACCGTGTCGTTTAATATTTTCATTGGATCCTTTTTTATTCAGGATTTAATTTTTATTGGAATACCGACTTGCATCATAACGACTTCGTCCGCAGCCCGGGCGGTCATTTGATTTAACCGGCCGATCAAGTCCCGAAACCGTCGGCCGGAAGCATGTTCGGGCACCAGACCGCAGCCGGTTTCATTGGATACGATGATCACAAGCCCCTGAACAGACCCAAGAGCCTGAACAAAATTCTCAAACGCTGCTTCGATCGGCTCATCGTTAGCATGCTCTTCCATCATATTAAAAACCCACATCCCCAGACAATCAATCAGCACCGTCGTATCCGCATGTTGCGCTCCGGCCAGAGCCGCGGCAATATCCTTGCCTTCATTAATAACTTCCCAGGACGACGGACGAGACTGTTGATGCCGGCGGACGCGCTCATCCATTTCCGCATCACGGAAAATGCAGGTCGCCAGGAACACCACTTTTTGTGCTGAGGCTTTAGCCAATTCTACCGAATAACGACTTTTCCCGCTGCGCGCCCCGCCGATAATAAAAACTATTTTCATATTTCCTTACCGGGCCGGCACGGGGGCCAGCCCCTACATGCATGTACGGGCGGCCCCCCGTGGCCGCCCTTTATTTGCCTATCCTAAATGCCCTGTATCATTCATCACCACAACCTTTGGATCCTCACCCGAATGATACTCGATCACGTTCAACGCCGCGTTATCCTGGCTGATCGACCAGAAATCATTCATCCCGCGTTTTAACACATCACAAAGAATAGCTCTAATCGGGCCACCATGCGCCACCAACACGATATGCTTATTTTCATACTCAGCCAAAAGCTCGTGATACCCTTTTAACACGCGCGCACAAAAATTAACAAAAGCCTCTCCTCCAGGCAACGTGACCGTCATGGGCGAATGAATCCAGGCCTCATAAATATCAGCATATTCCTGCCGAGCCTCGTCGTAACCCAAGCCTTCAATGACACCAAAATCCATCTCGCGAAAGCGCGATCTCTTAATGATGGCAGCGTCCTTAAAAACGATCTGTGCCGTCTGAACAGCCCGCTTTAGATCACTGGAAACCACCGCGTCAATGGCACACCCCTTAAAGCGCTCGACCAGCATTGCAGCTTGACGGCATCCCGTTTCATTTAACGGCACATCACGGGCCCCGCAATATTTCCGGTTCAACCCCTGGTCAGTTTGTCCGTGTCTGATGAGATATAATTTTGTCATAAGAGCTCCTTCACAAAATGAAAGCCCTCTTGCTACCGGGGTAACAAGAGGGCTAAGAAAAAATATCCATGAGCACCTTTTGCTGTTCCGCGCAGCAAGCGTTGCAAAAAAGCATTATTCAGGTGTTCTGGCTCTCCCTAAAAAAGGATCACAGTAGCGCGACTGCTCACGAGTTTAACGTGATTTCCCCGAGACAATACTTTAAATAATCAAAAGAACGAATGAACAATGCAGACTTTAACAACAAACCTTTTAAGACGCAACAACTTTCCCTTAAACCTCAGCGATCACTTCAATCTCGACCAAAACATCCTTCGGGATCCGCGCAACCTGCAGAGTCGAACGCGCCGGAAAATTCGCCGGTATATACTGGCTGTAGATCTTGTTCATGCCCGCGAAATCATTCAAGTCCTTCAAATAGACAGTCACCTTGACGATCTTTTCAATCGAACTTCCCGCATCAGCCAGCACAAGTTTTATATTCTCAAAAACACGCGTGGTCTGCTCTTCAATACCGCCAGGAACAACATTCCCCGTCGAAGGGTCTAACGGAATCTGCCCCGCGCAAAAAACGAGATTGCCGGAAATGACTCCATGATTATAGGGACCAGCAGGTTTAGGCGACTTAATCGGCTGAACGATCTTCATAAGCTTTCCTTTCAAAGGTGGTAAATTTTAGAGTAGAAAATCATATCATGAGCCAGCCTTCAATGCAACGCCTGGCGAGCGGAAGTTATAACGGGAAGTGTCTATAATTCTGACAGCCATTTTCCAGAGAGAGTTCAGCTTGACTAAGAAAACCGTTTACACAAAAATAATGATGGACTCACAAATTTCCGATAACGGCGTGAACAAATTGTATTATTTTTTTTTGCCCCTTTTACGCTTAGGCATAGGAGGGAGTTGTTTGATCGCTTTTTCAAATTCACCCCCCGCCACATCAGCCTGCTGAATACGCCTATGATTGAATTTTTCATACTCAGCTTCAGCAAGCTCTTTCGCCATCTCATGGGAGATCTTCCCGGCGTGCGAAAGAATACTGCGGTCATTGATCGTGAGAAATCCATGAAGCTTCGCGATCCAGTCCTTCATGCTCATAGGCACACGCCGCAGCGCCTGTCCCTGAGCAAAAACAAGATACTGCTCAACAAGATTATTAAGCGCGGCCAATTCTGCCTCAGTCAAATAATTCTTGGCAATAACAACGTCATCCTTGCGCACCTTCACACCGCGCCAGTTGGTCAGTCCCATATTGAGCCGTGAACTGTCGGCGCGCCCATGGATAATTTCCGCCGCGGTCTGACCCGTAATAGCCCAGTGCATCTTATTTTGCACAGTCTGGAAGAAATTAATGCTCTCCGGTCGGGTTGGGTCGTAATCAATGCTGGTGGCATAAATATCGGTGATCTTCTGGTAAAACCTCCTCTCGGAGGTACGGATGTCCTGGATCCGCCGAAGCAATTCTTCAAAATAATCAAATGGCAGGTCAGGATTCTTTAGGCGCTCGTCATCAAGAACAAACCCCTTAACGATAAACTCACGCAATTTCTGCGTGGCCCAAATACGAAAACGAGTGGCAACCACACTTTTGACACGATAGCCAACAGAAATAATGACATCAAGGTTGTAGAAATCCACACGCCGACGCACATCCCGGCCGCCCTCACGGCGAACTGACAAGTATTCCTTGTAAGTTGCCTCTCGTTGCAATTCGCCTTCCTTATAAATGTTTTGCACATGCAAACTTATGTTCTGCTGGGTCGTCTGAAAGAGTTCCGCCATATGCTGTTGTGTCAACCATACGGTCTCATTCTCCAGCCGGACGTCAATGCTCGTCTGTCCATCTTCTGCAAGGTATACCAAGAATTGCCCCTTGCCGGGAACATCGGGTGTCTTGAACTTGTTCATCCTGTTTATTTCCTTCCTGATCAACAAAACTTTCATCATGTAGTAACAAACCCGTGATGTGTTGCAACTACAATAACGTTCAAAAATAACCTGTAAACCAAAACCGGCCTGCGATAGATCAAGAGTCCTGCCGTATAGACGGCGGTTCCGGCGGTGGGCCATCACCCTTCAAACTTGGATATGATCTCCTCAGGTGACGGTACCCGATTCTGTGCCTTGAGCGAAAGCTCTCGTGGGTGGTACATCTAAAACATCTGACGCAGCGGCTCAATCGCCACGTGCGTGTAAATCGCGGTGGATTCCAGACTCTCGTGGCCAAGCTGGCGCTGGATGAATGGCAAAGCGTCCTTCTTCTCAGAAGCCGCCCCCTTTAACATCCACGGCCTCACCTTCTCCAGGTACTTCTGCATTGGAACTCTTAAGGTGTCGCAGTTTAATAATTCTTAAATTTTATACAAGTTAACTCCGAACTTTCTGGCAGTTCTTAAAAAGATACCATGCAAGAAAGAAGCCTGCAAATTATTTATCAGGCGTAGTCTCGCACAACTTGAAGGACCTTGCCGATGATAGAAACGTCGGCTGTCATAGGGAGGGGATTAAAATCGGGATTGGCCGGATCCAGGAAAAAATGGCTCCCGCGCTTGGCCAGGCGCTTGACCGTAGCTTCCTCACCGATGATCGCTACCACGATATCATCAGGCTGACCATGCTCCTGCTTGCGAATAAGGACAAAATCACCGTCCATAATACCGGCATCACGCATGCTCATGCCCCGTACTTTCAGGGCAAATACATCAGGTTCAGGGAAAACAAACTGATCCAGATTAAGATACCCCAGCAAATCTTCGGCGGCGTACACCGGCTGACCTGCCTGCACACGACCCAGTACCGGAACCTGAAACAGAGCCTCCTTAACCAGTTCGATCGCGCGCGACTTGCCTTCCTGAATACGAATATAACCTTTGTTTACCAGGGCATTAAGATAATCGCGGACAGTGCCGGTAGAAGAAAAACTGAAATGCTCGCCGATCTCCCTGATCGTGGGCGCCAGCTGTTTAAATCGGATCTGTTCGTAGATAAACTTCAGGACTTCTTTTTGTTTGGAAGTAAGGGTGTCGTTTGCCATGCCCTTAATGTACCACACTAAAGTGTGGAATGTCAAGAAGAATTATTACTTTAGGATCTCTTCAAAATTATCAGGGAGAGCATAACCGACATCACGAATCTTACCGTCGGAAGCGATCAGGACGATCGTGGGGACACCCGCCACCTGATATGTTTCGGCAACTGTTGAATCCTGGTCAAGAAGAACATTCAGATCATACCCTTTGGAAGAAAGATATTTCTCAACCTTGACCTTATCTTCGCCGATATCTACAAGAACCAGGGTCACCCCGGCCTTTTCCAGGACAGCTTTCTGCGCAGCAATATCCTTAAGCTGCTCGCGACAATGCGGACACCATGTTGCCCAGAACATGACGATCGCTTTCCCTCCCTTACGGAGGTTCTCGAGAGTAACTTCCCCTCCCTTTAGCTGCATCAACTTAAAATCAGTAGCTTTCTGGCCAATCATCGGGTTGTCATAAAATCCGGCCTGTACACTTCCGGCTGAAAAGAGCAAAAATCCTGCTGTTAACATAGATACGATAAATTTCATAAAAATCCTTTTAACGGGTCGGCACAGGGGCCGACCCCTACATGCATGTACGGGCGGCCCCCAGTGGCCGCCCTTCAAAATTCAAATCCAGAATGAACCAGCACGCAAAAACATCAGCTCGGAAATAATGATCAGCACGATCCCCGCCGCCTTCTTAACAAGATTCATCCATTGGCCGGATTTAGGCAGGACGGATAAAAAGCCGCTGAATGTCCCCGCCAGGATCAACGAGGTGCCCAGCCCAAAGGCAAACGTAAAAAGCAAACTCATCCCAAATAACAAATTATGCTTTGATCCGATATACAAAAGCAGTGAACCCAAAACCGGAGCGGTACAGGGTCCCACAACAAACCCGGAGGCCGCGCCCATCAGGAATAAAGCCCTCCGGCCTCGCGGGCGCTGACCGGGACTGGGAACTGAAAACATCGGGAACGGAATAAAATCAAGCATCACCAAAGCAAAGAACAGAATAAGATTCCCGATAACAACAAATACCCACGGATTATTCTGGATCGTGCCGAAAACTTTTCCCGTTAACACCGCGACCGCTGCCAGCGCGCTGTAAGAAACAGCCAGGCCCAAAACATAGATCACAGACAACATGAAACCGTTCAGGTGAGAACCCCGGGTATTTGCCCCCGCCACGACCGCAACCGTTACCGGCAGCAAAGGATACGCGCACGGTGTAAAACTCATTAACAACCCGGCGCCGAATGTTACCGCATAATCCAGGATCCCGCCATGCAAGATCATTCGATCGACACCACCTTTACATCAAACGTAAGTTCTTTACCGGCCAAAGGATGATTGAAATCAAGTTTAACCGACTTCTCGGAAACTTCGGCGACTTTAGCCGGGAACGACGTGCCTGTTTCATCCTGCATCTCAAGGACCATCCCAACTTTTGGTTCCATATCTTTAGGAAGTTTGGCCCGATCAAAGTCACGAAAAGCATCAGAACGAATGATCCCGTAACCATCCTCAGGCTTAACAACCACGGTCTTGGCATCGCCCACCTTCATGCCCAGCATTTCCTTCTCCAAGCCGGGAATAAGCTCTCCGCGGCCGGGATTGTACTCGAGCGGCTGCTTACCCTTGCTCGATTCAACAACTTCCTTGTTGACCGTCAGGGTATAATCGAATTTTACTTTCTTACCTACCGCCACCATAACATCCTCCGCGTGACCCACGCCATTGAACAACACTGTCATCACCGCAAAAAGCAGCACCAAAATTTTCTTCATCCCCGGCTCCTTCTAGTACCCGATTTCGTAATCCGCGATACGCCGCTCGCTGCGGGCGCCCATCAGATAAACCTTTACCGCCTCATGCGCGGGATGCGTCTGGTAATCTTCCAGGGCTTCACGGGTCGAAAATTCCGAGTATAGCACCACATCCGCGGACTGTTCCGTGCCGCTGAAATCAATGCCCGCCTCGATCTTGAGCAGCCCCGGGATCTTTCCCTGCAACCCTTCCAGCATATCCTTGATGACCTTGGCATTCTCGAGTTTGCTCTTGCCGTGAGCCGTTTCCTTTAACTTCCACAAAACAATGTGCTTGATCATATTATCTCCCGAACTTCATTATTAAAACCTTAACGAACTAAAACTATACAACTTCCACAAAATATCGCAAATATTTATTTCAAGATCATTTTTTGCGAATCCCATCGATCCGGGCCACCTTATCCTCGGCTAATACGCCAAACCCTTCTGAATGAGCAATCGCTGACCATGTTGAACCGGGAACAAAATTCTTCACCCCGAAAATGACCGCGGCGGCGCGTCGAGTGCGAAAATCATTTAATACACTCCCTTGCGAAGGAAAATACCGATCATCTTCGCCATTCCCGGGGATCCTGATCGCCGGACGGCCGCTGAAATAGTAGATCGCCTGGGGATCATTGGAATACAGCGGAACCCGGTCATCGACAGACCGCAGCGTTTCCACGATTTTCGACGACGATACATCTTTTGCCGTATACCCGTATCCTCTGGTAAAAAAAGCGCCTGCCAACTGGGCCGAACAAACCAAAGACCAGATAAAAAGCCCGGCACAAAGCCCCAAAAATATCTTCTTACGCCGTAAATCTTTGGCGGCCATGATCCGCGGCACGCAAATACCGAGCACCATTACCGCCAACACATCAACCGGCAACAGCCACGACAGGACTTCCGCCGGAAAAAAACCGCGCCAGTTTCCTCCCGCCAAAGAATGCCGCAACCATAAAAATACCGGAAAAAGCAGGACCAGCATCGTGAATAAAGCCGGCCGCTGAGGAAAACCATCCTTACGCGCACGTAACCATATCCAGCCGATCCCCCCAACAATCACTAGAGCGCCTAAATAAGAAAAAGATGTCAGCGCGACGGAAGAAACAACAGCAGTATAGAACATCCCCAAACGTCCCGTACCATTGAAAACAACAAGCGAACAAACAAAAACCAACAAGGAAAGTATAAATAACGGTTCGGCAGATAATCTTCCGTGTGCCTGAAGAAAAGGAACCGAGACCGTCAGAAGCCCCGCCATTAATAAAGCCGCCACGCGTTCACGCGTCACGTAAAAAACCAGCCAGCCACTTAAGAAGATGCTTAACGCCGCAGCCAGTATATTTAACGAACGAGCCCAATCTGCAAAACTCGCCCCTAAGAACCAGGCCCACGACAACACGAACGGGAAACCCGGCGCCAGTGATGTCATCGGCGACAATTCCGCCGCATTATTGAACGCCGAAACGCCCTGCCCCAAGGCCAGGTATTTCGCTGCCTGCAAATAAACAATGGAATCGCTCATTAACCCCAAACCAAAAGGCGCGGTAAACACATACACCGCCACTGCTCCCAATATAGAGATCAAGCCAAGACCCCACACCGTCCCTGTATCATATTGTTTTTCCATGTGCTTCTACTTTCCTTTCTTTAGCCGGGCAACCTGCTCCGTCAATGCCGCTTTCTCCGCTTCCAGAGACCGCAACGTCACCGCCGTATCACTCTTTTCCCGTGTCAACACGGCCAATAGATCATCCTTCTGCTTCAGTTGAGCCTTTATCTGAAGAATATCCTGGGATGCTTTCCCTTTGTCTGCGGCAACCTGACTTTCCAGGGCCGTCAATTTATCCTGAACGGGCTTTAGTGCCTGCTTGATCTTTTCCTGGGTCAACGTTTGTTCCGCGGTTAACCTCGAACGAAGATCATTGGTCTTTTCATCGCAAACAGCCTGGGCCTCCTGAGAGCTCCTGGCTGTTTTCCCCTTTATACCATCGAGCTCATCTGCAACTTTCTGCAACTCTGCCCGCATCGCAAGCTTCTCGCCGTTGATCCGCTCAACATCAGCCGTTAAGGCCGTGCGGGCGTTATTCAATTCGGTTAACTTCGCGTTCTTCTGCTCGATCGTAAACTGAAAGATACCGGCTTCTTTCTCCAGCTCCTCTACACGTGAACGGTAAGGAGCAACGGCCTGATCGATCTGCTGCGGTTCGCTCTTGTCACGGTCCACCAGACTGCGCTGCAACGCAAAGACCTTGGCCTGAAGAAGATCCCGCTCCTTTTTAACCTGCTCGAGCTCTTCCTTGACCCCGGCGGAATTCAAAACCATCCGACCGATCAAAGCGTCCTTCTCAGCAACCTGAGCCTGGACCTTTTTAATGTCATCAGCCTTGAAAAAAGCCTCATCCTGTGCCACCAACGAATCCGAAGCTAACAAAAAAGGAGTAGGAATGAAAATCAGACAGAATGTTAAGGAAATGATAAATTTAAACATAAAGTAATAGTATGTTAAAACGGAATCGATCGCCTATCAACTTTATTGTGGGAAAATAAAAAAGCGGCCTCAGGCTGAAAAAACCGGAATCCCGGCTTTTTCAATTATGCGAATCATCATCCGTCTCCCCGACGGAATCAAACACGGCCACATCATAGATCACATCAAACCATTCCAGGAACATCTCATACGTACGGTCAACCGGCCACAACGATTGATCCGTATGCCATTCGGAAAGTTCGTTCACAAAAATTTCATCGAAGATCTCTTCCACATGATCTTCGGCCTCGTCAATATCGTCAAATTCAGGGATCAGGTATACATTTCCGCGCTCCGACAGAGACCCGATCCACACGGGATTATCCGGATCAATGCTGTTAAGCCAGTCGATCATCGGCTCCCGCAGGAAAACCACCACCGCCATCCGATTTACATGATCCATGCCACCCTCTTCTTTCTACAACAAATGATCCATCAAGATTTTGATCCCGATCAAAACCAGAACGATGCCACCACACAGCTCGGCCCGGCGCCCCCACACACAGCAGCAGAAACAACCGATGAAAGCGCCTGCTGCCGCTATTAAAAACGTTACTGCCCCGATAATAACGGAAGCCAGCACAACCGGACAATCCAGGAAAGCAAAGGTTACCCCGATGGCCAGGGCGTCAATGGACGTTGCGATCGCCAGCAGAAAAAGCCGGCGGTTGGTCATCGGCCCGGGTTCTTTGGCACAATCATCGCCGGCAAACGATTCCTTGATCATCTTAAACCCGACAAGAGCCAAAAGAACAAACGCGATCCAGTGATCAACCGAGAAAATAAAATGCTTCAAACGAATGGCCAACACCCACCCGATCAGCGGCATCACCATCTGCGCCAGCCCGAAAGCGCCGCCCAAACGCAAGGAATGGTTAACCCGGCCGGTGACCACAGCACTACCGCTGG
Organism: Candidatus Omnitrophota bacterium; assembly: GCA_002753745.1. GTDB lineage: Bacteria > Omnitrophota > Gorgyraeia > Zapsychrales > Fredricksoniimonadaceae. The sequence goes on along the minus strand of PEAR01000056.1, from coordinate 1,280 downwards.
CCAAGGCAACGGCAAAAGCGTCCATCGCCAACCCGATGGCGGTAATGAAAATGACGATCAGACTCATTAAAAATCTCCCGCACAAATAAAATCCCTAACTCTGCGAGTATCGTCAACAGAGTTAGGGACCATAAAAAACAACCACTGAAAAATTAAGCGTCAAGACGCTCTTTACGCGGCTTCTCCGGCGGAGGATTCAAACGGACCACATTGACTGCTTTCGGTCCGCGCTCATCTTCCTGCACTTCGAATTCCACCTCTTCGCCGTCCACGAGATACTTGAACCCGTCGGCCTGGATACCGCTGTAATGTACGTAAACATCCTTACCATTAGACATGGTCACAAAACCATATCCTTTTTTCCGGTCGAACCACTTGACTTTTCCGTTTTCCATTTTTTCTTTTCCTTAAATCTTAAGAATTTGCTAACACGCTGCCTTATTTCTGCGCCGGAGCTGCATCAGCCGCTGCGGGAGCCGCTGGCGCCGCATCAGCTTTGACCGCCGCTGGAGCAGCCGCATCAGCGACAGGTGCCGCCGCTTCATTTTTTGCCGCAGGAACAGCAGGCGCAGCAGCTTCGCCTTCACCTGGCATCGCTTCCGTACCTTTTTCTTCCTTTACCAACGTCGTGACAACGCGCTTGCTGTCTTTCTCGATATAATCAATAACGATATCATCACCGGTCTTAAGATCAGCCACGGCGTTAATATTCCCAAGCTCGGTCTCGGGTGTTACGGAATAAACCGTTTCCACATCCGCATCTTTCGTAAAATCATACTCTTTGACGGTGATCTGGCCATCAGCCATAGAAACTACTTTACCAAAAGAGAACTTATCTTCTTCCGTCGGTGCCGGAGCTGCCGGAGCAGCGGCAACTGGCGCAGCCGCGGCAGGTGCCGCAGCAGCGGGCGCAGCAGCTTCCTGCGCATAGACAGAAGAAAGATTAACAACCCCAATAAAACCCAGGACCATCAAAAACAGCTTAAAAACGTTCTTCATTTGTTCATCCTTTCTTTGCCCAAAAAACTTGCAGCCGCGCACTATCGCGAAGCCCGTTCTGGTTAAATTATTGCAATAGCTCCCGGCTATTCTGCATTCAAATCATTAAAAAAGGATACATTAAAAACCAGCGAAAGTAAAATAAAAATTATGCATTAAATGGGAATGATACCATTGATCCTTACCCCCTGATACCCGGTGAGGCGGGCAAAATTCTATGTATCACCCTTAAAACCTATGCTGAGATCAAACAAGCTTACAAAGCCTTTCGAAACTTCATC
>PEAR01000055.1 GCA_002753745.1 Candidatus Omnitrophota bacterium | reverse complement strand
TACATTGTCATGTACTACAATTGCAAGCGCGCTCACTCTACCCTCGGTTATCTGAGCCCGTTAGAGTACGAGAAAAGACAGGCGGTCTGTCTTAACTAAACGTCCACAGGACGGGGGAAGGTCACTACCCTCTTGGGGGTTCCGCTCGCATCTTTAGAACGTGGTAAAACAGAAGCCGAAAAAATGTTTACGGAAAGGCAATCTGGGGTTGTTGCCAAATCATTGATTCTTGCGTTAAAACAATATATGGCCGATCGCGTCCCCAGACCAGCTAGACAAAGAGCATTCTTGCAAGAATGGCAAACATATAAAGGATCAATTAAGAGAACCCTGGATAATTTTGATGCAGCGCAACTCATTAGTAAAGATCGTGATCAAGCGGTAATCCCTAATCACAGCCGGGACGATTTGGGTGGTATTGATCTTACAGCGGATAAAACATCTTTAGAAATTCAGAACACCGGAGCTGCAATTAAGTTTTATATTGATCCGGCCATGTTGCAACAACTACAGAGTGCGACCGGCTTTACGCCGGTTATCATTGATATCCAGCCGACAACAAGTATTCCACAATTTCTGGGAATGAAGAATGGCGTTGCGGGCGTGGCGCAAAACATTTAATGGAGTTTTTTCAGCTCTTGTCAGAAAAGACTACGCCACCGTCAACTATCCGGAAATTCCGGATAGTTGAATGACCATCATTTCCGTGTAGAAAAATAGTTTTAATCCAGTCAGAAGCTCGGCGCAATGCGTCAAAATAATTTCCTGAATTATAAAAAGAAAAGTTTGCACCGAGCGTCTTCACAAGTTATATTATGTCCAACATACCTGCCACGCCTCTGGGTCTCTGATCCACGCGCATTTTGGGCAGGTTTCTTTTTATGGAAAAATACACAAAGCCATCCTTAACGTACGTTCAGCAAGTTGACCTCCTAAAAAAACGCGGACTTATTATTGGCGATCCTGCTGCAGCGGAGCGCTGCCTCAAACAGATCAGCTATTATCGTCTCAGTGCGTATTGTCTTCCTTTTGAAGTTGTCCGCCATCAGTTCAAGCCCGGAGTGACCTTTGAGCAGATTATTCGGCTTTATGAGTTTGACCGACGTTTACGGTTTCTGATCGATGAGGCTCTTGAGGTTATTGAAATATCCGTTAGGGCTATCACTTCCCATGAAATGGCTCAGAAGTATGGACCGTTCTTTCATGAGGAACCGAAGAATTTCTTTGTAAAATTTGATCACGCGGCATGGGTTGAAAAGGTTCATGACGAGGCAAGGCGCTCGCGCGAGATCTTCATTGCGCATTACAAAAGAAAATACGATGGATTCCCCCGGTTGCCAATCTGGGTGGCGGTTGAGATCATGTCGTTTGGGTCAATATCCTTGATGATTGACCATCTGAAAAGAGAGGATCAGCTAATTTTGGCGAGACAGTTTGGGCTGCACACATCGTTATTGATGTCCTGGCTGCATACCTTTGCGTACGTTCGGAATATTTGCGCCCATCATGCGCGCTTGTGGGACAGGAAGCTGGCGATCGCCATGGTTGCGCCAAAGGAGCCGCGTTGGAACGATGTTGACCCGACACGGTTGGGGTCGGTTGTTCTTGCGATTAATCAGTTTCTTTATCGTTTGCCTATTGATGGCGAGATCCTTTCGGGTTGGCGGAAAGAGATAGTAGATTTATTTGAGAAGACGCCAGAAGTGGATGGGCTTTGGACATCCATGGGGTTGCCAAGGCGAATTCAGGAACATCGGTTATGGCAGGAAAAAGCACCTGTGATTTGAGGCCTTTTAGACAAGAAATCTCCGGTTTCTGAGGTTTTTAAGCGTCATGTCCCTATAGGACATGACGGACAAAAACCCATGTCCGGGTGACAACAGGGACATTTTGGTAGGACAGTGCTGCCATTGAGAATTCGACTGTACGGCCGCGCGATGGCTTTTGCCGGCTGGCAGCGCCCGGAAAGCGACTGGAGGGCGCCAAGTCCCGTCCACCCTGCGTTTCCCAATCCATCCCCCCACCGCAAGCATAAAAAACTGCGTTTATTGAGAGTATATTGGTATCTTTTCTATATAATCAAGGTATGAGATTAGGCCTCAAATATCTGCTGATGACGGTCTTGATCGTTCTGGCCCTGAGCATTTCTTTGGAAGGGATCAGCCTTTCACTTTTCAGCCACAAGATCCACGATCTTACCCGTGATTTATATGCCGAGAAAATTGACCGTTTGGTTGAGCTGGCGTTCCGGCAGGACGAGCTGTTCTTCGAGGGGGTTTATAAAGACGAGGCCAGCGGCCCCCTTCGCGTCATTGATTCTATCCGTATTGATTACCGCACATTCAAAGATCCACTCTCGTATGTTTTTATTGTCGATCTCAATGGTCGGGCGGTCCTTCATCCGGCCGAGACCCGGTGGGAGTCGGTGTTTAAATACAGGGTTGAGAAGGGTGAGCCGATATTCAACGACGCTGTTGTAGCGATGATGCGGGCGAAAAAGCAGGGTGAGTACACCTATTCCTGGCATGGCGAAACGAAGTGGTGTGTGTTTAAGGTTTATGAGCCCTGGGGCTGGATTTTCTGTCAGACGACATCTGTTGAGAAAAGGGACAGTGTGGTGATGGCGTTCCTCCTGGCGTCGATGGGGGCGGCTTTCTTTGTTATTTTGCTCGGCGTGTTGTTAACCTTGTGGCTGTCGCAGAAGTTTATTCACCCGGTCAATCTGATCATCGGGCGTTTGCAGAAGATCGCCCGGGGAGAGCTGACCTTCACGCCGAATCAGGTAAAAAGAATATCTGATGACGAGATCGAGATGCTCGATCAGGCGGTCAATAAGATGGCTGAGGATCTTTCCAAGGTTACGGTATCCCGGGATCATGTTGACAATATTCTTAATGCCGCGGCTGAGGGGATCATGGGGTTGAACCTGAAGAGCGAGCACACGTTTGTTAATGCCTCGGCAGCCCGAATGCTTGGGTACACAGCGGATGAGCTGGTGGGACGTCCCAGTCACTTGCTGTGGCATCATACCCGCGTTGACGGCACCGCTTATCCTCCGGATGAGTGTCCGATCCTTTCGTCAATTACCCTCGGCATGGTTCATCAACGGGATAACGATGTGTTTTGGCGTAAGGACGGGACCTGTTTTCCCGTTGAGTATGCCAGCACGCCGGTCATGCGTAACGGCGAGATCACGGGTGTCGTGGTAACGTTCAGCGATATCACCGAGCGCAAGCGGGCGGAAGAAGCTTTGCAGGAGAGCGAAAAGCGGTTCATGGATGTTTTGTATGCCTCCCAGGATGCCATCCTGTTGATCAGCGGGGATTTGTTTATCGATTGCAATGAGACAACGGCCCGTATGCTTGGGTATTCTGGCCGCAATGAGTTTCTGATGACTCATCCCTCGAAACTGTCGCCGTCTTTTCAACTTGACGGCAGGGATTCATTCGAGAAGGCTAATGACATGATGCGTATTGCCCGGGAAAAGGGTTTCCACCGGTTTGAATGGACCCACCGCAAGGCATCAGGCGAGGATTTCCCCGTTGAGGTGTCGCTGACGCCTATCTTGCTGAAAGGAAAGACTGTCCTGCACTGCGTCTGGCGTGATATGACGGAACGCAAACGGGTGGATGAGGCGTTGCAGGACAGTGAGACCAAGTACCGTATGCTGGTCGAGATGACGGGCAATGGATACCTGATCCTTGATGCGCAGGGCAAGGTGGTGGATGCCAATCGGGAGTATGTGCGGCTCAGCGGCCACCGGACGCTGACGGATATCCTGGGAAGGAGCGTCATTGAATGGACATCGCCGGAATTCAAAGAGCAGAATGCGGAGGCGATCGCGTATTGCGAAAAGCACGGCTTTATCAGGGACTTCACCACCGAATATTTTGACCGGAACGGCAGGGTTGTCCCTGTTGAGGTTAATGCTACGGTTGAAGGCGAGGGAGCAATGCTGCGTATTGTGGCGCTTTGCCGCGATATCACCGAGCGTAAAAAGGCTGCCGAGAAGCTGGAGCGGGCGGCTTCCGAGTGGCGGCGGACGTTCGACAGTATTTCGGATTTTGTTTTCCTGATGGATATGGATGCCCGGATCGTGCGGGTGAATAAGGCCCTCTTTGAAGCTTTTGGCGTTGCGCCCGGCGATCTGATCGGGAAAAAGTGTCACGATGTGATGCACAAACTCGGCAATTTCTGCCCGGGGTGTTCGTTTAAATCGTTTTTGACCGATGGAAAGGCGCGGACACAGGAAGTTGAGGGGCTTAACGGCATGCCGCTGCTGGTTACGGTGTCGCCGGTATTTGATGATGGCGGAAAACTGATCGGCGCGGTGCATATTGCCAAGGACATGACCGAGATCCGCCGCACGACGCGGGAACTGGACAAAACCAGTGAACAGCTGCAAACAGCTCAGGCCCGGCTGGTCCAGTCGGAGAAGATGGCCTCGATCGGCCAGCTGGCGGCGGGGGTGGCGCATGAGATCAATAATCCCGCCGGTTTTGTGGCGAGTAATCTTGAAGTCCTGGAAACGTATATCTCTGGTTATTTGAGAATGATCGCGTTGATGAATAAGCTAACCGGCGCTGTGGCTCGAGGCCAGGGGTCAGAGGTAGCGGCGGTGATCGCCGAGATCAAGTGTTTTGAGGAGACGGCTAATTTCGGGTATATTATCAAAGATAGTGAAAACCTTCTCAAACAGTCGCGGGACGGCATCAGCCGTATTGAAAAGATTGTCTCTGATCTTAAGACTTTTGCGCATGAAGATATCCAGTGGCTTGATGAATCAACGAAGATCGAGGATGTTCTGGAGCTGGCCTTGGGTATTGCACAAAATGAGTTAAAGTACAGGGTCGACTTGCGCAAGGATTACGGGGAGACGCCGCCGGTACGCTGTAACGTCCAGAAAATGGGGCAGGTTTTTCTGAACCTGCTGGTTAATGCGGCCCAGGCGATTCCCGATAAAGGCAGTATCGCGGTCCAGACATATTTTAAGGGCGGTTTTGTTTGTGTTGATATCAGCGACACGGGCTGCGGAATATCGAAGGAGAATTTGAAAAAGATCTTTGATCCGTTTTTTACGACAAAGCCGGCAGGCAAGGGGACGGGACTTGGACTTAGCATCAGTTATGAGCTTGTTAAAAAGCAGGGCGGTGAGATTGTCGTGCGTTCTGTTGTCGGTGAAGGCACGACTTTTACGGTGATGCTGCCGTTGACGCCGGTTCAGGAGTGTGTGCAAACTCAGGAGGCCTTCGGATGAAAAAGATGATTTGCGGATTGTTGACAGCTGTTCTTTTTATTGTGTTTGGCTCGTCTTTGGCGATCGCGGCGGCCGGACAAAAGAAAGTCGGCATTTTGTTGTGGAGCGATGAGGTTCGTTATCAGGAGAGCACCCTGGCCATGCTGGAACAATTAAAAACCGATGGGTTAACGAGCCTTGAGATTGTGCAGGTGTCGGCCAAGGCTAATAAAGCGACGGCGATGCGATTGGCACAGGGCCTCGCCGAGCAGAAAATGGATGTTTATATCGGCGTTGGCACAAACGGGGCGGCCGCCTTGCAGAAGGAAATATCAGAGGCGCCGGTCGTGTTTAACGTGGTTTATGATCCGGTGGGCGCAGGGCTGGTCGCCGGCTGGCAGCACTCGAAGAATAATGTGACGGGCGTCAGCAACCTGCTTTCCATGGTGGAGATCGTGCAGAGGGTAAAAATGATCGTCCCGCTCAAGAATCTGGCTGTGCTTTATACACCGGGTCAGAAAAATTCCGAGTCGCAGCTGAAAGATCTTCAGGGTGTAGAAAAAGACTGCGGCATTAATATTCTTCCGGTGCCCTTGACGAGCGCGGAAGACGCGGTGTCGGTTATTGCGTTACTGAAGGGCAAGGCCGAGGCGGTATTTCTGACCGGCAGCGGGTTTGTGGGGACGGCGATCAAGGATATTCTGGATGAAGCCATCAAGAAAAAGATCGTGCCGGTTTCCCATTTGCCGGATTATGTGGACCAGGGAGTGTTGCTGGGCGCTGGCGCGGACATGAAGGAATTGGGGCAGACCACGGCAGTGAAAGTTGAAGCGGCCTTGAACGGAACAGCGCCGAACGACATTCCTGTCGAGGGCCCGAAGAAAACCTGGTTTTATCTGAATTTAAAGACCGCCCGGTCGATTGGCGTTACAGTGCCGGATGCGCTCAAAAAAGAAGCGGTCAAGATCGTCGAGTAAGGCGGAACGTCTATGGTGCTCAACAAGTGGTTCGATAAAAGTTTACGCCTCAAGTTCCTCGGCCTGGGACTGGTCATTGTGTGCGTTTCAACGTTGACGTCGGCGTATATTATCAGCCGTAATGAGTTGAATCAGTGGAATGGTTTTCTTTACGACAAGGCGCACAGCCTGGCGTCATACATTGCTGATATCAGCCAGGAGGCGATCTTAAGCGGCGATGTCCTTCAGCTGGATAATATCGTCAAGAGGATCAATAATGACCCCGATATTGTTTGTGCTGTTGTTTATGACAGCAAGGGGAAGTTGCTGACCAGTCTTTTCGCCAGCATTAATTTCAAGAGTCCGGAGGTCAGGGAGGTCATTTCACGTGCGCCCGCGGGCGTGTCCCTGATGGATATTCTGGGGAGCCTGCATGAGCGGATCTCCGGTTATGAAGCGTCTGTCCCGGTGGTGATGGGGTCTGAGACGCTGGGCCGAGTGGTAATTACATTATCCAAAGACAAGGTTCATCAGGGGATACGGCGCACGTTCAACGGTATTGTTTTTGCCAGCATCCTGGCGTTATTGATCGCGTTTATCCTGCTGATCTGGTTTCAGGGTGTTATTGTCAAGCCCGTCCTTGACCTGGTCGGTTTGATGGATGAGGTGTCTCTCCGCAAGGATTATTCCTTGCGCGCGGCCGTTTGTTCACGCGACGAGCTGGGACTGCTGACCCGGGGGTTTAATGGCATGCTCGCCGAGGTTCAGACCCATCGTGAACAACTTGAAGCCGAAGTGGAGCGCCGGTCCGCCCAGTTGAGGGGCTTGCAGGACCAGTTGATTCAGTCGGAGAAAATGGCGTCCATCGGTGAACTGGCGGCAGGTGTAGCGCATGAGATCAATAATCCGGTGAGTTTTATTGCCAGTAATCTGGAGGTCCTAAGCGGGTATGTTGCATCCTATCAGAGAATGGTCGAGATGACGTCCCGGCTTAAAGAGGCCGTGGAGCAGAAATCGTGGGAAGCAGCACAGAATCTGTTGGAAGAGATCCGGGCGTATGAAGAGCAGACCAACTTTGCCTTCATGGTGCGCGACGTCGACACGCTGGTGACCCAGTCGCGGGAAGGGGTTGACCGGATTCAGCAAATCATTTCAGACTTGCGGACCTTTGAACGGGAGGAAACACATTGGCTTGAAGAGTTCATCAGTATCGAGAATGTTCTCGACAGGTCATTGCTGATCGTCCAGGCAGAGGCAAAAGGTCAGGTCGAGGTGCGCCGGGCGTATGACAAGCCGCCGCAGGTTCGCTTTGACGCGTCCCGAATTGAGCGCATTTTTGTTAATGTGATCAGGAACGCCTATCAAGCCATGCCGGACGGCGGCGTTGTGGAGCTTAAGGCTTATGCAGAGCCCGGCCATGTGTGCGTTGAGGTGCGCGATACGGGATGCGGTATTCCGCCGGAGAATCTTAAGCGGATCTTTGACCCGTTTTTTACGACGAAATCAGCGGAAAAAGGGACCGGGCTGGGCTTAAGCATCAGTTATGAACTCGTCAAGAAGCAGGGCGGTGAGATCCGGGTTGAGTCTGCCGTCGGCAAGGGGACAACAGTGACGATCGTTTTGCCGCTGCCTCTGAAGAAAGCGGAGAAAAATGGATGAGGATGAGCCGATGAAGAGGGCATTGCCGTATTTTGTAAAGCGCGGATTGCGGTTCAAAGTCATGGTGACCATCGTGACATTGTTTTTTCTGTTCACGATCCTGTTGTCAGGATTACTGATCGACAAGTTTTATTCCCAGGTTGAAGGTGGCCTTAAAAGGAGCTTGTCCCGCGAGCTGCAGAGCATGACCTACAGCATCAGCGCGGCATTGGAGTTCGGCGACAAAGTCGCGTTGCAGAACTCTGTCCGGTTTTTTCGCGAATCGGCGATGTGCCGAGGCGTAACTATTCGGGATACTAAAGGGGTAGTGATCAAAGAAGACTTCGACCGTTCCAAGGAGCGGTTGGCGGGGTACCCGGCCATGAGGCTGAGTCAGCCGGTCTTGAGTGAAGACAAACGTGTCATCGGACAGATCGAGATCCTGTATTCGCTGAAAGAAATACAGATCGAGCTTTCCGATAATGTTCATAATTTGTTGGGTATAGCGGCGATCTTGAGCATCTTCGGCCTGATTTTTGTTGGGTTTTTTCTTAACCGTTTTCTGGGGCCGCTGGCCCGGTTGAAGACCGAGATCGACCGGATGGTTGAAAAGAATTTTATCGGGCAGGTGCCGGTTCTGGGGACGGATGAAATTTCGGATCTGGCCAGATCGTTTAACAATATGAGCGATCGGCTGAGGATCACGACCGTTTCCCGGGATGAACTGGTGGTTGAGGTGGAGCAGCGGCGCCGGCTGCAGAAGTCACTGGAGACGACCCGGGACCAGCTGGTGCAATCCGAGAAGATGGCGTCGATCGGCCAGCTCGCGGCGGGTGTCGCGCACGAGATCAATAATCCGTCGGGGTTCGTGGGCTGCAACCTTGAGGTGCTGGAAACCTATGTACAGAGTTATTTGAAGCTGGCGGCGTTTACGAAGGAAATGGAAACAGCCGTCAAGAGCGGGACGATGGCCGAAGTGGTGATTGTTATGGAACGGTTGAAGACTTATGAAGAGTCTGTAAATTTTGATTATATCGTTGAGGACAGTCAAAAGCTGTTGAAGCAGTCGCGGGACGGGATCGACCGGATCGGGCGGATCGTGGCAGACCTTAAAACATTCTCCCATGAGAATGCGCAATGGCAGGAGGAGCAGGTTAAGGTCGAGGATGTCCTGGAAATGGCGCTGAGCGTTTCCTATAATGAATTGAAATACCGGATCGACCTGCGCAAGGAGTACGGGGATACACCGTTGATATTTTGTAATTCGCAGAAAATGGCCCAGGTTCTGTTGAACCTTCTGGTGAACGCCGCCCAGGCGATTCCCGAGAAAGGCGTGATCGGATTAAAGACGTATCAGAATGACAAGTATGTTTGTGTTGATGTCAGTGACTCGGGCTGCGGGATCCCGCCGGAGAATCTGAAGAAGATCTTCGATCCGTTCTTTACGACCAAGCCGGTGGGCAAGGGGACGGGGCTGGGTTTAAGCATCAGCTATGAGCTTGTCAAGAAGCAGGGCGGCGAGTTGAGGGTGAGTTCCGTCGTCGGCGTGGGGACGACATTCACGGTCATGCTGCCGCTCGCCGGCAAGCCGGAACAAACAGCATAGAGAGGTCGTATGGCTAAAGAGATCAATGTTCTGTTTTTAGACGACGAGGAAAATATCCTGTTTGCCGCGGACCGCTTGCTGATGGCGGAAGCGTACGGCATCAAGACGACGACCGATCCCGATCAGGCGATGGTCCTGATCGGAGAGCATCCGATCAAGGTGGTGGTCAGCGACCAGCGGATGCCGAAGATCGCCGGCATTGAATTTCTTCGTAAGGTCAAGGCCGCGTATCCGGACAAGGTGAGAATCCTGCTGTCGGGATATGTGGATTTCGTGACGGCCGAGGAAGCGATCAATCTGGGCGAGGTTTTTCGTTTCATTACCAAGCCTTGGAAGACGCCTTTTCTTAAGGCCAGCCTGACGCATGCGATCGAGCAGTACGACATGGTCCAGGCGAACCGGCTGCTTTTTGAAGCTTCCGAGCGCAAGAATAAAGAGCTGGAGGCGCTTAACAACAAGCTTCGGTTGATGTTTGAAGCGCAAAAGGGATTCACGTCGACGGTGTCGCATGAATTACGTACACCGCTGGCATCGATCAAGATGGCGGTGGACATGGTTCTGGCCGGAACGACCGGTGAGATCAACGCGAACCAGAAGAAGTTCCTTTCAAAGGCCAAGGATAATGTTGACCGGCTCAACCGCCTGATCAATGATATCCTTGACTTGTCCAAGCTGGAGACCGGCCGGATGCCGCTGAAACTGATGACGGGCGACCTTCATGAGGTGATCCGGGAAGTGATTGAAATGCAGGCTGCGATTGCTGTTGAGAAAGGGATCTTTCTAAATCTTGAACCGGCCGCTGACCTGCCGATGGCGGCTTTTGACAAGGACCGCCTGATCCAGGTGCTGAGCAATTTGATCGCTAATGCCCTGAAATTCACAGACAAAGGCGGCGTCACGGTTGCGACAGCCTTTATGCCTGAACATAACGAGGTCCGGGTCGCGGTCAGGGATACGGGCCTCGGTATCCAGCAGGCAGATTTTCCGAAACTGTTCCAGAAGTTCCAGCAGCTGGGAGACGCCGGCGAGCGGCGGGCCGGCGGGACGGGGCTGGGGCTTGCGATCTGTCTCGAGATCGTCACCCGCCATGGCGGACGGATATGGGTTGAGTCAACATATGGTGAGGGGAGCTGTTTTTATTTCACGCTCCCGATCCAGGGAAAAATGGAGGGATGCTCATGAGTACAAAAGGATTGATCCTGATCGTCGACGATGAAGAAGATCTTCGTGAAATGCTGCAGTTCAAGTTCGAAGCGGAAGGTTACGCGGTTGCCACAGCGTCAAACGGTATGGAAGGCCTGGAGAAATTGCTGACGATCAAGCCGGATCTTATTGTTCTGGACATGAATATGCCTCGAATGGGGGGGATTGAGTTTTATAACAAGATCTGCGGCAATGATTCCAGGCCCAAGTATCCTGTTTTGGTTCTGACAGCACGCGCCAATCTGGAAAGTTTGTTCAAGGATTTCGCGATCGACGGATTTATGACCAAACCGTTCGATGTGGATCAGCTGGTTAAAGAGGTCGGCCTGATCATCAGGAAATACCGGCCCGTCGAAAGCGAACGGCATCTGCCGGTAAAGTCCGGGGTGTCGCGGCATGTGTTTATCGCCGAGGATGACAAGGCGGTCTTTAACAAGCTGGCGATCGAGTTCTTGAATGCCGGGTATACGGTCAATTCAGCATCGACCGGAGCGGAGGCGATCGAGCGGGTGGCGGCGGATGTGCCGGACCTGGTACTGATCAAGCTGGGCTTGAGCGATATCCCGGGTGATCTGGTGATCACACGGCTGCGGTACATGGCCAGGACCTCACACGTCGAATTTTTGCTGTATGTGGATCGTAAAGATAACCGTACCCGTCAGGTTATGGAAAAGATGGCGGCGAAAAGCCATGTTTTCGTTGAGTATGATCAGCCGCAGGAACTCCTTGAAGCGGCCGATCACGCGATGACGCTCAAGTTTGGAAAAAGCCGTTCGGATGATTATGTGTTACGCTTCGGGGTTAGGTGAGTATGTGGAGAATAGCAGCATTGGCGGCTGGCGGCTGGTATCTGTTCCTGGCGGTAATGCATTTTTCAAATTTAAGGCCGTTATGGAATGATGAAGCGGTCCTTCTGTTAAGTATTCAGCAGTTCTCTTCGCAGAAGATATTTTCCCGGGAGCTGCTGGCGTTCCAGGTATTTCCGCATGTATATTTCTGGCTGATCAAGCAGTTTTCCGCTCTTTTTAGTTATGAATTGTTGAGCCTGCGCTTTTTCCCATTTCTTGCCATGATCGGGGCTTTTTATACCTGGTCGATCATCGCCCGGGAGCGCTTGATGTCCTACCGGTATTTGTTGTTGTTCTTTCTTTCCTGGACGGCGTCATCAATCCTGGTTTATTACGCCAGTGAGTTAAAACAATATTCCATGGATGTGCTGGTGGCGGCATGCTTTTTGGCCTTTGTTCTTCATCAACAGGAAGCCTCTTTGCGGTGGAGAGGGCTGTATTATCGCTGGGTTCTCTTTTTCCTGCCGTTTCTGGTGTTATTTTCTTATGCTGCGATCTTCTTTCTGGTGTTCCCCTTGTGGAATATTGTTCGGGAAAGAAAAGGCCGGCGGGCCGCCCTGGCTGTTTATGTTGTCGGTGGTCTGGTCGCTTTGGGGCTTTCATACTGTTTTGACCAGCGTTTAAAACCGGCCGTGATAGTATCAGCATGGAAGGATTACTTTATCGTATTCACGTCGCCGGGTGATTTCTTTAAGTCATTCTCTGAAGGGTTTAATAATCTGATCAGCCGGTGGTTCGCGTCAAAACCCTACTGGGTGCGGATACCGTGCCGGGTTTTTATGGCGTTCGGCGTTGTTGAGATCGTCATGGGGGTTCGCGAATTCTGGCGGGGAAAAGACAAGTCGGCGCTGCCGGTTCAGGTCATTGCGGCTGTGGTGTTTGTCGAGATGGTTGTGACGGGGGCTATGAAAAGTTATCCGTTCGTTGTGCCGCGGACGTCATTGTTCTTTTGCCCGCTGCTATTTTTGCTCACGCTCCTCATGTTCAAGCGTATCGAAGCCAGGTCGACGCGCTGGGGCGTTTTTTTGCAGGCCGCCTATGCGTGCACGGTTCTGTTCCTGTCTTTGGTCATAACTAAAATGGCGCTTTTCGGAACAGTCGCGCAGGATATAACGCCGTGGTTGTTTTAGGATAGATTATGATCTCGGCTGGTTCAAAGAAAAAACTATTGGAAACAACTTTTTTGACCGAATTTAGTTGATGTCAACCCGTCGAGTCTGTTTTCTTGAATTTTTTTCTTCAAATTCTGCTTAAAAGTCATACTTATTAAACGAGTTACAGTTATTAGTGGTAGCGTTTTCTTAGGACCCCCTCCAAACGGGCTAAAAACCATAAATCATCGTGTATACTTTCAACGGTGGTTGGTTAATGCGGAGGGGATCATGTTAAGGCAATATGGACATAAAATAGCGGCCTGGATCATGCTGATCATTTTTAGCGTGAGCCAGGGGCCTCTGTCTGTGGCGCAAGTGACGCCGCAGATGCCTGTGCCGGGCTCGATGGTCGCTTTAAGCCGCGCCTTCGAGCCGGCGCTGGCGCGGGGTCTTAAGATCGATCCGAAAGATCCCTTTCGTTTCAGTTTTATAATTACGCCCGGCAAAGAATTGCCTGTTGTTAACAAACAGGATGAGTACACCAAGCTTATTAAATATTTTCTCGTTTCCCTGACGATCCCCAACAATGACATGTGGGTCAACCTTTCACCGCTGGAGCATGACCGGATGATCCCGGAGAATTTTGCCCGCACGGAAATGGGGCGTGATCTTTTAAGCCAGGACTATCTGCTTAAGCAGTTGATGTCATCACTTCTTTATCCTGAGAAAGGCGTGGGAAAAGAATTCTGGGATCGGGTGTACGCCAAAGCCTTTAAAACGTATGGCACGACGGATATTCCGGTGGATACGTTCAACAAGGTCTGGATCGTCCCCGACAATGCCGCTGTGTTTGAGAAAGACAGCACCGCCGTTGTCGTGAGTTGCCATTTAAAAGTGATGCTGGAGACAGATTATTTGGCGACGTCGCACAACGCAATGCCAACCGGGGGACATGTAACCCCGCCAGCGGATCAACTTGAGCGGGGTTCCGTGTCCCCCAGCCAGTTGCCAGTCTCTCAACCAATGAATGCGAAAGCACCCCAGGGAAATCCCCTCTCGACGACCTCACAGAACGACGACCTCACCCCTCCCTTCGTTAAAGAGATGATTCGCGATATTGTGTTGCCCGAGCTTGAAAAAGAAGTGAACACCGGCGAATATTTCGCCCCCCTTCGGCAGGTTTATTATTCGATGATCCTGGCGACCTGGTTCAAACAGACGCTTAAGGAATCCGTGCTGGGGCAGATCTATGCCGACAAGTCGAAAACGGCCGGGGTCCAGCAGCCGGATATCGCGGCCAATGAGATGATCTATCAGAAATATCTTGAGGCATTCAAAAAAGGCGCGTTCAATTACATCAAGGAAGACCACGACCTGCTGACGGACGAGGTCATCCCCCGCAAGTATTTCTCCGGCGGTATCCAGGCCATGGCGCGCGTGGAGAAAATTGTCAATACCGTGTTGATGACGGATGAACAGAAAGCTTTTTTTAACGCGGCGGAAAGATCTGACGCAGATTTCGCAACGGTGACGCTTGTTTCAGGAGCGTCATCGGGGTTGGCGGGAAATCAGACGGGCTTGGATAAGAACGCCAGCGCGGCTCAGAATATTGTTGGATGGAACGAGAAGAAGTTTGAAATGAGCGCAGGAAAAGCCGCGTCGATGGCGGCTGTTTTTAAGGGCGATGCCTGGATCAGCGCGGGGCGTTTTTGGTATAAAATATGGTTAAGCAATGTTGATGGGGTTGAGAAGGTTTCATACCGTCGATATGATAAGAAAAATGGAAAAGCGTTGGGGGCAGAAATATACATGCGGAAATACCTGGAACGCCA
>PEAR01000054.1 GCA_002753745.1 Candidatus Omnitrophota bacterium | reverse complement strand
AGGTCGTCATTCTCACCGGCACATGCGGGAACTTTATTCCGTTAAGCCCTGCGCAACAAATGCACAGGGCTTTTTTATTTGCCGGGGAGTATTGGTAAATATTTTTTAATAGACCGCCAGGAGATCTTTTAAGATGAAAGCACTCGGGATGATATCTTTAGGCTTATTATTCGTGGTCACGGCTGCGGCGGATCCGATCCGGATCGTTACATTGTCAGCAGAGAGCGTTGTTAAGGCTTCTGCGAAGGAAATGACGGTTGAGATCCAAAACGAAATGGGTGTGCCGATTTACACCCAGGCGGCTAGCGCGACGCCGGGTATGTTTGTGGTGCGCATCGAGAAGAAAGAAGGCGATACGTGGCGGTCTTTTGACGCGCATTGTTCCTGGCCGGATTGTGACATTGATTTTGATGGTCCTGGAAAAATGGAAAGCGGCCGGCGTGTTTCTGTTAAGGTTTCGCTGGTTCGCTATGATAAGGAGCTGAAGAAAGTTGTTTCCCTGGAGCCTGGGACATATCGTTGGATCGGAACATATCAAATAAGGCCTGATGGAACAGAGTCGAAGGAATGGAAGTTCGAAGATATTCAAAGTAATAAGTTTGTTGTTAATCCTTAAATAGCTCTCTAAAAGGAACAGATGGATTTGTTTACGTCAGATGACAGCAGTCACTCGCCGTTGTCGGCCCGGATGCGGCCGCGGACGATGGAAGAATATTGCGGGCAGGAGCATATTCTTGGGGAAGGAAAATTGCTGACGCGGTCGATTGAGGCCGATCGGTTAAGTTCGCTGATTTTTTATGGGCCGCCCGGCTCGGGCAAAACGACGCTGGCACTTTGCATCAGTGCGCGTACCAAAGCCGCGTTTGACAGCATCAATGCGGTCATGTCGAACGTCGATGAAATGCGCCGGCTGATCGCGGGTGCAAAAAATCGCCTGGCTTCCTCGGGTCAGCGCACCATCCTTTTTATCGATGAGATCCATCGGTTCAATAAAGCCCAGCAGGATGTGCTGATGCCGGATGTGGAAAGCGGCACGATTATTCTGATTGGGGCTACGACGATGAATCCATTCTTTTCGCTGGTGTCGCCGTTATTGTCCCGGTCGCTGGTCTTTGAATTAAGGCCTTTGTCGAAAGAGAATTTATTGGCGCTCCTGGAACGTGCCCTGGTGGATAAAGAGCGTGGGCTGGGGAATGTACCGGTTAAAGCTGATCCCAAGGCTTTGGCTTTTTTGGCGGAAATTTCCGATGGCGATGCGCGCCGTGCCTTGAATGCGCTGGAAGTTGCCGCGCTGACGACCGCTAAAGCCAAAGACGGGTTTATTCACATCACGCCGGCCGTTGCGGAAGAATCTATTCAGAAGAAAATCGTTCAATATGATGCTGACGGCGATGCGCATTACGATACGATCTCGGCTTTCATTAAATCCATGCGCGGATCAGACCCGGATGCGGTCTTGTACTGGATGGCCAAGATGATCTATGCCGGGGAAGATCCCCGCTTCATTGCCCGGCGAATCGTGATATGTGCCTCCGAAGATGTGGGCAATGCTGATCCGAATGCTTTGGTCGTGGCGAGCGCGGCTTTGCATGCGGCCGAGTTTGTGGGTTTGCCTGAAGCTCGCATTCCACTGGCCCAAGCCGCGGTCTATGTGGCGTGCGCACCCAAATCGAATGCAGTCTATCTTGGCATTGATAAAGCACTGGAAGACGTGCGTACCAAAAAGTCCGGCAATGTGCCTAAGCATTTGAAAGATGCTTCATACAGCGGTGCCGCTAAATTGGGAAATGGCGAGGGATACAAATACGCTCATGATTATCCCAATCATTATGTGGCGCAGGAATACATGCCGTTTAAGGCCGTTTACTATGAGCCAACGGAAATGGGGTATGAGAAAAAGATAAAAGACCGGCTGGAGCAGTTGAGAAAACAGGCATAATTTTTGTTTGAGGATTTAAGTTAAAAGTGTTATTATCGTTGTGCTTTAATAGGTATATAAAATAGGAAAAAGTGGCTCAACAAACCAAACAAGAGATCCGTCAGAAGATCCTTGATCTTATACATCGTCAACAGGAGGAAGAGGCTGTACATAAAAATAAGGTAATATGCAGTAAGTTGTTGATATTACCGGATTTCCAAAAAGCTAAAACTATTTTGTTTTATTGTTCGTTCAACGGGGAAGTAAATACGTTCCCTATGATGGAAAAGGCGATAGAGTTCAAGAAACGCGTGGCAGTGCCGTTCATTAAGAAAGAAACCAAGCAGATCATTGTGATGCTGATAGAGTCGACTAAAGAATTAGTTTCAGGGTCATACGGGATACCCGAGCCGCCGTTTAAGCCGGCTAATGTTGTGGATCCCCTGGACCTTGACCTCGTGCTGGTACCCGGAGTGGCTTTTGACAAGGCCAATAACCGTCTGGGCCGGGGTGCGGGGTATTACGACCGGTTCCTTTCCCAATTGCCTTCCACGATCCCGACTGTTGGCCTGGCTTATGATTTTCAGCTGGTGCCGGCATTGACGGGCCTTGAACCGCACGATCGTCCTGTAGCACACGTTTTAACCAATTAATCGTCAATCGTGTCTTTTTACAAGGAGAAAGCATGTCTGCATTAACCGTATTATTTCTTTTTATCGCGGCAGGAGGGTCGTTCGCGCTGGGTTATGTTGTCAATCGAGTGATCAAAGGCAAAAAGAGCAAGGATATTGAGCAGGAAGCGGAATCGATCCGTGAGATGGCGCGCCGCGAAGCGGAAACCATCAAGAAAGAATCAGAGCTTCAGGCCAAAGACGCCATGCTGAAGCTGCGCATGGATTTTGAGCAGGATAACAAGCAGCGCCGCGATGAGCTGGCGGTGGCCGAGAAGCGCATTGTTCAGAAAGAAGAGAACGTGGAAAAGCGCCTGGACCTTCTGGACAAGAAGGAAAAGGATATCACGACTCGCCAGGATGTGGTCAGGGCCAAGGAAACTGAAGTAGCGGGCAAGGCCGATGAATTGACCAAGCTTATCGCGCAGGAAAAAGAAGTGCTCCTTAAGGTGTCCAATCTAAGCCGTGATGAAGCCAAGCAGATGATCTTGACCCGTGTTGAGACCGAACTGGTGCATGAGAAAGCCACGCGCATCCGTCAGAATGAAGAGGAGATCAAGGAATCAGCGGACAAAAAGAGCCGCGAGGTTCTTTCGATCGCGATCCAGCGTTGTGCCTCTGATCATGCGGCCGAGACCACAATCAGCGTGGTGCATCTGCCGTCTGATGAGATGAAGGGCCGCATTATCGGCCGTGAAGGTCGCAATATCCGGGCGCTGGAACAGGCGACGGGTGTGGATATTATCATTGATGATACGCCGGAAGCGGTAACGATCTCCGGGTTTGATATGGTCCGCCGTGAAATTGCGCGTATGGCTTTGGAGAGTTTGATTTCGGATGGGCGTATTCATCCCGGACGTATTGAAGAAGTCGTTGAGAAGGCCAAGAAAGATCTGGATGTGAAGATCAAGGAAGCGGGCGAAACGGCCTGTTTTGAGCTGGGTATTCACAATATGCACGTTGAACTGGTCAAGTTGATCGGCCGGTTGAAGTATCGCACCAGTTTTGGTCAGAATGCTTTAACACATACAAAAGAAGTTGCCCGTGTCATGGGGATCATTGCCCATCAGCTGGGGCTGGATCCGGCGATCGCCAAGCGTGCGGGATTGCTGCACGATATCGGTAAGGTTGTGTCGGATGATGTGGAAGAGGGGACGCACGCGGTCGTGGGCGGCCGTCTGGCGCGCAAATACGGCGAGGCTGAAGTGGTGGCGAATGCTGTTGAATCCCATCATAATGAAATTCAGAATAATTCGATCTTCGGGGTTCTGGTGTGCATCGCGGATACGGTGAGTGCTTCCCGTCCGGGCGCGCGCGCGGAATCGCTGGAAACATATATCAAGCGTCTTGAGGGCTTAGAGAAGATCGCCAATTCGTTTAAGGGGATCGACAAAGCGTATGCTCTGCAGGCCGGGCGCGAAATTCGCGTGATGGTGGATCCATCCAAGCTTAATGATGATGAAGCCGTGGTGCTGTCGCGTGAGATCCGTAACAAGATCGAAGCCGAGATGGAATATCCCGGTCAGATCAAGGTGTTGGTTGTTCGTGAAACCAGGGCTATTGAGTTTGCCAAATAATGAGAGTCCTCTTCGTAGGTGATATTGTTGGAGAGCCGGGACGGACAGTGTTTACCAAGACCGCGGCCCTGGTGAGAGCAAAAGGTGAGGCTGATCTGATTATCGCGAATGCCGAGAATATTGCCGGCGGGAGCGGGATCACGGAAAAGATCGCCCGCGAAATGTTCGCCGCCGGGTGCGATGTGATCACCCTGGGCGATCATGTTTGGGACAAGCGAGATGTTTTTCAGTATCTTAATGATGAAGCGCGCATTCTCCGGCCGGCGAATTTTCCGGCCGCGGCGCCGGGACACGGGTCGTGCGTGATCACGACGTCCGGCGGTATTAAAGTGGGTGTGATCGCTCTTCTGGGGCGGACGTTCATCAAATACCTGACGGATTGCCCGTTTCGCGCGCTGGACCGGGAGCTTCAGAAGATGGCGGCCGACGGGGTTAAGGTGATCATTGTTGATATGCATGCCGAGGCGACCAGTGAAAAAGTCGCGCTCGGTCTTTATGCCGACGGCAGGGCGAGCGCGGTGGTGGGGACGCATACGCATGTGCAAACGGCGGATGAGAAGATCCTTCCTCGAGGAACGGCGTATCTGACCGATGCCGGCATGACCGGTCCGTATGATTCGGTGATTGGCACGGCGAAAGAACTTATCATTGAGCGTTATTTAACGGGGCTGCCAAACAAGTTCGAAGTGGCCAAGGGCCTGGGGACATTGTGCGGCGCCTTGATCGATATTGATGACGCCACCGGACAGGCGCGCGCCATTACGCGTGTCCAACGGTCCTGAAGGAGGTAAAAGATGTCGTGGGAAGGCTTGAACCGCAGGCAGTTTCCGAGAGCAATGTTTCCGTGTCTTGTTAAATTGATCTTGCCTGGCAGCATCGGCGATGCTTTGCTGACGCACACGGAGAATATCAGTACCGGCGGCATTTGCATTATCCTTAGAAAAGGGATGGAGAAATTTGCCCTGCTGGATGTTGAGATCGACCTGATGGACGGGGACGAGCATATTGTGAGCCGGGGCAAGGTGGTGTGGGTGGTCCGCCGCAAAGCCACGGATCCGGTGAAGCCGTCCTGTTATGACATGGGTATTGAATTTATTGATATTAAACCGGAAGGCCGCAAACGGATCCAGTATCTGGTGGACCATCTCGGCAAGATCGATCAGAGGGCTAAACTATGAGCACGCCAGCAGCGCCGGCGTCGGCGGTAAAAGTCAGGTTCGCACCGAGCCCGACGGGGTATTTGCATATCGGCGGCGCCCGTACGGCGCTTTTTAACTGGATGTATGCCAAGGCCCAGGGCGGGAAATTTGTATTAAGGGTTGAGGACACCGACCTGGAGCGCTCCAAGCCTGAGTTTGAAAAAGAGATCATGGACAGCATGGCCTGGCTGGGTCTTTCGTGGGATGAATTGTATAAACAGAGCGAACGTTTTGAAATTTATCGTGAGTATGCCGAGAAGCTGATCACTGAAGGCAAGGCGGTGCGCGACGGTACGGCGGTGATCCTCAAGGTCGACAAGTCCCGGGACATCAAATTTGACGACCTGATCCGCGGGCTGATTGTTTTTAATACCGACGAAATCAAGGACCAGGTGCTGATGAAATCCGACGGTTCGCCGGCGTACAGTTTCAGCTGCGTGGTGGATGATGCTTTGATGGGGATCACGCATGTTATTCGCGGTGAAGACCATATTTCCAATACGCCCAAGCAGATCCTGATGTACGAGGCGATGGGTTTCAAGGCGCCGAAATTCGGACACCTGCCTCTTATCATGGGCACGGACGGGGCGCGGTTGTCGAAACGGTTCGGCGCGGTGGCGGTGAGCGATTACCGTAAAGAGGGTTTTATTCCCGAGGGCCTGGTGAATTATCTGATGCTCCTGGGCTGGTCGCCGGGAAATCAGGAGATCCTGCCGTTAAAGAATGCCTGTGAAAAATTTTCGATCAAAAAGGTTAACAAGACCGCGGCGCAGTTCGACATGGAGAAGCTCAAGTGGGTGAATGCCCAGTATGTCAAGCTGACGCCGACGGGGAAGCTGACCGACTTGCTTGTGCCCATTTTGCAAGAAGAGGGTTTACTCGGCGAGGATTATGATCGCGCATCGCTGGAAAAAGCGGTGGAGATGTTCAAGAGCCGTCTTAACACACTGCGCGATTTTGTGGAGCGGGCCGGTTTTCTGTTCGCCAGGGATTTTACGGTGCCGGCCGATGTGCGCGCCGGGCATTTGATGAAGAACATGAAGAAAGAATTTGATCTGTTGGCCGGCCGGCTGAGCGGGCTGGAGGTCTTTGATCTTGCGTCGACGGAGAAAGTTTTCCGTGATGTGGTGGCGGAGCTGGGGATCGCGAGCGGTGAGCTGGTGCATCCGGTGCGCGTAGCTCTTTCCGCCAGCGCGGTGGGCCCCGGTCTTTTTGATATTATGGTCGCTCTCGGGAAAGACCGTACGATTGCGAGATTAAAAGCCGCGTTTTGATTTGTTCTTGCAAAAACAACAGGCTTTGTGTATAAATAGTGCCTTCTATCGACTTATTGCCCTGTGGTGTAACGGTAGCACAATAGACTCTGGATCTGTTTGTCTAGGTTCGAATCCTAGCGGGGCAGCCATCCTTCGGCGCGCAAAAACCTCTCTGACAATTTTGTTGGAGAGGTTTTTGCTTGCTCAGGATGGTGGTGAGCAAGGACGCCGAATGGCGGCCGCGTCGAACCACCAAGGCGTGTTCAAGGAGTGAGTATGTGGAATGCCTATATCCTTCGTTGCAAAGACGGCACTTACACTCGAATACGCATTCCGGTGGCACTTGTTTATCAAGAAGAGCATCCTGACAGGCCGAGTGCACAAAAAAGAGAAGCTCAGATCAAGCGTTGGACGAGAGCCAAAAAAGAAGCATTGATCTCCCGCAATATTAAATCCCTCCATCAATTAAGCAAGTCTAGAGATTAGTTTCACCCGCCGCTTTATCTGGATATCTGGGATTTTGAAGAATAGCGCCGATTCCTAGACAAGGAGATTATGGCCTGATATTGGTTTGTTGGATAAGGTAGAACAGGGTCTTTGTCTAAAAGGAGAGGTCAGATACTTTGCTGTGGACGGAGAAGGGCCTGAAGAGGGGCATGGGCGTTATTAGAAGGATATTAATTGTGGGTGAATTCGGCCTTGGCCGGATTGACTGGATCCGGCACATCGCTGCTGTCTCGCTCCGCTCGCTTATACAGCAGCTTTGGTTTCTTGCCATAGGATGTCCTGTTTATCCCAGTCGGGATCAGCGGAGATGCGGCGGATTTTGTATTCCGGGATCTGTTGAAGTGGGCGCCATCGCCATTCAGGATGTCTTCCTGAACGTGGTAAAGAGCTGTTCGAGAATGTTCGTCAAGAGGTGAACACCAACCAGCGGTTAAGCCGTGCTGCGCCGCATTTGACAGAGAAGACGGCGGCGTGGCGGGTTGATTACGGCATGACCGCAGGGAACGTGAAGATCATTGTTTCTAGCGTGGAATCGGAACTGCGAGGCGTCAGGCATGGGGCCGAGAGGCCGACCTTGATCCTCTGCGATGATATCGAGACCGAAAAGAACACCCGCAATCAGCAGGGAAGGGAGAAGTTTCAGAAGGATTTCATGAAGGAGATTTCGCATCTTGGCTGCCCGACAACAAATATTGTCCTGTGCGGTACCGTTCTTAATCCTCGCAGCTTTTTGGGATTGATATTCAGCAAGAAGAAGTATCACGACTGGATCCCTTTGAAATATAGCGCCGTGTTACTCAAAAGTCAGGCGGTTGATCTATGGGCGCGCTGGAAGCTGATCTTTCGTGGGGCAGAGGACTTTAACGCAGAGACCGGACCTAAAGCGGCCAGAAATTATGGCGGCGGTGAGATGTTCGATGAGGACAAGCACAAGGTGATGAGGCAATTCATAGAAGGCGGTTCGTATACATCCACGCTGGAAACCCAGCTGGTCGACAGCGGGATCCTTGAGGCGAGGTTAATCAGAAACTTGTGCAGGGCGCACAACAATCAATAAGAAAGGCAGGGCAGTAACCATGATCCCAGTTAATCAGAATTTTGATAAGGAACGGTTAGAGCAAGTGCGCTTAGGAAGTTTGGCTTATAAGTTCTCCGAGGAGAAGGCAATTAAGGCGCATGACGTCGCACGGCTTAAGGCCAAGCAGGCGGAGTCGACTGAAAAGAAGCCGACATTGGGATGATCGAGAATGGCAAAGGTATCAACTTGAAGGGGATGGAAATGTTTGGGGTGAAGGGGTAAGGCTGCGATGTGGACAATCTATACGGAAGTGTATAGATTGTCCATGATTCGGTTGACATTCTTGGGTAGGAGATTTACAGTATGGCCATGAAGCTATTGCGTAATATCTCACAAAAAATAGAGAAAGACTTTGGGCGTAAGGAAACGCGCGTGGTCGTTGGCCCTCGGCAGGTGGGCAAGACGACTATCTTGCGGGGCATTGCGAAGCACTGCGAAGCTCAGAAGATCCCTCACGTTTATTTTAATTTGGAAGTACCAGGACATGCGGAACATTTCGCAAGGCCGATGAAGGCAGTCCTTGAAGATCTAACGGCTAAAGGGCAGGTTGTATTTATTGATGAGTTTCATTATTTGCCTAACGCAACAAAGCTTTTTAAGGCCATATTTGATGAATATCCACAGGTGCGCGTTTATGCGTCAGGTTCTTCCGCGATCGAGATGCACAAGCATTTGAAGGAAAGCTTGGCCGGGCGGCGGTTGCTTTATCGGGTGTTTCCGTTATCGTTTGAAGAATGGTTGCCCAGTCGATCAAGGGTCACTCTTCCGGACTCATTAAAGACAGCAGTTTCTGGTCGGACTCATCAGGCTTTGCGGGGCCTTCTGAATGATTTTGTGATCTTTGGAGGCATGCCGGGATTGATCCATGAGAAGACAGCTGATGACCGCAAGCGATTGCTTCTGGATCTAGTTGAGACATATATGCAGAAAGATATCAAAGCGCTGCTGCGAGAGGAAGACATTTTGTCTTTTAATCGACTATTGTCGTTGCTGGCGGCTCAGGAAGGTGGCATCCTAAGCGAAATGGGGCTGTCGCAGACCTTAAATTATTCCCTGCGGCAAGTTCGAAAAGATATTGCCATCTTACAGCAGATGTTTCTTTTAACAGTGCTTAAGCCATTCTTTAATAATCGAGGACGAGAGTTGAAGCAAACGAACAAGACATATTATTTTGATACGGGTATTCGCAATGCTGTTTTAAGAGACTTTAGAGCGCTTGATGATCGTGACGATAAGGGCGAGTTGCTGGAGGCTTTTGTTTTAACAGAGATCCAGAAGAATTTAGGGGTAGGCCAGGATATCTATTATTGGCGGACACGTCGAAAAGAAGAGGTGGATTTTATTTTGTTGCAAGATCGGAAGCCCATTCCTATTGAGGTCAAGTCCAGATTGACAGACACAACAGTTCCTGCAGGGTTAAAGGCTTTCTTTCAGCAATATTCAACATGTCGACTTGCAGTAGTTTTGAACAATGATATTTTCAGGCAGATTGATTTTAACGGGCGTAAAGTGGTCTTTGCCCCGCATTATTATGCTCGACTAATGCCGATGTTGTTCAGCTTTGGAGCGGGACTTTGATTTAAGGATTCTGATGAGCGATGCGGAAGATAGATCTTCTCTGGAGAGAAGAATTAAAGGCATTGAGTAGCAAATAGCACTTTTAGAGAGTTTGAAGGCGCAATGTCTTCAAAGACTTCAGGCATTATCAGTCCCCGTTACGCCAGTTTTAAGTCACCCCACCGCAATCCTCATCGACGAAAGCTGTCATTTTCTTGCCATTGATTTTGATAAGGAACATTGGATGGATGATGTTCGCGCTGTCATGGCGACATGCTGTGAGGAGGGGATTCCGGCGGTTGTTGAGCGATCGCGCTCTGGAAATGGCGGGCATGGTTGGGTCTTCTTTAGCGAGGAGGTTCCGGCTGTTTTGGCGCGCAAATTGGGAAGTCGTTGATCACTTTGTGCCGGATCCTGTGGGAAATTGGTCCGCATTGCATATGGATGATCGGCTGATGACCGTCGCGCTGGTACGGTGTGGCCGTAAGACCCAAGACGTATTTCGCCTTCATCTGTGAAAGAACATTCTCGAACGACACAGCCCCGACATGATGGCACTCATCTACGATCACAAAACCATAATCCGCGATGCGGTCATCCACGCCATCAGCCTGATCCATGGTCTGAACCATGGCAATATCAATTACGCCGTTCGACTTGTCCTTCCCTCCGCCGATCTGCCCAATCGCCTTCTTATCAATACCAAGCAACGAACTGATCTGCAAGCGCCACTGGTCCATTAAAGGCTTTCGATGAACGAGAATAAGGACATTGGTCTTACGTTTCGCTATCGCGGCAACACCCAGAACTGTCTTCCCGGTTCCCGGAGGAGCAACAAAAACACCGCAATCTGCCTCAGAATACCTTCCAGCGCCTCCTCTTGCTCATCATTTAGCGTGCCACCAAAGACAAAGTCCTCTTCTCGGCCGGGAAACCTCTTGTCCTCAATATTCATTTTCACGCCATACTCATCGAGCAACGCATTGGCATCCTCCAGACACCCTCGAGGCAACGACAAGTACCCGTCAATGATCTCAGCGCAACAAATGACCCGTGGAGTAGCGTGAGTCGAAAAACGCATCTTCTGCTTCTTATAAAACTCCGGATTCTGAAACGCGGCCAAATGCTTGAGCTGATTGAAAAGAACGGACGGGCCAGTCCCCGTCTTGATATATATCCGGTTAGCAAGGATAACATCCAACGCCTTGGGCAGTTCACTGATATCCACCTTGAAACGTCGCTTACCAGATGACAGACGCATCCACGGCTCGTCGTTCTCCTCGACCGGACTATGCCGGGCTGCAATGACCTGCCCATTACGCGCCGCTTCATCAACAAAACTCTCCACATCCCGGTACGACATCTTTTTGATGGCCGCCAAAAACCCCCACTGGTCCAAATAAGGCTTCCCGTTCTTATCGATAAAAAGGCTATTGCCGCGTGTCATGGACTCTTTCTGAAACGGCAACGCGATCAGATTTCCAAATCCTCCCTTGGGCATGGTGTCCTGATTAGGAAAAAGCCGGTCATAGCTTTTCATGTCAATCTCATACCGACGGGACATGGTCTTGGTGAAGGGCTTTCTTTGCCGACGGTTGCCGAGATTGTTAGTGGTAGTATCGGTGAGTACCCAGTTTTTTACCGCAACGCAAAAACCTTCTCCCGTTCGGGGTGAAGGTTTTGTTTTTAGTGCGCCCGGCAGGGCGCGTTCACTTGAGGGTGCAAGTCCCTTACAGGCTTGATAGGAGGAACTGTTAGCTGGACGGCAAGGGTGTCCATCGCGAGGTGGAATCTGAAGGAAGCCGCAGGCAAAACGCTGGCTCGACGAACAGGAATCGCATATAGGCGGACACACGGGATAAGAAGGCTAATCTCTTTTAAGTCCAATCCCTATACGGAGCGTGTGGACGTAATTGCGACGGGCATAAGCGGGAAGGTGGATGCGCATTACCCGGGGAGATCTGCTCTGTTCAGAGTAGCGAGCAGAAGTCAGCAGAGGCCATAGTAAGTCCGCCAGAGGCGGAACGAAGGGCTGAACGTAAAGAGTAAAGTTCAAAGGACTGTGACTTTGGTAAGGAGAGGGACGCCGATAATGAATGAGATCAACTCATCGGCCTGTGCAGGAGGTAAGGAGCGGAACTCCCGATTAGCTGCGACAGGCGCGTCAAGCCTTCCGGGGAAGCAGGCACCAGAGGAACTTTGGGGCGACCTGAATATGGAGGAGGTGCTAAGCCGGGAGAACATGTCGCAGGCGTTGAGACGGGTCAAGGCGAACAAGGGGGCCGCAGGCATCGATGAGATGACGGTGGACGACTTGGAGCCTTATTTGAAAGCTCAATGGTCGGGCATACGAAAGGAACTGCTGGAAGGGACGTATAAGCCGAAAGCGGTGCGTCGGGTAATGATACCAAAACCTGATGGTAGCGAAAGGCCGCTTGGAATACCGATAGTGCTTGATCGGCTCATTCAGCAGGCGATTCATCAAGCGATAAGCCCGCTGTTTGAAGAAGGCTTCTCGAATTCAAGCTATGGCTATCGACCGGGAAAGAGCGCACAGCAGGCCGTTGAACAAGCGCGGCAGTTCGTGGCGCAGGGCCGGCGATGGGTCGTGGACATTGACCTTGAGAAGTTCTTTGACCGTGTTAACCACGATATTCTGATGGACAGAGTTGGGCATAAAGTGACGGATAGGCGGATCACACAACTTATTCGGCGCTATCTTGAAGCAGGGGTCATGGAGAACGGGCTGACGACAGCAAGCACAGAAGGCACGCCGCAAGGCGGGCCGTTATCGCCGCTGTTGTCCAATATCCTTTTGGACGACTTGGACAAAGAGTTGGAAAGAAGGGGTAGCTCATTCTGCCGGTATGCGGACGATTGCAATATCTATGTGCATTCAAAGCGGGCCGGGGAGCGCGTGAAAGCTTCCGTGACGAAATATTTGCTTGAGACGCTTAAACTTAAGGTTAATGAGAAGAAAAGCGCAGTAGCGCGGCCGTGGCAGAGGAAGTTCCTTGGGTATACAGTAACCTTCGAGAAGGCGACGAGGCTTCGAGCCTCCGATGGTGCCATCAAGAGGTTCAGGGATAAACTCAAAGACATCTTCCGCGGCGGGAGCGGGTGCAACATCGACCGGCTCATCAAAGAAAGACTGAACCCGATTGTGCGGGGCTGGGGGAATTACTTTCGGCTAACACGGGTGAAGTGGATATTTGAGGAGCTTGATGGTTGGATACGGCGCAGGCTTCGGCTCATTATATGGCGTCAGATGAAACGACCGTGGACACGGGCAAAAGGGATGATGAAGCGCGGGCTGGCGAAACAGCGAGCGTGGGCATCGGCTCGTAACGGACGAGGGCCTTGGTGGAACTCGGGAGCGTCGCATATGAATGAGGCGTATCCGGGGAAATACTTTCGGGAACTTGGTTTGGTGTCGCTTCAAACAGAAAGCTCTTAACAACAATTTACGAACCGCCGTATACGGAACCGTACGTACGGTGGTGTGAGAGGACGGGGGCGGTCGGAGAAGACCGCCTCCTCCTACTCGATCAAGGGTGTAGTCGTTGAGCTGGGGTACAACATGTACCCCGGTTGTTAAAAGGGAGGTGGCAATTTGCCCCCGCCCTTGAACAGGTGTCAGATCTGGCAAGGAACACGAATGACTATTGACAAATATAAAGTAATGGTTTATATTTCTCATATATGAAAATCGTGCCACGGCTTCTATCAGGCGAGGTTTTGAAGGCCGCTAAGGGATTTCCGGCTGTTGTTTTGACGGGGCCCCGGCGTTCGGGAAAGACTTTCTTTCTTAAACACCTGATCAAAGGGGCGTCGTATCATTTGCTGGAGGATCCCGATGTTATTGCGCGGTTACGTTCTGATCCAAGGGCTTTTATAGAGTCTCTTGAGCTGCCGGTTATTTTGGACGAAGTTCAAAATGTCCCGGAGGTCTTTAATTATGTTCGTACCGTTATTGATAGGAATCCGGCAAAGAAAGGTCAGTGGTTCTTGACTGGTTCACAAGAGGCCCCGCTTATGAGGGGTGTCACGGAATCGATGGCCGGTCGTGCGGCGGTGTTTCAACTGCTTCCTTTTTCTATCGAGGAGATATCGAAAGTTTCCATGTTCCGCGGAGGTTTTCCGGAAGTGATAGCGAGACCCGGCCTGGCGGCTGACTGGTTTCGTTCTTATATTCAGACCTATCTTGAAAGGGATGTTCGGGCCGTCAGCTCTATCAGGGACTTGGCGACATTTAGAAGGTTCCTTTCGTTGCTGGCCAGCCGCTCGGGGCAGATGCTTAATCGAACCGACCTTGCGGCACCTCTGGGAGTCTCAATTCCCACGATTTCAGAATGGATCAGCATCCTTGAGATCACAGGACAGATCATTTCTGTGCCGCCGTTCTTTGAGAATTTCGGCAAGCGCCAGGTCAAGTCGCCGAAGATCTATTTCGTTGATCAGGGATTGTTATGCTACCTTTTGGGAATTGACAGTGACGCCATGTTAATGCGATCACCGTTTTTGGGAGCGATTTTTGAGGGGTTTCTGGCTGCCGAGATCGTTAAAGCGCAGTATGTTCGCGGCAAACGCCGGGAGTTGTATTATTTTCGAGATCAGCAGGGGTTAGAAGTTGATTTCATTGTTCCGCAGGGAAATGGCCGGTTACTTTTGCTTGAGGCCAAGGCGACAAGAACTCCAATGCCATCGATGGCATTGCCGATGCAGCGCCTTGCCGGTAGCATGAAGAATTATAATGTCAGGGCCTGTCTGGTTCATCTCGCCTCTCGCTATGGAAAGGACATGCCGCTGGCGCCAGGCATTAAGGCGGTCGTATTGAGTGCTGATTTTGTTCGGTCTATTTGGAGCTGATACTTTGGACTGTTCTCGCCCTTGATGCGATAGTGGAGAGGTTTTTGCTT
>PEAR01000053.1 GCA_002753745.1 Candidatus Omnitrophota bacterium | reverse complement strand
ACCACCAAGATGGACGCACGCGTGTTGACGTTAAGCGGGGCGCTTGATGTTAAAGACCTGGATATCTTGCGTGATTCTCATGAGAAGAATTTGAGCGGTGAGGTGGTGCGCGCAGCTTATGAGCGTTTGGCCACAGCAATTCAAAAGACGCAAGATAAAGACGTGTTTGTGAAAAATATGCAGCGGTTAGCGAAAGGGGATAAGATTTCCTTGAAGCTGCCGGTGCGGTTGTTTGATGGTCCTTTGTCGTCGTTTGACTTGTGGGTGTTTATTGCCATGGCGGCCGAGGTGTATCCGAAACTGGATTCTTTTGAGGCTGTGTCGGCATTGGCCGCGACGATTTCGGATATGGATGACGAGCAGAATCCATTGTTTGTGGAAGTGGTTATTCGCCAGGGGACCGAAGACACGGTGACATATAATGCTCCGGCTTATGGCGTGAAGGATTATCAGTCAAGTAATGTGGAGATCAATGACAAAGGTTATTTGGAAGGTGGCGCCAAAGCTATCCCCGGATATTGGGCGCATATGTATGGGGTAAGCGGTGTTGCGGTAGATTTAAAGCTGTCGAATGATCAGATTGCCAAAGGCGGTGTGGAAGGGTCGAATATGTTTACCCTGGCCTTGCAGTTAGGGTTTATGATATTGACCGGAGCTAAGCTCAATGATGCTGACAATTATGCTCTTGGGTTAGTGTCTGCGGTGGGGCCGTTTGGCGATATTACCGGAAACCAGGGCGGTGTCGTGGCCAAGCAAGAGAATGTGATCATGTCGTTCTTAGGTGAAGTTAAAGATGAACAAGGCAAAGTAACCAATCCTTATGGGTTACTGACCAGGCCTTTATTTAAAGATGATACGGTCAGACAAAAGATTCAAAAGCATTTGGCGTTAGGAAGCCTGACTGATCCGACGGTTAGTGATGATATCAAGCGGACCGCGACACTCATTAACACGTTGTGGACGTATGCGGTAAAATCAAGACATCCCGAAGCCATGAGAATCTTCAAAGATCAGTTAAGGGTTGGCCATGAGTTTGCCCTGGCTGAATATGAGGGTGATGTTGAGAAAATGCAGCAAACATCGGAAGCATACAGCAATCTGCGTGATGAAATGGCTTTGCTTGCGATCAGGCTTGCCTTTGATGCACATGAGGGCAAAACAGACGATAAGTTAGGGACGCTGTTGGCGTCATTGATTTTTGATCAATCCAAGGATGGCAATAATCTGGAAGCTGTCCAATTCGTGCCATTGAGACAAATGTATGATGGCGTGATTGGGAAAAATGCTTTAAAAGACAAGTTTAAGGGCAGGGTAGAGAGTGATCCTTTAATTGGAGAACGTCTTTTTGATTGGTTGATGAACAATGGGTATTTTACAGAAACGACGGGAGATGAGGGACATGCTCGTCAGTTAACGGCGGAACTGAAAGAAGGATTAGAAAAAGAGTTTCCGTTATTGTCGAAAGACGCCATTTCAGTTTTGGAAAATGGATATAAGTCGGAAGATAAAAATCGGGAATTATTGCGGACGCGTTCCTTGTATTCATGGGATCAAGATGTTGTAACCAAGGGGATTCTTAAAGAGTTTGAGGCGGTGGCGTTTGCAACAGGTGCCGGTGGCCCGGGCGCTAACTGCATTATCATCATCAAAGATCCTTCAAGGATGGAAGCCTTGGTTGAGGCGTTAATGAATGCAGGCCGCATGAACAAGCGCCCATTGATCGCACCCAAAATCGGTACCAAAACCGTGAAAGCTGAGTGGATCACGGCAGATAAGAAACAGGAAGATATTCCTTTAGAGCCAGAGCCGTCACGCGAGATCAGGGTCGAAGAACTTTCAAGGTCTTTGGATGCATCGGAAGCGATGACAGGGAGTTTGGCTTTAAGTATTGTTTCTATTGAAGGTTTTTATGATTCGATTGCGGAGAAATTCAATGAACTTGCGACGTCCAGGGATAACGGAGTCCCTCTCGAACAAGTATATGCTGACGCAGATGCGTTTGCTCATAATGTCAGCACGCCGACTGATCAAATTGTTTTTGATCGTAAAGCATTCAAGTTCGCCCTTGCTTCAGAGGTTGTTGATAATGCCGAGAAGCTCAAAGGCGGTGTGGACTTGAATACATCCCAGGCTCTAACCGCCAAGGGTGATGCGGCGGACTTTAAGTTTGACGCGGCGCAGATCGAGCGGTTTAAACAGGGTGATTTCGCGGGGGTGACCGCGGTTATCATCAACATTACACCTGTCCAGGGTTGGGTTCCGATCCTGGGGATTGAAACCGGCGCCGAGGAAGAACAGCCGGCCAAGGGATAATGTTGTTTTAAAGTAAACTGCAACAATATGAGCCCGTGCCGGGGTAATACCCGGCACGGGCTTTTTATTACACTTATGATATACTAACAAAATTCAGGTCAAAAGATCAATGGGCGGGGGCACATGAGGCTTTTAGTTGTTGAGGATGAAAAACATATTGCTGATTTTGTCAGTCAGGGGCTAAGGGAAGAGGGCTATGCCGTTGACGTGGCTTATGACGGCGAGCGGGGTTACTTTCTGGCCGGGACGGAGGATTACCAGCTGATCGTCCTGGACTTGATGATCCCGAAGATGGACGGCATCACGCTTTGCCGAAATCTTCGGCGGGATAAGATTAATACGCCGATCATTATGTTGACCGCGAAACACAGTGTTAACGACAAGGTCAATGGCCTTGAATCCGGGGCGAATGATTATTTGACCAAGCCTTTTGCTTTTAAGGAACTCCTGGCCAGGATCCGCGTTTTGCTCAGGCAGGGGGCGGCGACAGCATCGTCAGTTTTGGAGGTGGACGACCTTGTACTGGACGTGCTGGCCCATCAGGTCACCCGGGCGGGACAGGAGATCGTGCTGACCACCAAAGAATTCTTTCTCCTGGAATTCCTTTTGCGGCATGCCAATGAAGTAGTAACCCGTACGGCTATTTCGGAACAGGTATGGGATATTAATTTCGATTCCACCACCAATGTTATTGACGTGCATATTAACGCCTTGCGGCGCAAGATTGATCTGGGCCATGACCATCAGCTGATCCAGACCATCCGCGGCCGAGGCTATATGATAAGAACCTGATATGCTGATCAATTCGATCTACTTTCGGATGACGTTCTGGTATGTTTTAGCCCTGGGCCTTATTAGCGGGATCCTGAGTATTTCGTTGTATGCCAATTTCAGCCGGGTGCTTAATAAGGACTTTAATCATCTTCTGGAATCGCGCGCCCAGGATATCGCCCAGGTCATGGACGAACTTTCCGACCGCAGGGACGCCGGGCTTCCTGCCGATCTTTCTCACGCTGATGTCGCCAGCACGCTGCACAATGCCGTTGAGTGGAGCCGCGGGGACGGATTATTTATTCAGGTCTTTAGTCAGGATGGCCGGGAATTGATTCATTCCAGCAATAAGCCTTTTTCTTTGGCATTGAGGCGCGCGGCGTTAAGTGCGGCAGCAGAGCGGTTTGAGGATATCCCCGGTGTTTCTTTGGTTAAGGAAGAGGATGTTTGGCCGTTTCGGACTTATGTTCTGCCGATCAACAAAAAGGTCAATGTCTATTATGTCCAGATCACCGCTTCGTTAAGGCCGGTTTATGTCAAGCTGGGAAGAATCAAGACTGTCTTGCTGATTTTTTTGCCGCTGGCCATGGTGCTGGTGACGATCATGGGGATCTTTCTGACCAGGGCGACGTTAAAGCCGGTGGATCATATGACCCGGACCATGAGGCAGATCACTTCCCGCAATCTCAAACAGCGCATCAAGATCCCAACGGTTAATGACGAAACCCGCCGGCTCGCCGAAACGTTTAACGACATGCTCACCCGCCTGGACTATGCTTTTTCTTTTCAGCAACAGCTGGTGCAGGACGTTTCACATGAATTGCGCACGCCTCTGACGGTGCTTAAGGGCAAGCAGGAGGTTGCCTTGAACCGGCGGCGAACCCCGGAAGAATACGAGGCGGTTTTGACGGTCAATCTTGAGGAGATTGATAAAATGAACGAACTGGTAGATGGACTGCTGACACTAGCCCAGCTGGAGCGGGTTGAGCATCGGCTGGAATTACAAAAAGTTAACATAACCGGTCTGATCAAGGGCATTCTCCGGGATGCCCGTTCACGGGCTGATCTGAAGAAAATCGAACTGCGGTTGCTGGCCAGCGATGAATTTGTGATTGACGCGGATGAAGGACAGCTCAGGCGGGCGGTTGCCAATATGGTGGACAATGCCATCAAATACACGCTTGAGAGCGGACAGATTTCGGTGCGGGTTTCCCGGCATGAGGGGATGGCCGAAGTTACCATCAATGATACCGGCGTCGGTATCGCCAAAGAAGATCTGGAGCGGGTTTTCAGTCGTTTCTTTCGAGCGGAGAAATCAAGGACCAGCCCGGGGTTCGGTCTTGGGTTGAGTATTGTCAAGGCGATCGTGTCAGCCCACCAGGGCACGGTCAGGGCGGAAAGTGAGCCAGGACAAGGCTCAACTTTTATTATTATGCTTCCTGTCTCCCACGGGTAACATTAAGAAATCTAAAGATTTTCTTAATCTTATCTTAATGATTTGTCAGGTAAAATTGACATATCATGAGTGTAAAATTGTCATTCCAGTTAAGTAAAGCTTATCGGGAAGCCAGGGCGGTTCCTATGAGCCCGGGGATTTCTGTCCGCGGCACGAACGGCGCTGCCGTTATCCTGATCCACGGGCTGACCGGCACCCCCAATGAGATGCGTTTTCTGGCCAGCCGGCTGAACCGCAGTGGCTTTTCCGTTACGTGTCCGCGTCTGGCCAACCATGATCAGCCGCTGCATATTCTTCGCGACACGTCCTGGCAGGATTTCTACGGAACGGTGCGCCAGGCTTATTTCAAGGCGCGTGAATACAGCGATACGATTTTTGTCAGCGGATTGTCGATGGGTGCATTGCTGGCGTTGCTGCTGGCCGATGAGTTTCCTCAGGCCGTGGCCGGGGTCAGCTGTTTGTCGCCGACGATTTTCTACGATGGTTGGAACTGTCCCTGGTATCGTTGTTTCCTGCCGATTGTGTATGTGACATACCTTCACCGTATTATTTATTTTCAGGAAAGCCCGCCGTACGGCATCAAGAATGAAGCTCTGCGCAAAAAGGTTCATGAGTTTTTTGAAAAGGTCTCGGAGTTGCCGCCGGATATTGATCGTTACGGATACCCTTTTTTCCCGGTAAGCCTACTGCGTCAGCTGGAGTATCTGGTCAAGCATCTTAAAACAAGGCTTCCGCATATCACTGTGCCTGTCCAGATCATTCAGGCCAAAGAAGACGACATGACCAGCGTCAAGAATGCCGAATACATCCGCGAACGGGTATCTTCAACGGATAAAGAAATTGTCCTGCTGGAGAATTCCTACCATATCGTTACCGCCGACCAGGAACGGGGCAAGGTGGTTGACAGTATGAATCAGTTTTTTTCGCGAATCCTGCTAAAACCGGAGCCGGCCTGTGTTTAATCTCAATCAAACAGAAAAAATTTCTGCGTTGTCAAATGCCGTCACGGCCGGATGGGATATGAGTGATATGATGGAACGTCGCGTTGCTCTTTCCCAGTGCCGGGTTTTCTTTGATTTTGACCACACGATTTCCAATATTGATGTGGTGGACGACATGATCGAGCGTTTTTCCGTCGACCAGCAGTGGCGCGTGCTGGAACAGCAATGGCAAAACGGCGTGATCGGCTCTGAGGATTGCCTGCGCGGGCAAATGCGCTCGGTGCGGGCCACGCGCGAGCAGTTGACGGAATATTTGTCGGAGATAGAAATCGACGCCTATTTTCACCGGATTCTGGTGTTGCTCAAGAAGTCGGGCGTTCGTCCGTTGATCACCAG
The DNA here is from genome assembly GCA_002753745.1 of Candidatus Omnitrophota bacterium. Classification (GTDB taxonomy): domain Bacteria; phylum Omnitrophota; class Gorgyraeia; order Zapsychrales; family Fredricksoniimonadaceae. The sequence goes on along the minus strand of PEAR01000053.1, from coordinate 8,955 downwards.
CGACAGTTTTAATTTTCTTATCGAGACGATCTTAAAAAGCAATGATGTGCACGGGATAAGGATCCTGGCCAATCATTTGCGGATCCGGGGGAATCGCCTGACGCCTTTATTCCCATACAAGAATTTAGCCTGCCTGCGGTGCGCGAATTGCAAAACATCCCATTTGCGCAACGAGGACAGCCTGGGCAAGGTGCTGATTTATGTCGGTGACGGCCGTTCGGATTATTGCGCTTCACTGCAGGCGCACCTGGTTTTCGCCAAGGACAGCCTGGCGGCGCATTTGCGCCAGAAGGGTAAGAAATTCGTTGAGTACAGGAATTTACAGGATGTTTATAAAGCCTTGAAAGGATTGACACATGAGTAAAAAGATCGACGCCGGGGAAAACTTGTCTGATGCGGACCTGCTAAAGCTGGAAGCACAGTATTGTTCGTGGGGCGATACGGTGCATTATGCCAAAGAGCTTAATATTTTTACGCACTGTAACGGCAGCTATCTGTATGACAAGAATGAAACGCCGTTTCTGGATTTGCAGATGTGGTATTCGGCGGCGACGTTCGGTTATAATCATCCTCGTCTCAAAGCGGCGCTCGATAAACAGGTGGCCACACTGCCGCAGCTGGCGTGTCAGTATTTGCATAAGGAAAAGATTCTGCTGTCAGCCATGATCGCCCGGGACGTGGAAAAGAAATTTCAGGCCAAGGGCCGTGTTCATTTCAATGTCGGCGGGGCATCGGCTATCGAGGACGCGATCAAGGTGGTGCGCAATCACACCAAAAAGAATCCGGTTTTTGCTTTCATGGGCAGTTATCACGGCCGTACGCTGGGCGCTACCGCAATCACGTCCAGCTACCGTTACCGTGAACGTTTCGGGCATTTCGCCGACCGGGCTAATTTTGTGCCTTATCCGTATTGTTTCCGTTGTCCGCTGGGTAAGAAAAAAGAATCGTGCGGTTTTGAGTGCATTAAACAGTTTGAACGGCTTTTTGAATCCGAATACTATTCGCTGGTCAATACTAAAACCCGGCAGTGTGAGTACGGCGCGTTTTTCGTCGAACCTCTCCAGGCAACAGGCGGGTATATCATTCCGCCAAAGGGGTATTTTGTTGAATTAAAAAAGATCCTCGACCGTTACAAGATCCTTCTGGTAGATGATGAGATCCAGATGGGCTTTTTCAGGACCGGAAAGCTCTGGGCGATCGAACACTACGGGGTGACGCCGGATATCATGGTGTTCGGCAAGGCGCTGACCAACGGCCTTAACGCGATCTCCGCGATCTGGGCCAAAGAAGAATTGATCTCGCCCGAGGTTTTTCCGCCGGGTTCGACGCACGCGACGTTTTCCTCGAATCCTCTGGGCACGGCGACGGGTCTTGAGGTGATGAAGCTGATCGCTGATTCTGACTTCGAGAAAACGGTCCCGCAAAAAGGAGCTTATTTTGTGGCTCGCCTGAAGGAACTGCAAAAGAAATATCCGCATATTGGCGAAGTTGACGGGCTGGGCCTCGCCCTGCGCATCGAGATCTGCCGGAACGACGGGTTTACACCGAACCGGGAATTGACGGATGCAATCATGAATATCGGCTTGAGCGGGCAGCTGACCTCTGGCGGCAAGAAACACGGCCTGGTTCTTGATGTTGGCGGTTATTACAAGAACGTCTTTACGCTGGCGCCGTCGCTTTACATAACTGAGGCCGAGATCGACCTGGGTGTCGACCTTTTTGAACAGGCGTTGAAGAAGGGTATTGCTGAAACCGGATCATAGGGGGACGGCATGCTTTCCGACAAGATCCGCATTTTGAATTTCGACGACACGGTGGCCCGGCAGCCGGGGCTGGTGGGTCGTTACCAGCCGGATATTGTTGACCTGAAAAGCCTGGGCCCGGCGGTGAGGTTGTGGAGTAATCGCGCGAATGCGCAAAAAGTCAGCGCGGCTTTCCGGCCGGACCTGAAAAACGCCGTGACGTTCCTGGGGTCCGGCGATTTTCATCATATCTCAAGCCTTTTGATTGACCAGTTCGAGGAGCCGGTCACGCTGATCGTTTTTGATCATCATCCCGATTGGGATATCCTGCCGCCCAGGCTGGGCTGCGGCTCCTGGGTTTCGCGCACCCTTAAGCGCTCGAATATCAAAAAGGCTGTTCTGTTGGGGATCAGCTCCGATGACATTTCCAGTTATTCCATCCAGACCGGTGATCTGGATTCTCTCGCGCATGACCGGGTTGAGCTTTATCCTTATCGTCATGACCCGACATTTACGTTCTTGAGGAAAGTCCCGGTGGACAATGTGTCGGTCACCGTCACCCCGTTGGGCGCTCGCGACCGGATCGACTGGAAGCCGCTGGCCGGGACAGATCTGACGGCGTTCTTTTTTGATTTATTAGGCCGTCTGGAAACAAAGAAAGTTTATGTCAGTCTCGACAAGGATTGTTTGCAGGCCTGCTGGTCAAGGACGAACTGGGAAGAGGGGTTCTTCAGGCAGCCGGAGGTCCTTTTATTGTTGAAACTGATTCGGGAGAACCTGGATATTGTGGGTTTTGACGTGACCGGAGATTATTCGCCCCCGGTGATGGACAGCCGGATCAAAACGCTTTTTGCCAGACTTGACCATCCCCGGGAATTCAGTGCCGCCTGGCAATCAACGGCCGAGATCCAGTCGGCCAATGAGAGGCTCAATCTTCAAATTCTTCAAGCGTTAGGCGTTTAATCAGCGGTTTAAATTAATATCAGCCTTTTAAAGCCAAAAAAACGCCCAGCATGATGAGGGCGGCGCCGAGCAGTCGCGTCCAATGGATGCGTTCCTTGAGGACGAAGAATGAGACGAGGAAGATCATCACATACTGCAGGCTGTCGATGAGGATGGCAATGTTGAGATCCACGTAGGTGAGCAGGCCGAACCAGAAGACCCAGGCGCCGATCACCAGGATGAAGCCGAGCCACACCAGCGGGATCAGCAGGGTTTTTCCGGCGAAAGAGAGAATGTCCCGCAGGTTTTTAAGGTCATGGTCCTGCAGGCGGTCGGCCGCTTTCTTGAACACAACCTGTTCGACGGTTGAACAGATCTGGTGCAGGAAAAGAAGAAGAAAGGCTGCGGCGTTCATGGGGTCGCGGTCTCCTTTCCGGGCGATCGTGAAATAAGAGTGACCCCCGCAAGGATCAAGGCCGCACCCAGCCAGCGGATCAGCGGGACATGTTCATGGAGTGTGATCATGGAGAGGAATGGGACGATGACATAGGCGGCGTTGCTGATCGGAAAGGCAATGCTGAGGTCCAGCCGTGAAAGGACCGCCATCCATAAAACAAAGTTGAGCGCGTAGATCAGGATGCCCAGCCACAAGTGGGGCGTTGCCGCCAGTTTAAGCAGAAATGTTATGAAGTTCGAGGCGGCGACATGGTCGATCCCGGTCAGCAAGACGGCTTTTTTGAAAAGCAGTTCGCCGGCTGATTCCGTGATATCGGACAAGAGCATCAGTCCGATGATCTTGAAGGTCAGGTTATTCTTCATGGATACTGCCGGCCTTTTTGAGGGCTTTTAAGGTGGGGTCGAAATTATCCGGCTTGATGATCTGACCGAGCCAGCCGAAGAAAATGTTCATCACCGGATTGAGATGCTTGAGATAAATATTGTGCGGAACAAAGCGGAAATCCAGCCGCTTTTTGGGATCGTAATTAAGGGCGCCGCTTTCATAGGTATGGATATTATTTTGGATACACCAGTTTACGATGTCGCGAAATGTGAGATAATAAAGGTGGTAGTCATAGGCGATCGAGTAATCCAGGCCGATGTATTCGTCGACGAGAATATTGCCTTTGGTCAGGCAAAGGTCAAAGGCGACGATCTTGTTGCCGAGGCGCCAGAGGAAATACCGGGTTTCGCCGGGCATGTTAGCCGGGATGCGGGCGAAGAATTCACGGCTCAGGCGCTCGAACTGGACGTCGCTTTTTTGCAGGGTGTTAAGGTACAGGGGATAGATATCGTCCAGAAGTCCGCTGATGTCGGTAACTACCTCGACAGTGATGGGCGGCAGTTTGTCGATCTTTTGGAATTTTCGCCGCAGGTCTTTGCGGGTGGCTTTGCTGAGCGTGGCAAAATATTCTTCAAAACTCCGGTAGGGCAGGTCCAGCGCGACCGAGGGATAGCTGGGGATAAGATGCAGCCCCAGACGGATTAGCGGTTGAAAGAAGGCGTTGTAGCTTTCGTGAAAATCTTTGAATGCGATCAGGGAGATCCCTTCTCGACGGGCCAGGCTGCGCATTTCGGCCAGCAGCGTTTCGCCGATATCCTGGCGGTCGGAGTCGATCGTTCCCAGCCGGCCTTCTGCCGCGGTGCAGCCGCAGATTAAAAGGCGCAGGATGATTTTCCGGCCGATGATTTTTTCAAAGCCGTTAAGGGTGGATTTGATGAACCCGTCAACGGTCGTGTCAAGGGGATAGTCCATCACAAAGCAGGGCGCGGCACAAACAATCCGCTGACCTTCGCGAAGAGTGATATAGAAAGTTTTGAACTGGTCCTGGCTGGTTTCTTCAAGGGTTCTGAAAAAATCGTAGCTTTCCGCGATGGGCGGGAAGATGCTTTCCCAGTCGGATCTCGGGATGTCCGAGATGCTGGTTGAAACGCAGCTGGTAAAGGGATCCTTGGATTTCATGAGGTTGAATTATATCATGCGAATACTAAATGGACAGCCGGAAATCATATGAGTATTTTTAGAGAGATTCCACCTACGGCCGGGTTTCCGTTGCCGGTGCATGAGCTGTTCGCCTCATGGGCCAAGACACGTTATCCCGGATCGCTGGAAGAAGACTTTATCACCTATTTGAATGTGGCGTATGCCCGGATCGTTTGTTCCGGAACAGCGGGGCTGTTTTATATCGCCTCGGCGTTGGCCGAGCTGTCTGACAAGAGGACCGTGGTGGTACCCGCGTTCATTTGCCCGTCGGTTGTGCCGGCGATCATCAGGGCTGGTTTTAAGGTTTTGGTTTGTGACGTCAGGGCGGGAAGTTTTGATTATGACGTTGAGGCTCTTGCCGGGATGTGCCGGGATAACGCGGATATCGCGGCTGTCCTGGTGATGCATCTGGCCGGTCTGCCGGCGGATATGGATCCCGTTCTGGCCATTGCCCGGCTGCGGAATATTCATGTGATCGAGGATTGCGCCCAATCTTTGGGCGCTGAATATCATGGGCGTAAGGTCGGTTCGCTGGGCGATTTTTCTTTCTTCAGTCTGGCGCGCGGGAAAGGGCTGACAACCTATGAAGGCGGCGTGGTTGTTTGCAATTCCAGCCGGGCTTCGGAGATCGTCGACAAAAAAATCACCGAGCTCGAGCAGGAAAATTTTCTTGATGAAGCGCTCATGGTCTTAAAATTAGCCGGGTATGTTGTGTTTTACCGGCCATCATTGTTCTGGTGGGCGTATCGTTTACCGGAACTTTTCTGGCATTTGACCGGGCAGAAGATGCGCGAGCTGTCTGAATATTTTTCTTTTGATTTTCCTGTGATCAAAGTTTCGCCCTTGCGCATATGGGCGGGGCATGCCGGTTTTAGTCGTCTGGAAACAGAAATCGGTCGTCAGCGCCGGATGGCGGAAAGGTATAGGGATGCGCTGCGCGGCGTACCGGGGATCACGTTTATGCGGGAGCCGCCGAACAGCAGGGCAACATTTCCTTATCTGGCCTTGCTTCTGGAAGATGAGAAGCCCGGCGTTCTGACGCCATTGAAAGAGTCAGCTTGGGGGATCTCGGAGTCTTTCAGTGCGGCCATTCCCGAGTATGAGGGATTGAAAGGACACGTAACGGCTGGCGATTGTCCTCATGCTCGAGCCTTGAGTCGGCGTATTCTTACATTATCGACCAGCGTGTTTCTGACCGAAGCTGAGCTGGCGGGCGTTTGCCGGTTAATAAAGGGGAGATGTTTCCCTTGAAAGAGAGTCGCTATTGTGCCGTGATTTTGATATTATAGTCCGTTGCTTTTACCAGTAACTCTAAAAGTCCGGGAATTGTTTAATGTTTTCATTACCTGTTATCGAAAAAATTAGCAAGATCGCATTATTCGGGATGATCTTTTTTATCCCGTTTTCCAATGCGACGACAGAAATTTGCTGCGGGATCCTGCTGTTGTTCATACTGATCGATAAATGCCGGAGACCGGATTTTAAGCCCCTGGCCTGGCCGGGCATTTGGGTTTTGATTGTGTTTATTCTTTTGTGTGCCGTTTCCCTGTTTAACAGCGGGACATATATGTCGCAAAGCCTGCATGCGCTTTTTCTGAAATGGATCAAGTATATCCTGGTTTTTCTGGCGCTGCCCCTGGTATTGCGTAAAAGGGAGGATGCCGAGCAGGCGGTTGGGTGGTTTCTGATCAGTGCTTCAATTGTTGTTTTCGACGCTATTATCCAGAAATGTTTCGGATTCGATTTGTTGAGACATCGCCCGATCGCGTTAGCGCAGATGGACGGGCATAATTTTTCGGCGTTGACGGCGAATTTCAAACATTATAACGGCCTGGGCGCGTACCTCGTGGTGGTTCTGCTGATGGTTTTGGCCCTCCTGGTTTCCGGAAGGCAAATATGGCGTAAGAGGCTGCTGGTGCTGGCGGGCTTTTTATGCATTGTTTTTGTGTTAACGTACTCTCGCGGCGCTTGGGTGGGTTTTGGCGCCGGCTTGCTGGTCATGATGTTCCTATCGCGGAAGTACCTTTCCGTCTTGTCTCTGGCCGGCATTCTGGCAGCGGTTATGCTGCTGTGCCATGGTTCTGTGAGCCGGGTGCTGTCTATTTTTATACCCGGGGGTGATTCTTCAAGATACGAGTACTGGCAGAACACTCTTTTGTTGATCAAACAGCACCCGTTCATCGGCCAGGGGATCGGGACATTCATGGGTCGTCTGCATGAACAGTCCCCTTTTCTGATCCCTATTTACGCGCACAATTGTTATTTGCAGATCTGGGCGGAAACGGGGATATTCAGTTTACTGGCTTTTGTGGTTTTTCTGGGTTGCGTGCTTTTTCGGGCCTGCCGTGTCTACCGGAAATCGGCGGATCCGGTCCTTCTGGGAGCTGTCTGCGGTTTATCTGCATTTTTGGTGCATGCCTTCTTTGATAATCACCTCTATTCCCTGGCGTTGGCTTTTGTGTTCTGGGTCATGCTGGGATTCGTAGTAACTTTTTCCGATCAGGATGTGTCTAATCGTTGAAGAGCAGAACGGACGTTATGCTGGATATCGATGATGATGTGATCAGGCGCGCGGCGCAGGGTGACGCGGGGGCGTTTGAGGCGATCCTCAAGAGCTATGGCGATCTTGTGTTTAATGTCAGCCTTCGGGTTGTGCGCCACCGTGAAGACGCCGAGGAGGTTGCGCAGGAGGTTTTCTTGACGATTTACCGCAAGCTGAAGGACTTTCAGTGGCGGTCTAGTTTTAAAACATGGGTTTATCGCGTGACGATCAATACCGCGATCAACTATGCCAAGAGGGTAGCGGGGATGAAAAATAGGTCCGTGGAATATAACGAAGCTGTCCATGCCGGTGAGTCGTCACCCAGTGATGTTCAACAATCGGCGGAGAAAGAATATGCCCAGGGCGTTGTTGACCGGCTTTTGGGGGAGTTGTCTGAGGAACAGCGGGCGTGCATCGTCCTTCGTAATATGGAAGGTTTGAAATATGAAGAGATCGCCGGTGTTTTGGGGATCGATATCAACGCTGTCCGCTCCCGCCTGAAACGGGCGCGGGTCAAGTTATTGTCAGTGCGCGACGAGGTGATGGCCAATGAAATGTGAGCGTGTCCAGGATATTATTTTAACTGATTATGTTGACGGGTTCCTGACGGTTCCTGCGAAGGCCGCGCTTGACGCGCATGTGGCTGGATGCAGCCGCTGCAGGGAGTTTTTGGCGGCGTCCCGGAAGGCATTGGTTGAACCATTCCAAAATTTACCGCGGGAAACAATGCCGTTGTCGGTTATGAACGCGGTGATGGATCAGATCAAAGAGAAAGAACAGGAGGGTGTTTGGGGATGGCTTTCTGGGCTTTCTGAAGGGTTTAGTCAGGCATTTAGCCCTTCATTCGCCATGGCCAGGATCGTCGCTTCGGTAATGGTTTGTTTTCTGGTAGCTGGTGTTGTTTTTGGGGTCAATAAGTCGCAACAGGTTCAGACCGAAAGGGTTTCGTTCCTGGCACAAGTCGCGGAAGTTGCGGGTGATAAAAGCCGGGAGATGACAGGTTATGGCACAACCATTGAAACGTATTTCTTTGAGGAAAGGGGTAATTCATGAGAGAAATCACATTGAAAGGCGGCATTCTTTGTGCTGGTATTTTGGCGGCTGCTTTCTATGCGCCGGCAGTTTGGGCGCAGACGCCTGATGCGAAGGTTGCTGACAGCCAGGTGAAGCCCGAGGACCGGGAAGCAAAAATAAAGAAGCATTTTGCGGAAATGGCAGAAACGCTGAAGCTGACCAAAGAACAGCAGGCTCAGCTGGATAAGAATCGGGAACAGCGTAAAGCAGAGTTTGAAAGTTCAAGAGAAAAGATTTCGGCCAAACGTCAGGAATTACGAGAAGCTCTGGACGGCACCCAGCTGGACATTAAGAAAGTCACTGCCATTCATAACGAGCTTAAAGAACTGATGATTAAGAGAGAAGATCAGCATTTGGCCGCGATTCTGGAGATCCGCCAGGTCTTGACTCCCGAACAATTCGCGCAGTTTCAGAAGATGGGTGCGGAGAGAAAAGGGCCGCCGCATGGAGAGGGTCACGATACGGGCGAGAAGAAGGAGTAAAACAACGGGTGAGATATGAAAAACAATAAAAGAAATACCATGATATTGGCGGCGGTGTGTTTAGCTGGCCTTTCATTGGCAGGCGCAACATCGTCCTATGCCTGGGAACGGGACCATCATGGTGACCGTCATTACTATCATTATCATGACCGTCCTTCGTTTGGTATGCGTCTGTCGTTCATTGGCGACGAT
>PEAR01000052.1 GCA_002753745.1 Candidatus Omnitrophota bacterium | reverse complement strand
TCGTGCTTGTAAAGAGCTGGGGATCGCGACGGTTGCGGTTTATTCCGAGGCTGATCGTGATTCGCTTCATGTCCGTTTCGCGGATGAAGCTGTATGCATCGGTAAGGCGCCCAGCACGGAAAGTTATTTGAATATTCCCGCGATCATTTCTGCGGCCGAGATCACGGATGTTGAGGCGATCCATCCCGGGTACGGATTCTTATCCGAGAATGCCCATTTTGCTGAGATCTGCGAGTCTTGTAAAATCCATTTCATCGGGCCGACACCTGAAACGATCCGGATGATGGGTGACAAGATCACGGCCAAAGAGACGGCTCGTAAGGCCGGGGTGCCATTAACGCCGGGCGGTAAGGGGATCATCAAGACATCTGAAGAAGCCCTGGCGGTTGCCAAGATGATCAAGTATCCGATCATCATCAAGGCTACCGCGGGCGGCGGCGGCAAAGGCATGCGCGTTTGTCATAATGATGTCACCTTGTTAAGCTCGCTGAAGCTGGCACAGGCTGAAGCCGAAAAGAATTTTAAGAATCCTGATGTTTATATTGAAAAGTACGTGCAGGATCCCCGTCATGTGGAGTTTCAGATCCTGGCGGATTACCACGGGAATATTATTCATCTGGGTGAGCGTGACTGCTCTGTTCAGCGCCGTCATCAAAAGTTGATCGAAGAAGCCCCGTCGCCGGCTCTCAGTGAAAAATTGCGCAAGAAGATGGGTGAGGCAGCGGTGAAGGTTTCCAAGGCCGCTAATTACCGTGGCGTCGGAACGGTTGAGTTCTTGCTCGATAAGAATGAAGACTTTTTCTTTATGGAAATGAACACGCGCATCCAGGTTGAGCATCCGGTGACCGAGCTGATCACCGGGCTTGATCTTCTTAAGGAACAGATCCGGATGGCTTGTGGTGAAAAGCTTAAGTTGAAGCAGGAAGATGTTAAACTTCACGGCCATGCCATTGAGTGCCGCGTCAATGCTGAGGATCCGGATAATAATTTTGTGCCGTGTCCTGGAACGATTGAACAGCTTAATCTTCCCGGCGGTCCCGGGGTCAGGGTTGACACGCATATCTATTCGGGGTATAAAATAAGCCCGTATTATGATTCGATGGTGGCCAAGTTGATCGTTCACGGCCGGGATCGTGCGGAAGCGATCAAGATTATGCGCCGGGCGCTGGATGAATTTTATATATCGCCGATCAAAACGACGATCCCGCTGCATGTGCAGATCATGAACCATCCGTTGTTCGTCAAAGGTCAGATCTCGACGCATTTCCTCGAGAAGATGGCCAAGAAGGAAGATTGAGGGGTATATGAGGCCGGAGAACAAGGTTGATTTAGGCGTTATTCAGGTGCATACCAATGTCGTTGCGGATATTTGTTCCGCGGCTATTGCCGATATTGAAGGTGTCACGCTGGCGCGTAACGACCAGGTCGAGGGGCTTTTTAGCCTGGTTGGCGTCCGTCGTAATACGGCGGTCGATGTGCGTGTTGAGACCAACGGGCAGGTCAGCGTGGTGGTGAAGGTCGATATCCGTTTCGGGATGAACCTTTCTGAAACATCGCGCCGGATCCAGGATGTGGTCATGACGGCTGTTGAAAAAATGGCTGATATTAATTTACGTGACGTGGATGTGAGTATTCAGGGGATCAACAGGGGGTAGTGCCATGCGTGTCTTGATCAAGATCGCCATATTATTCTATGTTATTATCATCATGGTCACGGGGCTTCTGGGCGTTGTTTTGATGGCGCATTTAGTTGATCTTCAGGGATACCAAAAGGTGTTGGCGTTTGTTTATAATGACCCGAAGGCGGGCATGATCACCGGGGTTGTGATCGTGGCTATTATGGTGATCAGTATTGTTCTGGCGAGGATCATTTATGGCCGTCAGGAGCAGGAACGGATTATCACCTTTGACAACCCCCTTGGCCGGGTGACGATTTCCTTGTCGGCGATCGAGGACCTTGTTCGCCGCATGGCGGTGCGGGCCCCCCAGATCAAGGAAATCCGTCCGGAAGTTTCTTCGACGAAAAAAGGCATTAAAGTTGACATCCGCCTGGTTTTGCGTTCGGATGTGAACATTTCCGAACTGACGGCAGATTTACAGGAAATGATCAAACGCCGGATCCAGGATGTTATCGGGCGTGAAGAGCGGGTGATGGTGCGGGTGCATGTTATCAAGATCGCAACGGATATTATTATCCCTGGTAAAAAGGGGATGGACGATGAAGAGATCGAGCCGCCGTTGCATTTTCACGGGTATAGAGCATGAAGAAAATCGGTATTCTGACAGGCGGTGCTGATTGTCCCGGACTGAACGCGGTTATTCGCGCGGTCGTTTACAAGGGCATGCAGGAAGGCTATGTCATTACCGGCATCAAGAATGGCTGGCAGGGGCTGATCGATAATGACACGCGCGTATTAGACACTCGCGCGGTGTCCGGGATTCTGGATCGTGGCGGTACTATTCTCGGGACCAGCAGGCTGGACCCTCTGGTGAATCCGGAACATGTTGAGAAGATCGCGGAAAATTATAAACGTAACGGGATGGATGCCTTGATCGCTGTTGGCGGCGAGGTAACCTTAGGGATTGCCTCGGAGCTTCATAAAAAGGGCATTATCAAGGTGGTGGGCATCCCTAAATCGATCGATAATGCGCTGTCGGGCACTGATTATGCGTTCGGGTTTGATACGGCCGTCCAGGTGGCGACGGAATTGATCGACCGTTTGCACACAACGGCTGAAGCCAATCACCGGATCATGGTCATTGAGGTCATGGGGCAGTTCACCGGCTGGATCGCGGTGGAGGCGGGTGTCGCAGGCGGCGCGGATATTATTATTGTTCCCGAGTTCAAGACGGATATTATGAAGGTTTGTGAGGCGATCAAGAATCGTCATCGCCGGGGCAAGTCGTTTAGTATTGTGGTTGTTTCCGAGGGTGCTCAGGTTGAGATGCCCGGTGTTTATCAGGAAGGGCCTGAGAAGCGCCGTTTTGGCAGTATCGGCGAGCGGTTGGCAAAGGCGATCGAAGATAATACCGGTTATGAAACGCGCGTGAGTTTGTTGGGTTATATTCAGCGCGGCGGCGCGCCTACAGCGTTTGACCGTATCCTGGCGACCAGGTTCGGTGTCAAGTCTGTAGAGCTCGTGGTGCAGGGCAAATTCGGCAAGATGGTGAGTTATCAGAACAACCGCATTAAATATTGTGACATTGAAGAAGCGGTTACCCAGCGCAAGAAGGTGGACGCGGATCTTATCGCTATCTCAAAAGTGTTCACGGCAGATCAAGTTTAAATACGACGGGGTGTGTAATGAGACAGCGGATCGAAGCAATCGTCAATGAATCCATTGAAGTAAAGAAATCAGTTATTAAGAATTGCCTTCCTGCTGTAGAACAGACCTCCCGAGCGATCATCCAGGCTTTTCAGAATAATAATCGGGTTTTCTTTTGCGGTAACGGCGGGTCGGCGGCGGATAGTCAGCATATTGCGGCTGAGTTTATTGGTCGCTTTCAGAAAGAACGCCGGGCGTTGCCCGCGGTCGCGCTTACCACCGACACGTCGATCCTGACGTGTTTAACTAATGATTACAGTTACGATATCGTTTTTTCACGCCAGCTTGAGGCTCTTGGCCGCAAAGGCGATGTTATCGTCGGATTCTCTACCAGCGGCAAGTCGGCCAATGTGATCAAGGCTTTTGAGCGCGCGAAAGAGATGGGTATCACGACTGTCGCTTTTGTCGGTCATGATGGCGGCCCGATGGGAAAGATCGCCGACATCGCCATTATCGTCCCTTCCAAAATCACCGCTCGCATTCAGGAAAGCCACATCACCATCGCGCACGCGATGTGCGAAGTCGTTGAGAATGAATTCGTAGGTAAATGAAGCTGTTTCATTGCGTTTCGATTGGCTGCGTGGTTGGCTTTTTTTACGAGCGCGCGTTCGGCCACGACGCCTTAAACGAGGGGTCTCTTGGGGATTGGCACTATGAAAACTTCAAAAAAGATTTGTTCTGTTGCATTGTTAAAAAAGCAGATCACCCGGGAGCGCAAGGCGGGGAAGACGATTGCTTTTACGAATGGGTGTTTTGATATTTTGCACTATGGGCACGTCAGTTACCTGGAAGCGGCCAAGAAGGATGATTTCCGTATTTTGATCGTTGGTTTAAACAGCGATGCTTCGGTTCGATCTTTGGAAAAGGGGCCGGAGCGGCCGATTGTGCCTCAGGCGGAGCGGGCGGCGGTTCTGGCGGGGCTGGCGGCAGTGGATTATGTTGTTATCTTCAATGAGCCAACACCTTACGAGCTTATTAAAAAACTTCAGCCGGATATTTTGTTGAAGGGGGCTGACTGGAAAGGCAAGGACGTTGCGGGTGGTGATGTGGTAAAAGCCCGTGGCGGACGGGTTGAGTTTGTTAAGTATCTTCCCGGGCTTTCCACGACTAACGTGATAGAAAAGATAAAGAAGTTATGCGCAAAAGAATAAGCAGTTCGTCTCGGGGAATCGAGCGGGTTATTGATGCCAATTTTAACCGAGCCAAAGAAGGCTTGCGGGTCTGCGAAGATACGGCGCGGTTCATTGTTGATGATAAAGTATTGACATCGGGGTATAAGGCGGTGCGCCATGAGCTTACCGGTGCGGTGGAGGTTTTTGGTTTGACGTTGATCGTCAAGGCCAGGGATGTGGCGGGGGATGTGGGCAAACCGACGACTATTTCCGAGTCCAAACGCGGCAGTATTGCGGATATATTTTATGCCAATACCCAGCGCGTGAAGGAATCATTAAGGGTTTTGGAGGAATTTGCGAAGCTTACGGACGGCTCTTTAGCGGAGCGGTTTAAACTGTTGCGGTATAAGGTATATGGTCTCGAAAAAAGAGCTTTTGAGCGGTTGTAAATTGTATTTGATCCTCGACGCTGGCGTGTGTCCGTATGACCGCCTTTTGGAGGTTTTAAAAGAGGCCGCTCTTTCCGGAGTTGACATTGTGCAACTGCGTGATAAAGTAGGTTCTGCTAAAGACATGTTGGACTTTAGCCGGAAGGCGATAACCTGGTTACGGGGTCGTATTCCGTTCATTGTCAATGACCGGATTGATGTCGCTAAAATTTCTGGAGCGAGCGGCGTTCACTTGGGACAGGATGATCTGCCGCTGGGTGAAGCCCGTAAGATTTTGGGGCCGCAGGCGATTATCGGTACATCCTGTCAAAATCTGGTCCATCTTCGTCAGGCGTTTGATGACCGCGCGGATTATGTCGGATTCGGTTCAGTGTATAAAACACAAACCAAGCCGGAGCGCGCGCCGATGGATCTGGATATGCTGGTCAAGGCAGCTCATTACGCCGATGTCAAAGAGTTTCCGCTCTTTGCGATCGGCGGCATTACAAGGGATAATCTGGAACAGGTTACAATAAAAGGTATCAGGCGCATTGCGGTGTGCCGGGAAATCCTTTTAGCAAAAGATGTGCCGTATTCCGTCGGGGAGATCCGAAGGCTTTTGAAACCTAAGGGAATGATGCGAGAGTAATTCAGTGGTAGAATGCTAGCTTCCCAAGCTAGCTACGCGGGTTCGATTCCCGTCTCTCGCTCCATATATTTACATGATCGATCGCAGCGTGCGTTTTATCCAGTGTGTTGCCATTTTCGTGCTTTGCGCAGGGATTGCAGGTTGCGCAACAACACGAAAACCGCCGGCAGTCCTTCCAACAACGCCGGTAAAAGAAGTCAAGCCCAAGGGCGTCTACCACAAGGTTAATAAAGGCGAAACCCTCTGGCGCATCAGCAAGACCTACAAAATCTCCGTCGAGGAGATCATTCAGGCAAATCATATCCCCAGTGCTGCTTCCATCGAAGAAAATCAGCTGCTGCTTATTCCCGGCGTAGATGTCGTCAAGGACGTGATTCCTTCACAAACTCCCGGCGGGAAAGACACCGATTACTGGTGGCCTTTGAAGGGGAAGATCGTTTCATATTTTGAAGATCATAAAGGGACGCATGTTAACCTCGGGCTGGATATCAAGGGAGCCGAGGGCGAACCGGTGAAGGCTGCTCGTGAAGGGCGCGTGGTGTTCGCTGATCATCTGGCGGGCTACGCTTCGACGCTGATGTTGGACCATGGCGACGGGTTCTTCACGGTATACGGGCATAATGACCGCTTACTGGTGAAATTAGGCGACTATGTTTTTCGGGGAGAAAAGGTCGCTGTGCTGGGCGTTGACGCCCAGGGGTCGGTGATGCATTTTGAGTTGCGTAAGGGGGATTCGCCGAAGAATCCTTTGCATTATTTGCCACGGGAGATGTGATGAACGGCAATTTTTACGGCAGAAAAGATATTCTGGCGCTTATCAAACGCCGCGTGGCCGACCTGAAGGAAGGCTACCGTCAGAATATGGCGGTGCTCGGCAGCCAATACGTCGGAAAAAGCGCTTTGCTGCGCCAGTTCCTCTCCGACCTTGATGATGAAATGATCGTGGCGGTATATCTTGATCTCGAAGGGCGTGATATCGACTACGTTGCTTCCAAGTTTGTGCGCAGTGTGCTGTATCGTTTTGCGCGGATCAAGGGATTGTGTCCGGGTGAGACCCTGCAGGAGTTGCTGGCTGCGGTGGAGCAATTTATTCCGCAAACGGCAGCGCGTGCCGGAGATGTTTTTGCGCTCATGGGTAAGAACCGTTTGAGTGAAGCGTATGATGCCCTGTTGGCTATGCCGGAAGTTTTTAGTTACGAAACGGGCTTAAGCTGTCTGATCATTATTGATGAGTTTCAGGTTCTTGACGGGCTGGGCGTTCCTGACGCTTTTAGCCGGCTGGCGGACCGCATTACGACCCAGAAAAGATCGCTTTATGTGCTGGCCAGTTCTTATGAAGAGGCGGCCAAGCGTATTCTTTCCGAGCAGCTCACTCTTCTTTTTGGTAATTTCGAAGTGGTGATGGTTGAGCCTTTTGATCTTCATCAGAGTCAGGAGTTCATCACAGCGCGGATGGGGAGTATCAATATCGGTGTTCAACTTAAGAATTTTCTGGCTGATTTTACCGGCGGTCGGCCGTTGTACCTCGACATTATTCTTCAGGAGCTTATTAATTTGGCTTCGGTCTACAAGCAACAGGAAATTTATGCGCCGCTGATCGCTCAGGCCGTTGAAAATATGGTGTTCAGTCGCTGGGGGGCGCTCAGCCGTCATTTTGAGCTGATGATGGGCCGTGTAACAGCGGGAAAGTCAAATCGATCGGTGTCGGATCTCTTAATGCTGATGGCGGAAGGTCGTTACCGGGTGAAGGACCTTCAGGATGCTGATGCTTCGATGAAGCCGGCGGCCATTAATCAGCGGCTCGGCTATCTGGTTGAAGAGGACGTGGTCGAAAGAAACGGTACCCATTTCCACATCAAGGACAAAATGTTCCGGTACTGGATCAAATATGTTTTTCAGAAACGGGTGCAGTCGATCGAGCTGGAACCCGATCGTCTGAAAATGGATTTTAAAGATGAAATTCTGCGCTCGATGAGCGATTTTAATGCGACCAGCCGCCAGGATCTCTCCTGCCGTGTTACCGAATTGCTCCAGTGTTTTGATAATGACCAGGTGAGGCTAAAAGGGCGCAAGTATAAGATGCCGGCCTTTAGGGATGTGAAACCGGTCAAATTAGTGCATTCAGGCGGGAGCCAGTGCGATGTCCTTGAAGCTCAAACTGACGAAGGGACGTGGCTCCTGGTCCTGCACAAAGATCCTCTGGCAGAGTCGGATATCAATGTTGTTACCCAGGAAATGCGCAGCCGGGGCTTGAAACCCAGGCATTGCGTTATTGTATCGTTGTCGGAGCTCGAGGACGGGGTCAGGCTGCGCGCTCTGGAAGAGCGGATGTGGATCTGGAATGAACCGGAATTGAATGTGCTGATGAGCCTTTTTAACAAGCCGTATATTGTCTCATGAGAATTATTGTTATTTCGGATACCCATTCGGAAGTTCTGCCTCAGGCGCTGATCGAGGACATTAAGAAAAGCGACCTTGTTATTCACGTTGGTGATTTTTGTGACATAGATGTTTTTAAGAAATTGAAAACTCTAAAGGACATTCGGGCGGTTTATGGGAATATGGACGGCCTTGACCTTCGCGGGATTTTGCCGCGCAAGGCGGTTTTTAAATGCGAGGATGTGACCATCGGCCTTTTTCATGGTGAAGGCGGGCCAGACAGGCTGTTCGAAAAGGTCAAAGAGGCTTTTGAGAAGGAGAAGGTTGACCTGGTTATTTTCGGCCACTCGCATGAGGTTTTAAACGAAGTAGTCGACGGGATCCGTTATTTTAATCCCGGAAGCCCGACGGATACTGTCCGGGCGCCGTTTCGGTCGTACGGAGTGCTTGACGTTAAAGGCAGGAACTTAAAAGCTTCGATCATTAAAATTAAGTAGCTATGGATATCCTCTGGGCGCCGTGGCGCGAAAAATATATTGAACAGAGCGGGATGAAGAAAGAGGGGTGTGTCTTTTGTCAGATTCTCAGGGACAAAAAAGACGCAAAACATTTTATCTTTCTGCGTTCTTCCCACGCGTTTGCGGTGTTGAATATCTTTCCCTTTAACGGCGGGCATGTGCTTGTTATTCCTAACCGCCATATCGGGGACCTTTCGGATTTATCGACAGATGAGCGGGCAGATTTGATGGAGCTTCTTATTGATGTCAAGGAGCTGGTAGCGGTCGCCTTGAAGCCGGAGGCTTTTAATATCGGGGTTAACCTGGGGGCTGCCGCCGGTGCCGGAATCCCGGAGCATATGCATATCCATGTCGTGCCGCGGTGGAAGGGTGACGTGAATTTTATGCCGGCGATATTCGGGACGAAAGTTATTCCCGTTTCGCTCGACAAAGTTTATAAGAGGTTAAAAGATGCGGACAAGGCTCGACATAGAAAAGTCGGAAAATGATCTGCTGGCGCCATATGCCATGCGTGCGTGCGATTCCTGGGGACGGCGGCACGCAGAGCCCGAGCATTTCAGCCGCACTTGTTTTCAACGCGATCGTGATCGTGTTGTTCACTGTGAAGCTTTCCGCAAGCTTGAGTATAAAACTCAGGTTTTTGTTATTTTTGAAGGCGATTATTACCGCACCCGTCTGACGCATACCATCGAAGTCGCCCAGTTGGCCCGAACCATCGGCCGTAATCTCTCCCTGAATGAAGATCTGATCGAGGCAGTTGCCCTGGCCCATGACCTGGGACATTCGCCGTTCGGGCATGCCGGCGAGCAGGTGCTTGACGAACGTCTAAAGGCTGTCGGCCTTGAGGGATTTAATCACAATCAGCGCAGTTTTGAGATCGTGTCAAAGTTTGAGAAGCGTTATCCTGATTTTGACGGTCTTAATTTGACCGTCGAGGTTCTGGTCGGGATTCTTAAGCATGAAACATTATACGATCGCAAGGGTGAAATGAAGGTAGTTGAGGATGTGCCGTTCCGTGCGAAGCTGCTCAAGCGGGCCTGTCCTCTCGAGGCGCAGGTGGTTGATAAATCCGATTCGCTGGCCTATTTGAATCATGATGTCGATGATGGTTTGACGTCGGGGTGCATCACGGCGGATGATCTTAATGAGAGTCGGCTGTGGCGGCGGGCGGTTGAGAAGGTGCGGCGTCCGGGCGTTGAGACCGGCAGCGACATGTTCAAGTATCAGGTCGTCAAGGAGTTGATCGATATGCAGGTGCGCGATCTGCTGACGGCGACAAATGAGCGCGTGGAGCGTTTCAAGCTGGCAACTTTTGAAGATGTGGCGTTGTGCCCGGAGAAGCGGATCGTTAATTTCTCCGATGAGATGAGAAATGACCGTGAGCATTTGCAAAGTATTCTGAACGAGAAGTTATATCAGCACTGGCGTGTGGAGCGCATGACATCCAAGGCCAAGCGCATCCTTAATGAGCTTTTCAGCGTCTATATGGATAATCCCAAGCAGCTTCCATATGATGTTTTTGACCGGGCAAGAAAATATTCCGACAAACAGTTGCATGTGATTATTTGCAACTATATCGCGGCGATGACCGACAGGGCGGCACTGGATGAATACAAACGACTTTTCGAACCTTACGAAAAAGTATAAGCAGATCATTTCGGCGGTGCATATTGTTTACCGGCTGGTAAACTCGACGCCGAACCTAAAAGAGCTTTCATTGCGCCTGACGCGTTTGCTGTGTCAGTTTGTCAAGGCTTCCTCCGCCAGCATCTATCTGCTGGCTCCTGACCGGCAAAGGCTTTCCACGATCGCCGCGTTTAATAATGAGATCAACATGCTCGTCGTTAATCCCCGGGAGCTGAAGAAAGCCAGCGCCAAGGATATGGATGTCACCAGGGGGAATTCGGTTTTTGAGCCCCGAATGATGGGCATGCCGCTGGTTACCGACGAGTGTATCGGCGCCATTGTTATCCGCCGCAAACTTTCGGAGCCGGTGTTTGATGATTACGATCGTGAGATGTTCACGATCTTCGCCGAGCAGTCGGTGACGGCGATCCGCAATCTTCAGTATTCCGAGCAGCAGCAGAAGATCCTCCTCGAGACGATGCGCCTGGTGCGTTCGCTGTTCAACAAGCAGGGAGATCGTTACCGTTCGCATAGTTCTGTTTATTTCAAAATAGTGCGCTGCATCGCCCAAAAGTTCCGGATGGGGACGGAGAATATTAATAATCTTTATTACGCCAGCGTTCTGCATAACGCGGGGGCGGTGGATATTCCTTACCAGGTGCTGGCGAAAAAAAGCCAGTTGACGCCCCAGGAGTTCAAGCTGCTGCGCGATCTGCCCAAGAAAAGTGTTGATCTGATCAAGCCGATCGAGTTTTTAAAGCCGGTTCTTCCCGTCGTGCTTTACCTCCATGAGAAATATGACGGGACCGGTTATCCCTCAGGCCTTAAGCGTGAGCAGATCCCTCTCGGTGCCAGGATTATGGCGGTCGTCGACGCATTTGAATCGATGGTGCAGGGGCGGCCGTACCGCAAGCGCTTGACCGTCGACGGAGCCTTGCGCGAGATCAGGGAACATTCCGGCACGCAGTTCGATCCCTCCGTCGTGGATGCGTTCATGAGGCTGTCGCTGCAAAAAAACTTCAGAAATTACTTGTGCGCAGTTCGCGAATAACCCTATAATCAGCATATAAAGCCTGCCGGCCGGCAGGCTGTTTCTTATTTCAAAGAGTATTCCGCCTTCCGGAAGGTTTTCTTCGATGAACGTAAACTTTAAAGAAGCTCAATTTGAGTTCTTTCCAAACACCGGTAATACCCCCGATGAAACGAAGCGTCCGCACTTTATGGCAGCCCGATTTAACCTTAGCATTGAAAACCTTGTTATTTTTTCGATCGTGAGTATAATGGTCGTCATCTTTGCATTCTCGCTCGGAGTCGAGAGGGGAAAAAGGATAGCGTTGCGTGATGCCGCGCCTGTTGCTGCTGATACAGTTTCGACGGAAGTTTCAGCCGTGGTTCCGGCTGATCCGTCGGCCGTTAAGACGAGTTCAGTTCAGGCCCAGGTTCAGGCTGTCAAGCCGGTTTTATCATCAAAGCCGGTAGATAAAACGCTGACGGTGGTCCAGTCTAAAAAGATCGATCCTGTTTCGGCTGCCGGGGTCGGCTCTTTGCAGACGGGAGCGGTTCCGTCAAGCGGGTTTACGGTGCAGCTGGCGTCGTACAAGTCTGAGAAAAGCGCGAAAAAAGAAGCGCTGACGCTGCAGAAGAAGGGGCTCAAGGCTTTTGTGCTTCCCAAGGGGCAGCATGTAATTCTTTGTGTCGGCAATTTCCAGAAAAAGGAAGATGCCAGTGTTTACGGGAAAAAGTTAAAAACCAATTATCAGGATTTTGTTGTCAGGAGATTATAAGATGTCGTTACATTCATCACTTCGGGTTGACAAAGCTGGCGCCGCGGCACGTACTGTGTTCACGCGCGTTGAGCGTATCAAAGAGCTTATGAAAAAGGGTCAGTTCAACGCGGATAGCGCGGTGACTAATCTGCCAAAGACCAAGGTCGTACGTGTCAAGGCTGGTAAAAAGAAGGTTAAGGAAGAAGGCGCGGCTGGTGCCGCTGGTGCAGCTCCTGCCGGAGCGGCTGCTGGAAAGGCAGCTCCTGCGGCTGCAGCAAAAGCGCCCGCCAAGAAGTAACGGGAGCTTTTATGCGTTGGGTTTGTTTGTTTTTAACAGCATTGATCGCTTTTACCGAGCCTGCCTTCGCGCAGGCTCGTTCTTCTTCTGCGTCTGTTCCGGCTGCCAAGGGGTTTCCTTTTACAGCCGAAACGGTGTCCGACCGGGTTAACGTGCGCGCGGGACAGAATAATAATTTTGAATCCGTTGCGGTATTGCCTAAAGACACAATGCTGACGGTGCTGGATAAGAAATTCAAGTGGTATAAAGTTTATCTTCCTGTCGGAGCCAAGGCATACGTTAAGAGTTCGTACGTTAAATTGTTAACGGCTGATCTCGGCGAAGTGGCGGTTGATCGGTTGAACGTGCGTTGTGAGCCGAATGCGGAAGCAACGACGGTCGGCCAGCTCAAGCAGGGGCAGAAATTCTTTATTCAGAAGAACGAAGGCGAATGGATCTGGATCAAGCCGGCTGACGGCGTTTACGGTTGGGTTAATGAAGCCCTTCTGGTGTATAAAATGGAAGGGGCCCGCGGGAATACGGAGCCTGATCCCAATACCGTCGCGGCGGTCAAAGCCTCCGAGGCTCGTGCCGAACAGATCAAGCTGACGGCCAAAACAGCGTTGTTGATAAAGTCGGCCGATGGATCGGTTGAATGTGCCGGTAAACTTCAAAAGGTAGAAGGCGCACCGGCGGCTTATAAAATTCTTCATGATAACGCGTCGGTTTGTTTTGTGGACGGACCTGATGCGGTGCTCAGCAGTTTTGTCGGCAGTAATGTCCGTGTGGCCGGGAAGATCAAAACTGTTCCGGCTGATGCCGATGCGGCGGTGGTAACCCTTTCCAAGATTAGTCTGGCGCTCTAATGGTTGAAGTTGTTCTTGTTATTCTTCTGGTGGTCATTCCGGCGATCGTATTGCATGAGTTCGCTCACGGCTGGATGGCCAATCGTTTGGGTGATTCGACGGCCGAGCACATGGGCCGGCTTACCTTAAATCCTATCAAACATATTGATCCCGTCGGGACTATCCTCGTGCCCGGGCTTTTATATCTGGCGTATTTTCTGGGATGGAGCAAGTCGCTGTTCGTGTTTGGCTGGGCCAAACCGGTGCCGGTCAATTTCAGTCAGCTGAACCATCCGAAACGGGATATTATCTGGGTTGGGCTGGCCGGGCCTTTGATGAATATCGTTTTGGCTTTTGTGTTCGCGAAGATCGCCGTCTATGGGCATTTTTCGGCGTTGGGCATGAAAATGCTGGTTTGGTCGGTAATGCTTAATTTGGGGCTGGCATTATTTAATTTGCTGCCGATCCCGCCGCTGGATGGATCGCGGGTGGTGGCAGGGTTGATCCCGGCGAGCTGGGAGAAGCATTATTTTGCGCTGGAGCCGTTCGGTTTTGTGGCCGTGATCATTTTGCTGAATACCGGCATGTTGGATTTTCTTGATCCGCTGATCTACGCCGCGGCAGGATTAATGGGGCTTAAATGAAACAGATCACCGTACAATTAAAAGAACATTCATATCCGATCGTGGTCGGCGACGGGGTGTTGCCGTTATTGCCGGAATTTCTGAAGAAACTAAATCTGGGGCCGGATGCGGTGGTGATCACTAATCCATTGGTGAACAGGCTGCACGGCGGGGCTTTGTCGGCGGCCATGCATAAGGCCGGGTTTTCGGTAAAGTTCTTTGAGGTTGAAGATTCCGAACGATCCAAGTCGGCTGGGGTGGCGTTTGACCTGGTGGGAAAGGTCGCTGAATACGCGGCGGATAAAAAGCCGGTGATCATTGCTTTTGGCGGCGGGGTGGTGGGCGATCTGGCCGGGTTTGTAGCGGCCGTTTATAAGCGCGGCATTCCTTTTGTACAAGTGCCAACCACCCTCCTGGCTCAAGTCGACTCGTCGATTGGCGGAAAAGTTGCGGTCGATCTGCCGCAGGGCAAGAATCTGGCAGGGGCGTTTTATCAGCCCAAACTGGTTTTGGCTGATGCTTCATTATTGTTGACCCTTTCGGAGCGTCAGTTGCGTAATGGTCTGGCTGAAGTGGTCAAATATGGGGTCATTAAGGATGCCAAATTATTTTCTTTTCTTGAAAAGAATTATGCCGGGCTGGTAAGCGGCGATCTCGCGGCTCTTTCCCATGTGGTCTTAACCAGCGCGGCGATCAAGGCGCGGGTGGTTGAGCTCGATGAGAAAGAAACCAGGGGGCTGCGTACGATTCTGAATTTTGGGCATACCATCGGTCACGCGGTGGAGACAGCCTGTGGTTACGAGAATTATTATCATGGTGAAGCGGTGGCGCTGGGGATGCGGGCAGCCTGCGCGATCTCCTGTCAGCTGAACCTGATGAAACCTTTGGAAGCGGTGCGGGTCGAAACGTTATTGTCGGCCATAGGTCTGCCTGAAAATGTCGAGGGTGTCTCAGAGGCGGCTATTCTGAAAGCCATGAAGTTTGACAAGAAATTCGCCGGCAGTAAAAATCGTTTCGTGTTGTGCACGTCGATCGGAAAGGTGCTGGTAAAAGAAGCCGTGTCGCTGTCGACGATCACGAAAGCTCTGCGCCTGATCCTTAAGTAAGCGTTCCCGCCTTTTTTCGTAATGATTAATTTTTCAATATGAACTTGATACAAAACTACGGCTTGATCGGCAGGATCTTTTTCACGCCATTATCCATGATCGTAATGCTGTCAAAATTGATCGCTGCAATGATCTTGCCGGTAACCGCCTGGCCCTCTTCGTAAACATTCCCGTTAATTAACGCGACCATTTTTCCGCCCATGTCCATGACGCCCTCAATGTGCAGTCCATTGGTGTAGTGGGGTTCGGCCGGCGGCTGATCTACTTTAGGCATTTCTTGGGGTTGTAGCTGAGGCGCGGGGGCTTGAGGAGCCAGTGGTAAGGCTGTAGGCACAGGTTTTGGCGCCGGGGTAGCGACAGCTGCAGGAATAACGGC
>PEAR01000051.1 GCA_002753745.1 Candidatus Omnitrophota bacterium | reverse complement strand
CTGTTACATCGATATTTTACGCAAAGCCGAAATCGAGATCGAGAATATTGATTGCCCGTATGACACCGATGCCATGACCGCTGCGGATATTAAAGAAGCGCGGAAGCTGCTGGTCAATGTTCACCGCCAGCAGCGTTCGCCGCTGGCCTTGCGTGTGGTCATGGACGATATTCGTCGTCGGGGAGATTTGATCCTGTATGACATCGCGCGGACACGGCCGGGGCATCGCACGCCGGATTTGAACGAGGTCACTGTTACGATCAATCGTCAGGCGCTTGAAGCGCCGCTGAAAGATGTCGACAGGTCCGTTTCTCAGGAACTCATTGACTTGCTGAAATCCCAGGGGTTGATCGCGGATGCCGAGCGTTTGCAGCGCATCCATGATGCGCATCAGTTAAAGCGCGTGCCCGTCAAGGGAGTCCTTCGGGATATTTACGGAACATGGTATCGCCAGAGAAACGGCCGCGAATGGATCTATATCACGGAAGACATCGCCCGACCCGACCATCCCGAATTACGCCTGACAATCCTCCATGAAACCCACGCCCTCGGCGGCACACCGCATGCCGCCAACGAAGCCTTTGCCAGGCAGGTAACCTCCTCCCTCCCCGGGAGGGGGAAGGGTCAAAAGGCAATTGACGATTCATCAAAGCATTTGGTGCTTGAGATGGTGCAGCGCGAGGAAAGCGCTTTGTGGCAGTTGCTGGGCAGATCGCTGGCCGAGAATGCTGAAACGGTATTGCAGGAACGTTATCGTTCATGGGAAGAGTTGCGCGGCCCGCCGGGAGCGGCAACGACGCCCGCCTTGCTGGGGCAATGGATCGATATCCGCCAAGCGTTAAAGAATGGAGATATTGCCCGCGCGATGGCCCAGGCCGCGAAACCCGAAGCGGCGCTAAGTAAAACCAAACGTACGACCCTCAAAGATTTATTTAAAGATGCTGCCATATTACTGGCTGAGGCGGCAGAACAGCAGCTTGGCGCCGGAAACAAGGCCGGCGCTTTTTCCCTTATAAATAGCGGCGAGGCATTTCTGACAGGCAGCGAAGCACTCGCAGATTTCAAGGATCTATCGCGCCCGCTAATCGAGAAGATCAATGCCCGGGATGCCAGCGCCCTTAAAGCGGAATATCTTTTGGCACAGCACTCAGGGTATTTCGCCGACAAGCGTATCGCCCAGGATTTCCTCACGGCCATGGCCGCCGGGAATGCCTATCCGCATTCAGATAAACTTCGAAAGCAGCTTGCGCATATGACCGGTTTCCTGCGCGGTGAGCTGGAAACATTGATGGCCGACCATGAACGTTTGCATCCGCGCACCGGTCCGTCCTTGTCAGGAGCGGCAAGCGTGACCTTGTTTTTTATGTTGATCGGCTTGACCGGTTGCACGCCGGCTGTCGGAGCCGTTGCCGGATGGGCGTGGGTATGGGGTGTTGTTCTTAATATGGCGCCGTTGGCGATCGGCGCGCTGGGGACGTTCTTTATTATCCGGGAGATTGCTTGCGGGTTTGTGCAAAGCCGCGCCGGTCCGTCGAGTGATGCAACTGGTCCGTCGCGCAAGACGGGCAAGCGTCCTGCTGAATATGATGATGTTTTCGTGTCTCCCGCCAATGCAGACAATATCCGCAAATTTTTATCTGAAGCCCGGGCTGATGTTGACCCTGAACAGAAAGAGCGCCTCGAAAACCTGATCGCGATGGTTGAGCGGTATTTGAGCCAACCCCGTCAGGATCCCAATATTGACTTGTATATTTTGTGCGACCGTGTCGGCACGGCGAGAAAATCGCTGGTGGGTGGCCTGCTGCGCGTCACCCGCAGGGGCAGCGAGGTTGAGGTCGAAGGGCATGACATCCCGATGAGCGCCGGGCGTTGCCTTTCGGATGAATTTATCACAGAACACATTGTGCCCCTCAAGCCGCGGCGGATCACGTTCCGTCACGTTCCATTGGACGCAACGCTGACGGATGGCGCATTGCGCAGTCATGTGCGTCTCACGGGCGCTGCCGGATCAGACTCAGCGGCGGTCTACGAGGAAGAGAGGACGTCATGGAGCTTGATGAGGCTCTGGGAGTTTCGGGCGAATCGCACGAGCCGGATGTACTTGTTCATGCAGTGTTCTTCCTGGATCCATGATTACGCGCATTACCTGGTTTCGGGGCTGGGACTTTCCTTGATCTGGGATTATGCCCAGAAAACCGGGATCCTCGGCCATTACGAGATGGCTAACAATATTTTATTGCTTGTCATCCCGGTCCTTCTCTTTCCGGTGGCGTTCCGTGTGATGAAGATCGCCAAAGCCGCCCGCGACCTGCGTACACAAGACGAGGAGGACTGGATCCATCGCGTCTCCAAACTGCAGTCGAGCCGTGACATTTTCAGGGCGTTTTATTATTGCGCGTGGGGCCGGACGGTTGTGGCGCTTTTGTTCATTGCGCTTATTCCGCAGTCAGCGCTCGTCGGACATTGGGGCTCTTTCCTGCTGTTTAATCATTCAGCCAAAGTTGCGCTTTTTCTGATGGTCTTTTTGTTTTTTGTTGAGAAATTGACCTCGACCTATGAGGAGACGCACTATGAAGAAGCAAATATCCGCGAGATATTTTCCAGCCGCGAAGCCCGGGCTCGCGGCTTGCCGGAAGCGGATCATTTGATCAGCACTTATGAAAAGGTCTTTGCTTCGGTCATTCAAACGACGGCGTTTTCTCTGGGCGTTGGCATTTTCAACATGGGCTGGCTGGATGCGGTGCTGCCGCTGATCCTGATTTCTTCGGCGATATATATCTTTTCGGAATTCGCCCAGGTGGCCTGGGGGAAGGATTACCAGCTTTTCCTTGAGATCAACCGTTCCGGTTTCACCGTTGCCAAAAATGGGAACATCGTGCTCGCGCCCGGTCTTGAGATGGACGTGAATTCCCGCGGCCATTACAGTAATGTGGCCCCCATCGAAAGCCGGGCCAGCGCCTGGCTGCCGCTCGACGGGCTTGAGGTGTCGCTGGTCTATCAGGATGAAGCGCCCCGCATTGAGCAGGCCGGACGAGGGGTGCGGATCATCGGAATGCCGGGCCAGCCCGTGATCTCCGTGAAAAAAGTTTTCGGCAGCGTCCTGGCCCGGGGGATCCATATTCAGCGCAAAGGCAGGGCTTTTTATGTTGTTCTGGATGCGTTGGATAAAAGAAATTCACCTGGTCAGACGCTCACCTATGACATTATCCGCGCGGCCGTTGAGGAAGGTAAAAGAAGATTTAACGCTGCCCTTGTTGAGCGCTATGAGCCCATGCTCAGGGAAATGGATTCCACGGCCTTCCGGTCAAAAGCGCCGGCGTTTACCGGCAGGACCGTGATCGCCGAGGTGAAGGCCCGTCAGATTGAATATCATGATCTGTATTATCATTTATCGCCGGAGAATCAGGCGCGCGTTCGTTCGCACGAAAGTACTCACCTTAAGAATGTCCATATTTTTAACGAGCTTGAGATTTGCCGTCTCGACGCAGAGAATGCGGCGAAAGATCCCGCGGCGGTTTCAGCCGCGCTGGCGGCGATTACTAGCGAAGCTGATACGATCAGCGGTGATGATGACAAGGTCAGGGATCGGCTCAGGCTTCTGTCAGGCCAGCTGGCGCGCTATCGCGGGCAGCGCGAAAGCAGTCGATATTCCGTCGAAGCGCGCGGGTTTCCTGAAGCAGTCTTTCTGCAGGCGGAAAAAGCCTTACAGGACGCCATGCAGCGGCAACAGCGGGCGGCAATTGAGGAAATGCGCCGGCAGCGTTCGGCTCGTCCGATTGCCCCGGTCAGGATGCCGCCGTTGTCACCGTTGCCGGCACCGGTGCCGACATATCCCGCGGTTGTCGACGAAGTGTATGAGCAGGTCATCGGTGACCGGACGCTCAAGCGCTTGCGTCAGTTCCATGACCGGGAAGAATTCAAGCCGGCAGCCGGCGGACATTTCCGTCCAAAAGGCGGGATGCCTTTCCCCGAATGGACCGCGCCTGTTCCCATTGATGATGACGTTTGTCTGGAAGTGGCCAGGGATCTCAGGTTGGCCCGTCTTGAAGAGTCTTATTATCTGGTACGGTTGTTCAAATCAAAAGGGGGACATTTTCGTCCCAAAGGAGGCATGCCGTTTCCCCAATGGATTCCTGAATGTGTTGAGGTGATGGAAGAATCTGAAGAAGCCGCTGGTGATGAGCCCGCCGCGGATGAGCCGGCGGCGAAAGCCGGAACGAAGGATATGGCCCTGGAAGGCCGGCTGTTTGAGTTTTTTATGGAACAGATCGTCGAGCCGGCGGCGGTTAAACGGCATCAGGACATCGCGGGGAAGATCGAACTTGAAGAATTGCGGGAGGTCGGCCGCGACGCGGTGCTGGAAGTGCTGGAATCGCGTGGACAGACGAAAACAGAAGCGCTCTGGTTGTTCGTGGGGTTAAGGGTGTTGTACTGCATCGACCGGCATATCCTTGAAGTGGTTGCGAGCGGCGAGCTGAAATTGCCTGGGATAAAGGCTTTTAATCTTGAAAAAACCATGGCAGAGCTCAAGGCCACGAGCGCGAAGAAAAAAAGAGCCGCCCGCAAGGCGGAGCGGGAATCAAAAAAAGCCGTCGAACCGATTTCATTACAGCCTGTTGACGATAGTCTGGATATCGTTCTCAAACCCGAATTCGGTGATTTCATGGCCAGGATCGTCCGTCCGCTGGTCAAAAAACTCGCCGGTCGTAAAGGCGATCCGGACGACGTTCTTTTCGAAGCCGGCCGCGAGGCGTTGAAGGCGGCCCTTAGAAAACACAATGCCATTCAGCGCCCGGCCCTGGACCCGCTGGTTGAAGCGGATGTCGAACGCGTACTTAGAGAAGCACAACGCACAGCTGGTGCGGAAACATTGAGCCAGGTTGTGAACAAGGTGACTGGCTTGATCCTGGCTATTGTATCGATGTTTTTTGTTTCCGGTTGCGGCCGGGAAGAGCCGGCGCCGCCAGCGATCGTTTCCGCGCCGCCGGCGCGCCCGTCTACGGCAGAGCTGTTGTTTTCCCCGTCTTATATCAATCCTCTGGCGAAACATTGGGCTGAAACGCATCCCAGTACGAATTTTGTTACCGACCAGTCATTTTACAGCGCCATGATGGGCTTTATTTACAGCAATCTCTGCACGGGCAAAGATGATCCGGCTTATACGAACGGGTCATCGTTATGGACAAAGTATATTGACAGTAACATCAATTATCCCTGGGCAGTGGAGCATGATGATTCGTTTGTGATTTTTCTCGAGGGGGCACGCGCTTCAGGGGTTAAGAATGATCCGGTGACGATTGAGCGCCTGTATCAATTGGCCTGGGAGGAAGGTTATAGCGATGATTTAAATGTTCAAAAGCCGCACAATTACGACGACAGAGTAACCCGGCTGGCGGTCAAGTGCCTGATGGACCTGGGGCCGGCGGGCATTGATGCTGTGGCCAGGATACTCAGCAATACCAACGCCGCCGCCCGGCCCGTTCGCCTGGGCGTCATTGTTGAGGGGATCGGGCAGGCCGCGACTATTGATCCTCTCATTCTTCTGCGCCATAAAATACGTACAGTAACCTCCTCCCTCCCCGGGAGGGGGAAGGGTCAAGGAGAATTTGATAAAAAATCAAACAATGATCGGGCGTTCACCCTGCGTACGGCGCTGAGAGCTGTCGATATGTTTCGCCGGTTGGGTGATCCTGTTGGCGAAGCGTTGTATCAGCGGTTATATGACCACGGCGTGCGTGCGTTTCGCAAACAACATTATCTGGAATATCACGGTCGGCCGAACGCGCCGCCGTTCAATGTCAGAAGTTGCATCGACACTCCTGTTGCCCAAACCAACCTGATAACCAGCGGCATTACTTATTTCCCTGCTTTCGATCATTTCCCGCCGTCAGACCAGGACGAGATCCGCCGCCATGAAGAAATTCATCTGTCCGATGAAATGGAAACGTGCCGCCTTGCTGCCCGGGTTTATGCGCGTGACATGGAGGAGCGCTCCGGTCTGTTTGAGCAGATCCGCGGATTCAGGAATGCGGGGGCTAAAGATTTTGACGGGAAGGTTTTTGTGCAGAAAGCGCGGGAACTGCTGGCTTATCACGGGCCGTCGCATGAACTGGTGCGCGACCATGTTGTCAGGGCAGCCAGGGATCTTGCCGCCGCTATTAATGCCGGCCCGCAAAACAGCCGGGTCCTGGGGATCACGGGTGAGCTGTCGCTTCTGTATGAGCTGGTCATCAAGCGCGCCAGAACGCTGGTGGGGACACGGTTCGGACATCTGCGGGGGACAAACGTGTTTGTCCGGATGTTGACGAGGACCAAGGAATTTGACATTGTGCTGGAGGACACGGTTGCCGAGGCCAAGGCTCACCTGGGCTGGTTCAAGCTGTTCCAGCAGGTCATCGGCGGCATCAGCGAGAACAAAATGCCGCATTTGATGGTGCTGTGCGAGCCGAGGTTTAAAGATATCCGCAATCTGATTTATTACGGGGAACATGATTCCGGCAGTATCGCTGCGGCATTGATCGCTTACCTTGCGGCTCATCCGCAGGATCTGGATGCGTTATCAGTCACCGAGAAGGGATTTGCGCTCAAGCTCCGTCTTGACCAGTTGCATGCGTTCATGTTTTCCCGGGAAGTTCAAATGTTTGCCCAGAACGAATGGCTGGCTCGACGGGGAAGAATGCCGGACTGGGTAAGAGCCTCGGATTTTGCAAAAAGATTGATCGACCGCAAATTGGCCCAGATCAGGCCCGGCGAACACTTCGATGTTCTTGTTGCCGTCAGCAATGCCGCGCCAAACCGGGTCCGTGAATTGCGGGCCCTGAAAGCCGCGCACGACCCCATGGCGCGGGCGTTCGATTCACTGCTGGCTGATGCCAGGAGACTGGCAGCCATCGATACCGTGGTGGTCGATTTCGACGGAACGATCCTTGACCACCGTGATAAATACTTGCGGCATTCCATGGTGGCGGCCATCCGGGGGTTGTTGGCGAAAGGCATCAACGTAGTGATTGTGACCGGACGTTCGCTTGATTCGCTGCGCTCCCATCTTGATGAAAGCAACGCGTTAGCGGCGTGGCGCGGCCACCCGGGCCGTTTAATTTTGGCATCTGATACCGGCGCCCGCTGGGACGAACTGGTCGATCGTGAACTGGTACGGCGCGGTGGAGGTGATGTAGCGATCGATGAGGAAATGAAGAGGATCCTCAAGGAGTCGTTTATGACGGCTGTTGAGGAAGTGTTCGATCTGGCGGGGATCAATGCGGATATAAAAACGGCCCGTCAGGTCATGGCGGGTGAGCGGGGCATCCTTTCAGAGAACCTGTTCTGGCATCTGGATTCGCCGTTTGGTTTATATTTGGCCGCCAGATCTGAGGAGCACCAGCGCTGGCGCTACCTGGTGGCCGACCGGATCAGCGAGCAGCTGAAGCCGCTGGTCGACGCGGGCTTGTTGCCGTCTCAGGCCAAAGGCATGACCTCCAACGGTTGTGCGTATTATTCGCCGGTTGAAAAAGGCGATGGGCTTAGGGCTATCGCGCGCTTTCTTAAATCACGCAGGATCATCTTCCTGGCTGATTCGCTCGGTACGGAGAAATATCCCGGTAATGATCGCAGCGCCTTCATGCTTAACGAAAAATCGTTTGGCGATCTGACGGTTGACTTTCTGCTGAAAGTTTATGTCGGACGTGAAGCTGTGCATGATATGCCGGCAGACGTTATCGCCGTGCCTCCCGAGGCGCGCGCCAGGCTGGATGGTGAAGCAGGTGAACATATTCCTGCATTGCGTATTCTTAAGGCAGTGGCCCAGGTGTCTCCCCTGGGGATGTATAGCGAAAATCTTGACCAGCTGAGCGCGGACCTGGAGCAGGCGAAGCGCGACGGGACGCTTCTGAAAATTGCTCTTAAGAATGCGCAGCTGCAGGAAGCGGCGCGGACAAAAAAGAACGGGATCAGAAAGTCCGATCGTTGGTTTGTCGGCAAGCATGGGCGGGAAGGGGTCGCGGTCATCAACGGAGAGTATCGCCGGGTTACGTTAACGCGCTCCCGCAAGCGGGTGCTGGCAAAGCTTGCGAGAGAAACAACGGAAGAGTATTATCACGCCGAGAAAAGCCATTATGAATATCTTCGCGGCAATGGCTGTCCGATCAATGAAGCCCGGTACTGGGCGAGGTATGTCGGGGTGATCGCGGCCACGCAGGTACATTTCCGGTACAATATCCAGGTGTTGGAAGAGGGCGGCATTCTCGGGATGAGCGCTCCCCGGGAGACAAGGCTTATATTCTTTCAGGGAGAGGCGGTCAGGGTCCCGTTAATTCACGGGCCCCTGCGCATACAATACGACGGGCTGATCGCAGCCAACAGATTCGATGAGGCCAAAGTCATCGCCTGCGTCGTTGAGCCTGACTCAGTCGATCGGGTATTGTGGGAAAACAAAGGGGATGCTGAACACCGCGACCCCAGAGGTGTTATCCGGGATTTTGTGGATGCCCATCCTGAAAGTGAACGCGACATGGTCCGTTTGCTGGCTGATCATATTTATGAATGTTCCCGCTATGACGAATGGCATACGTTTCATATTAATCTTAACCTGGTTTATCATATGGACCGGGTCCTGGCTGCCCAGAAAATGGCTGGTGAACGGTCGGTGATGCCGGATATCGAGGAAGCGCTTGTGGCCGATAGCGACGACAATGAAGAAGACCGCTGGTATTCGTTGGATCCAATCACTCAATATTTTCGCGATATGGGTCAGCTTCGGTTGATTTCGCCTGAGGAAGAGATCGCGCTGGCCAGGAAAATCAGGGAAGGTGACAAGGAAGCGCGTGACACCATGATCAAGGCCAATCTCCGTCTGGTGGTCAAGATTGCCCGCGATTATGAGCACCTGGGTCTCGATTTGCTTGATTTGATCAGTGAGGGGAATATTGGACTGGTGACGGCGGTCGAGAGGTTCGATCCACAAGGTGCTAAATTTGCAACGTATGGCGTGTGGTGGATCAAGCAGGCGATGACGCGCGCCCTGGATGATCAGTCCAGGACGATCCGCCTGCCGGTAAACGCGGTTGAGAAATTAAGCAAGATCCTCCGGGCCGTTACAGACCTGTGGGGTGAACTGGGACGCGAACCGACCGATGCAGAAGTGGCTAAACGCCTGGATATCAAGGAAGCCCGGGTTTCACAGCTGCGCCGTTCCGCCAGGATGACCTCGTCGCTGGATGCTATTCCAATCGGGCGGGACCAGAGTGAGGGTGATTCGCCGTACAACAGCATCCCTGATGATAGCGCCAGTGATACACCGGAAAGTTTGTTGTCGAGATACTTTCAAAAAGTTGAGGATTTTTATAATATTCTGTCGCAACTGCCGGAACGGGAACAGAAAGTTCTGTCGCTGCGTTTCGGGCTTGACCGCGATGGCGACGGGCGAACGCTGGAGGAGGTTGGCAAGATTTTTGGGGTAACCCGGGAAATGATCCGTGTTATACAGAACAAGGCATTGGCCAAACTAAAAAAGAAGATTGAGCTTCATCAGAAAGATATCGCACGACACGTCGCCGCCGCTAAAAAGATCTTCAAGACACCAAATCAACCGACAGATAATCCGGATAAGCCGTTGGGACTGGCGGCCGATGGGTGGCCGGCACGGCTTTACGCGGCGATCCCAGACGCGGGCGCGCTGTTGCCGCTCAAGCTTGTGGTCGGCGGGATCATCGGGCCGGTGTGGGAAACATGGCGTTACATGATCATTCCGCTTGGCACCTTTTTTATCCGACACTTCACGCTGATTTTCAGCGGCGCTGACGCGCGGGGACTGGCGGATCAGTACACACAGTATCTGGCCGGGATGCAGAATGTTTTTATCGACGCTCATCGGGATCGCCTGTTCGCCGGCCGCAGCCGGATCGCGGTTGTTCCGACAGGTCTTAACGCGGCCCGCTGGAAAATGCTGCAGGGGCAGGTCAAGGTCATGGCCGGTGCGGTATTCCGGCCGCTCGAGGTAATGTCAGTCCGCCTGCTACAGTTGATGATGGTCTGTCTGTGGGCAGCGGTCCTTTTCGCGATCTTCCATCCATGGCTGACCTGGGCCCTGTTTCTCCCGCTGACGCTGTTTATCCCGTCAGCCTATCGTCACGCCAAACTGAATCTTAATACAATCCTCTGCGATAACCCGAATGCCGCGTTATTGATAACCTCCTCCCTCCCCGGGAGGGGGAAGGGTCAAGTTAAAATTGATGAATCATCAAGTGCGCTTCAAGTGCAACCAGGGATTGCTGACGACGCCCCTGATAAGATCGTAACGCCAGCCGATTTGCATCCGTTAGCCGGCGGGTCTGAGTATTCATTGGAGGAAATTGAAGCCGCCAGGAACATGACTCTCGAGCAATGGCGACAACAATCGCTTGAGCGCTCTACGGGTAAGCCCTGGCGGTGGGGAGCGTTTGATATGAGCCTTGATGAACTCGCTCAACGTAACTGTGTTATTGCGGCGTTGTTAATCATCGGCGTTGACCGTCAGGTTATCGATGATTTTGCCTGCGGGATCAACGCTGCTGATGCCGTGCGTGAAAGCGACAGGATTTTTATCAGAGTGAGGGCGCTGGAACCGTTAACGCGCCTGCTGACACCCCTGCAGGTCGCGCGCCTGAGGTTTGTCCCTGGAATTCGTTTCGGCTTCTGGCATGGAGAGGCGGATCTTCTTGACGGGCTTACGCTGGATGTGTTGATCAGCCATTATCCCGAAGACTGGTCGGGGATGCGGTTTGAAAAACGAGGAACGGATTTACGGAGATTATCGCGCGTCGAACGTGATATTTTGCGGGGACTTGAGAAGATTCTGAAAACCTACGCTCCATTGGCATCCGTCCGTGCCGCACGACCGTTGCTGTCGAAGGATGTTGCTGTTGCGTCAGCGGATCAAACCGTCGTGTTCATTAACGACCACCATGAACCTGTCGCGCTGTACGGCATTATGGCGGCCTTAACAGCCGCCTCCGGTGATGTTGTTAAAGCGGCGGGCCTGCTGAAGGTCAATGAAGATGTCTTACGTCAGGAGATCGTCCGTCGCAAGATCGATTCTGCGGTCTATTTGAAGAGCGACAGTGGACCGGCGGCAATGCTTTTGATTTTTGTTCCGCTGGCAGCTTTAAATTGTGCTTTCTTCCCAGGGCCTGGCGATGCGGCTGTCCTGCTGGGGCTGGGGATGGTTGCGGCGGCCGGCGCTTTGGCGGGCATGGTAGTGCCGTGGGCAGTTCGTTTATTTAAAACTCTCAACAGCCGCGCGTTCGCCGCGGAACTGATGGATCAACTGGATAAAAGTATTAATGCCATTCCCGATCAATGCCCGGTCGACCTTGCGGCGCAACAGCTTCAGATTATCTTTGAACGGTTTAAAGAACGTATCTGGTACAACGCCACGTGGCCCGGCGTTTTGGTGCGCCAGAAGTTCTATAATTACGGGATTGATAAGGTGGTGCGGGAGATGTGGCGGCGTTCGATCGCGCAGCACCCGGTCCTGGCGCGAGCGGTATTAATGAAGACCGGCAGTTATGGCCGCGACCGTGCGGTACGGGTTTCGGATATTGACATGATGCTTGTCGTCCCGGATGAGGTTCGTCGCAAGAATGAGCTGGATGAAGCCATGGATGAAGGATTAATAACCTTCCGTCATTTTTTTCTGGTCGTTTTTTCGGAAAAGATTCGCGAGCAACGCGCCAATGCCCTGCACATCATGGATTATACAACCTTGATCGGCCCGCTGGGGTATTCGTTCTCAATGGGAGTGCCGATGGAGACCTGCCTGTTTTTTACTCAGCTGATGAATAACAAATTCCTGGGCGGAGATGAAATATTCTACCGGCAGAAGATTCAGGATGTTGCCGAAAGGCTTATCGATCGTAACAAACGTGATATTGCCCGTCAATTGATCCTGGAGATCGATGAAGCGCACCGCCAAAGCAAAGAGACCGATATTCTTAAATTCGGCCTGGGCGGCGTGCGCAAGTGGGATAGCGCGGAATGGCTGTTTCAGCTCGAACGCATGATTGATCCCCGTTTCAGGATAAAATCATACGGGAAATGGCTGATGGCCCAGCTGTTCGGCGAAATATCAAGACAGCGGCGGATGAATGCTCTGGATGCTTATTTCCGCCAGGCCCTGCTGCGGGACCAGGGCAAGGATTTTCATGCCTTGCGCGGTGAAGAACAGCAGCAGTACATTCGCGACGCGGTAACTCTTTTTGATATTAATGTCGCGTTGATCGAGCGGGTATGGGCCAAGGTGCGCCAGCCGGGGGACATGCGTTATTTGCCGATTTTCCTGGCGGGTGACGACTTGCCATTTTCGTTTAAAACAGTGCGCGCCGCGGCCAAACCGGCCTTGCGGCAAGGGGGCATTGTGGTTGAAGCGGTGGAGACAGTGTTCACGGGGATCGACGAGATCATTGCTCTGACATCGGTTGACCGGATCGACTTGTTGTCCCGTCTGAGCGGTGTTGTTTCGGCGGAAGGGTTGAATATCGTTGCCCTCCAGCGTCAAAAGACCGGCCGGGATACCGGCGTTCATTTTTGGGTTATGGGCGTGCCTGCTGAACCGTCAGCCCGTCAGGCGGCGGTCGACCATCTTGGAGCGAATGTCCGCCGTGTCCTGACAGACGAGCGTGACGGCGGTGTTTCCGTCGAGGAGTTATATGCCGCCAGGGGACGGGCGTACCATTTTACGCGCAACAGGGAGCGCGCCATTCCGACGGTCATTTCTCTGGCCAGCCATTGGCGAAGCCTGGAAGTTTCGGTCCTGGTGCAGGATCGGGAAGAGCCGGGGCTTTTTCATTTGATGACCCGCTGGTTTGCGGAAAACGGTTTTCTTGTGCGCCGGCTGGGTAAAGTCCGTACCCAGGGGCATGAAGTGTCCGACAGTTTTGAATTGACCGAAGCCGACGGCCGGCCGATCTCGCCCGGGCGTGAACTTGAACTGCAGATCGAACTGCCCCGGTTCCTGGACCAGCCTGAGATCACGGGCGGATCGTTTCGGGCTGACAGCGTACTACCTCCCGCCGTGCGCGTACGCAAGATCGTTCAGCTGATGATCGATCATGGTATTAGCGGCGAGGCCGCGGGTGCTGAAGAAAAGAAATGGACGTTGAAAGACCTGACCAGGATTCTGGCCGGCAATTGTTTGATGGATAAGCTTCAGCCCGACGAGCGTGAAGATTTTCTGAAGGCGCTGTCTTTGCGGGTTATTCAAAAGAAAAATGTTGTCGTTTATTCGTCGGTAGTCAATAAGCACGTCTTGTCGGCAGCCCAGGTGATTGACATCCTGGGATTGAGTGGATCGGAACAGTATTATGTTCACCGGATGCCCGTGGTTGATGCGGCCGGTGGCGATATTCGTTATATTTTCCATATGGCATCCTGCGATGATCCTGACGCGCTTGCGCTTACGGAACTGGCCCGCGAGCCCCGGGCGTATCTCGGCGCCGATGAGGCCCAGACATTCAAGCGGCGTGAAGAGAAATATTTCCTTTCCACCCGGCAGGCCGGGAAACTGGCGGAGCGGGCCGGGCAGTTCATGGTCCTGGATAAGAACAGCGCCCGTGCGCCTAACGGCTACTATTATATATACAGCTTGTATCTCGATTCACCGAGTCTGCATTTGTACTGGATGGTGCGTCATGAAGATCCGGCGTTCTATAAATTGCGGGTGCGGTATTACGATGATGACCCGGCCTCGCCGGCGTTCCTGGAGATCAAGAACCGCAATCGTCCGGTTTTTGTCCAGAAAGACCGGGTGGCGGTCCATCGTCGTGCGGTGGAAAGAATATTGATGACCTGGCTGCCCGAGAGAACCGACCTGGTCGATCCCGGTAACGCCGTCGATTGGGCGGCGCTGCAGAAATTCTGTGACCTTGGCCGTCACCTCAGGGCTGTTCCTAAATGTTACATCGTCTACCGGCGGCTGGCTTTTATGCCGGCGGAAAAGCATAACAGGGCGCGCTTGACGTTCGACCGTGATGTTATGGCGTATCCGGCCCGTGGGTGTTTTATGGGCCTGATCACGCGCTTTCCTGAGGAGGGCCACCGGGTATGGACTGATGATGATCAGAAAGTCATCATGGAGGTCAAATATAAAATGGATGAGAAACCGTGGTTCTTTTCGCATT
The DNA here is from genome assembly GCA_002753745.1 of Candidatus Omnitrophota bacterium. Taxonomy (GTDB): domain Bacteria; phylum Omnitrophota; class Gorgyraeia; order Zapsychrales; family Fredricksoniimonadaceae. Next base: position 983 of record PEAR01000051.1, on the reverse strand, counting down.
TGATTACGGGACTGGTGAGGGGTGGCGCGCCGAAATACGCCATGGGGATGCAGGTCATGCAAAGCGAGCCCGACGACCTGCAGCATCGCGGCTTCTGGCGCCGTCTTCCTGATCTTAACCGGACGCGTTCTGGCCATCTGACGCCGATGCGGAAGGATGTGTTAACGCAGCTTCGCCGGTTGGGTGATTGGCATTTATTGCCGAACGTCAATTCCTGGCCGGTGCTGGAAATGATCAAAGCCCTGCGCCGTGAACGTAAAAAAGCGCTTGCCGATCAACTCGAAGCAATGCTGAAAACCGATCATATCCGCATTATTCCCCGCACCGGCGTCTTTAAAAAATTATACGGCACCTGGGCCATCGACGCCAAGGGTCAGAAATGGATGTTTCTCGTTGCCGATATTGCCGCGGTAAGCCACCCCGAATGCCGTCCCACCATTCTGCATGAAACCGGCGCGATGGCCGGCCAGAGCGAGGAGGAAAATCAAAAACTTGAGAAGCTCGCTGCCAAATACGCCGAGAAGCTGGTGATCGCGGTCGAGTCATGTGCTGCCTGCCCGTCTAAAACATCGAAGTCTCTCTCCCCGGTAGCTCCCGGGATGATAGGGCAAAAAGCGGCTAAAAAATACTTTAATATCAAGTCACTGGAAGACGCCGGAGCTGTTTCTGAGTTTTTAGATGTGCGGGATCAGTTTCAGGCGATGGCCAAAGATGGCTGGCGGGTTGTCCGGATATTAGCAGGCTGGCTTCGAGACGCCGGGATGGTGTCGTTGGTTGCTGATGATGAGGCGTTGCGTCAGATGGCCTGGGCTGAACGTGATGGTCGTGTCTGGGAGTGGGGAATATGCTTGAGGAAGATTGTAGCCGCGCGTAATGCCGGGCGTAAGCCAGGGTGTCCTGAAATAGGCCCTGAGGAAATATTACGGGAAGCTATTAACATTGCCGCTCAGGAAGGGACGTTGCAATTTTCTGCCAATGAATTA
>PEAR01000050.1 GCA_002753745.1 Candidatus Omnitrophota bacterium | reverse complement strand
ATGCCGGTAATTGTAAAGCGTATCAGTGCCGTAAATTCCCGAAATTAGTATCTGAAAAAGCTGACTAACTAAAATTTTGTCGTAAAGTTATCTTTGTCGCAGTTCTAATTCGGAGTTCGGGATAAACAAGACGCAATAAAAATCCTTGACACCTGGACGGTATCCATTAAAATCTATTTCTAATTTGCGGATAAAAAAATGTAAAGGAATGACATATGGCAAAAGTTTGTGTGATCTCAGGAGCTCGTCCCACTTCAGGACGTAAATATAAAAGACGCGGGATGATCCGCCGTAAAGGCGGTGCCGGTTCAAAGATCGTCGGTAAAACCCTTCGTGTTATTAAACCCAATCTGCAGCGTGTCAAGATCATTGACGAAAAAGGCACCGTTAAACGTGTTTGGGTTACCGCCAAAATGATCGGCGCCGGCAAGATCAAGAAAGCCGGAAAGGCCTCCTTTCACCGCGCGGCAGCTGCAGCTAAAAAAGCTTAACGCTCTTCTTTGGAAAATAAAAAACCCCGGTTTTGACCGGGGTTTTTTATTTTGCTGCCCTTATATCTTTCAACATTAACTGTACTTGAGGGGCTTTGTTCCAATCATCAATGCCGAGAGTATAAGCAATATCAACGGCATGCCCCATCCGAAGTTCAGAACAATCGCTCCCCATCCCGAAACCGACCACAGACAATGAAACGCGTCCGTCAGTTACCCAAAATTTGATCGTATCTTTCCCCATCACCTGCGGACGGCTTTTAACCATCAACCGCCGTGTTGCAAAAACCGGCACCGGATTCCCTTCACCATAGGGCGCCAGCGCCTCAACGGTATGAACGATATCCATCGTCGCCAGCGACAATGACAATTCAGCGTCGATATCCAGCACCGGCTTCAAGTCCTGTGTCGCCGCAATATCTTTAGCGAATAAATTTACTTTTAACCGGAAATCGGCAATGTTTTTCTGATGAAGTTTCAATCCAGCCGCACGCTGATGCCCGCCAAAACTCTCCAAAAGACAGGCACAGTGCGCAAATGCTTCATTCAAATAAAACCCCGGCACCGACCGGGCTGACCCGACACCCACCCCCTCTTGCGTTGAGATCACCACCGAGGGACGACCAAACTTGTCTGTTATTTTTGACGCAGCAATTCCCAGAACCCCTTTATGCCAGCCTTCCTTGAATACGACAATGACTGTTTCCTCGGCATAAGCCGAATCCTGCTTAATAATCTCCATCGCTTCATCGACAACTTCAGCCTGGAGTTTCTGACGTTCGCGGTTGAGTGATTCCAATGCCTGCGCCAGGGCCATCGCATTTCCCGAGTCATCAGAAAGCAACAGATCCAGAGAGGTATTTGCCGACCCCATCCGCCCGGCCGCGTTCAATCGGGGCCCGAGACCAAATCCAACGGAAAAAGGCGTCATCTCTTTTCCCGTCAGTCGAGCCACGTCGATGAGTGCCCGAAGTCCAGGTTTGATCGTCTTTGTCAACGACGGCAATCCGGCACGGACAAAGATCCTGTTTTCTCCCGTCAGCGCCACCACATCGGCTACAGTTCCCAGAGTAATGATATCCAAATCTTCTTCAGGAAATACTCCCGTGACTGCCTGCACAAACTTCGCCGCCAGGCCGACACCCGCCAACTGCGGACACTGATAATTGCAATCCGGACGCTTCGGATCAACGACAGCCGTGGCTCGAGGAATACGCCCCCCCTCGGGTTCATGATGATCAAGGATGATCAGATCGATCCCCTCGCGGCCCAAGGCCTCCGCCTCATCAAAAGCTGTAATTCCGCAGTCAACCGTAATAATCAATGAAATGGTTTCAGCTTTAGCCAGTGTAATAATGTCCGCGTTAAGCCCATATCCTTCTTCCATCCTATGTGGAATATACGTTCGAGCCCGAACTCCAAGACGGCGCAGCATCCGATAAGTCACCGCCGTAGCCGTTACCCCGTCGACATCATAATCACCGTAAACCAAAACATTTTCGCCGCGTTCGCGCGCCAGTTTTAGTCGCGCAACCGCCAGGTCCATATCTTTCAATAAAAAAGGATCAAGAAGCTGGTTAAGCTCAGGCGCAAGAAAAATGCCGGCCTCAACAGGATCGATAACATTGCGATTGATCAAAAGTTGAGCAACAACAGGATGGATATGAAGATTTTTGACAAGAAAAGCCTGCCTCTCAGGGTCCGGCTTTTTAAGACGCCATTTCTTGCTCATTGGAATAATTTTCTTATTTTTGCAGGCAAGGAAGCGAAGCTTGTTTTGCCATTGTTCACATTTTCTCGGGAGCGGTAATACCTAAAAGTGTCAACCCGTTCAAAAGGACAATCCGAGCCGCATCAACCAGCGCGAGCCTCTCGGCAGAAAGTTCTTTATCTTCGTCAATAACACGGCACTTATCGTAAAACTTGTGGAACGTGCCCGCAAGTTCCTGCATATACCGAGGCAAAGGCGCGGGATCAAGCTGCTGCGCGCACAAGTCGAGGATATCAGGGAAAAGATCCATTTTCTTGATCAGATCGATCTCGGCATCTTCCTTCAGGCGGACAAAGCGGCCGCAGGCTGTCGCCGGGACCAGCGAAGCCTCTTCCCTGGCCTTTCGCAGGATACTGCACACCCGCGCATGTGCATATTGAATATAATAAACCGGATTCTCCGGCGCCTGTTTCTTGGCAAGGTCAATATCAAATTCAAGCTGCTGACTTACCTGTCGCATCAACATAAAATATCGCCCGGCATCCGTCCCCACCTCGTTCACAACTTCACGAAGACTAATGAACTCGCCGGCCCGAGTTGACATGCGTAACTGTTTTCCGTCACGAAAAATCGTAGCCAACTGAATAATAAGTCCTTCAAGAGCCGTTGCATCTTTGCCCAAAGCCTGAGCGGCTGCTTTAATGCGCGGAATATACCCATGATGGTCAGGGCCCAGGATATCGACCAGCAAATCAAAACCGCGATCATATTTATTTTTATGATAAACAATATCAGGAGCAAGATAGGTGTAGAACCCGTCAGATTTCTTTACCACCCGATCCTTGTCATCACCAAAACGGGTCGACGCAAACCAGAGGGCTCCGTCTTTCTCGTAAATAAAACCCTTCTGCTTTAGGTCCTCAAGAGCCATAGCGATCTTGTCAGATGATGCCACCTGCGACTCAAAAGACCAGTTATCAAAACTTACCCGGAAAAGGCGAAGATCCTCACGGATCACATCCATCAGATAATTCTTTGCAAAGCCTGAATAATCCTCTAATGAAATCGCCTTTGCTGCCGCAATATCCAGGATCTTGCGCTCGCGCATGAAGATCACGGCCATATCCCTGATATAATCACCCTGATAACAATCCTCAGGATAATCGATCTTTTCGCCAAGGATCTCAAGAGTTCGCCATTGGACTGATAGACCCAGCGTACGGATCTGATTGCCGCCATCATTAACGTAGAATTCACGTTCCGCATGGCGTCCGGTCGCATTAAGAATATTCACCAGAACATCACCAACCGCCGCCTGACGGGCATGCGCCACCGTAAGCGGACCCGTCGGATTCGCCGAAACGAACTCAACCAGCACCCGCTTGGCTTTGCCGGTATTCGTACGCCCGAAAAGAGTCCCCAGGCCCAAAATACCGCCAAGGGCATCACAGTAGGCCGAGGGGCTCAATCTGAAATTAAGAAATCCGGGTTTAACAACATCGATAGAAACAATCTTGCCCCTGATCGAAGAGGTCAACAAACGAACCTGCAGGGCATTTTTGATATTCTCCGCCAGTTCCATGGGATTTCGACGGAAGATCTTGGTGAGTTGTAAGGCAAAATTACATGATAAATCACCGTGTTCCTTGAAAGCGGCGACTTCAAGCGGCACGGTCAATGACTCCGGAAAACTACCACATTCTCCGGCAGCCGAACGGATCAGAGACTGAAGTTCTTCTTTTAACTGCGGCAACATTGCTACTTCTTCTTCCACTCGACCGGCGTGGCTTCACGCCAGAGGTGGTCTAACGCAAAAAATTCACGTGATTCACCTTCAAAAATATGCACCACCACATCGCCCATGTCCAGAAGAACCCAGGCTCCCGTAAGATCGGCCAGTGAAACAGGCTGAACGCCAAGAGCAAACCCCCTTGACTGCGATAAACTGTTCAAACCCTGTTTATACTTGATCTTGATGCCAAGGTCATGAAGCCCATCGTCGACACCATCGGCGATGGCTTTCACATGGCGGGCTATGGTGCCGGAACAGATCACGAAATAATCACAAAAATTCGCGACCCCCGTCATATCAAGAACAACCACGTTCTCTGCTTTTTTATCGACCGCGAACTCGGCAGCTTTCCTGGCTACATCTAAAGAAGACAGTTTTTTAGCGATGATATTACCTTTCGACAGCAATCACTTCTTAAGCTTGGCCGCCTGGTCCTTACCTAACACGCGCCAGCATTCATGGGTCCCAACGGGAGATTTGACGACCGCAAAAAAACGACCGCTTTTTTCCTGAACCCGGTAATCAGCAGAGTCAAACTTCTTTTTGGATTTCACATCATAAAATGACAAGCTTTCCATAAGAATCTCCCTAAATAGTTGTTATAAAATAAACCATTTTAACTCCCGATCCTGACGCCAGACCGTCGACCTGACAAAAGGTCGGAGTTCCCTTAAAAAATTATTACGTAGAGTTTAGCCAAGTTATCCTGCAATGTCAATCCTAAATCGAAAGAGCTTTTCATTCAATAAGACCTCTGAGCGTTGCTTCCTGATCTTCTTTCAGAGAGCCAACCACCGCCAGATTCAGCCGGCGCTCCTTTAAAACATCCCCAGCCACACGCTGAATATCGTCGGGCGTCAAGGCATTCACCCGGTAAACCACTTCGCCCAATGTCCGAATGCGGTCCCGCTCGATCATTGATTCGCCAATCCACATCATGTGCTCCATCGTGTCCTCAAGCCCCAGAACAAACTGCCCCAAAAAGTACTCACGAGCCCGTACAAACTCATTTTCTTTAATGCTGCCGCGTTTCAGCTGACGCAGCACCTTGAGAATAAGCTCAACAGCTTCGATAATCTTCTTATTGTCGACGCCGGCCTTCACCATGAACATCCCTGTATCGTCGTAACTTTTCACACTGCTGTAGATTGAATATGCCAGACCGCGTTTCTCGCGAACCTCGTCAAAAAGGCGGCTTGACATGTTTCCGCCGAGAATAATATTTAAAATAGCCAGGGCATAAATATCCTGGTGATCGGCCCGAAGCCCGGGGAACCCGAGCGCGACATGCATCTGCTCTGTCTGTTTACGATGAAACTTCACTCGGGATTTAGTTTGAACCGCTTTAAACGGCACGGCAGCCGGACGCTCCAGTGAACGAAAATTGCCGAGCTTCTCGCTCAAATAATCCGCAGCTTCATCATGGGAGAAATTCCCGCACAAAGAAACAACGACATTATCCGGCGCATAAAACTGGCGGTGAAATTTACGCAGCCCTGCCTGTGACATAGCTCCGACGGTTTCAACCGTGCCGGCCAGACTGACTCCCAGAGGATGCTCCGGCCAAACCAGTCCGTCGAGAAGCTCCAGCACATAATACTGGGGCAGGTCTTTATACATCTTGATCTCTTCAAGAATAATGGAACGCTCGCGTTCAAGGTCGTTTTTCTGAATCAGGGGGAAAAAGACCATATCTGACAGGATATCAAGCGTCGATTCGAAATGTTTGGTCGGGACCTTGGCGTAAAAGCAGGTTTGTTCCTCTCCGGTAAAGGCATTGAGCGTGCCGCCGACGCCCTCAATGGATCCTTTGATATCATTGCACGAATACTTAAGACTGCCGCGGAAAAGGATGTGCTCAAGAAAATGCGCCGCGCCTTTGGTGACGTTATCCTCAAAACGACCGCCTACCCCGGCCCAAATACCGATAGCCACGCTCTCACGGCCTTTTAATTCATTGGAGATGACGCGAATATTGTTCGCGAGGGACGATTTCTTATACATAGAATGAAGTTTTACAGCACTGAAGACATCCGTTTAACAAAAGCGGCCACACGGGCGGGCATATCCTTGGCCCGGCCATGTTTCTGGATCTCTTTAACAATGGCGCTGCCTACAATAACACCATCCGCGAAAGACGCAATATCTTTAACCTGCTGGGGCGTTGAAATGCCAAAGCCCACGCATACCGGCACCTTGGTCATTGAACGGGCAGCCTTCACCTGACGGGCAATACTGGCCGGTACTGACGCGCGTGCACCGGTGACGCCGGCCACGGACACAAAATAAATGAACCCGCCGGCGGCTTTGACAATCTCCCTGGCCCGTTCGTTACTCGTCGTAGGCGCCAGAAAGAAAATAAGTGAAACATCTTTCTTGACCGCAAACCCTCTTAACGCAAAAGCTTCGACAACCGGCAAATCGGGAATAATCAAGCCATCCACGCCGGCAGATTTGGCTTCATCAATAAAGGTCTCGTTCCCGAAATAATGAACCGGATTATAATACGTCATCAAGGCGATCGGGACTTCCGAAATCTTGCGGATACGCCGCACCAGCTGCAAAATCTTCTTAAGCGTCGTCCCGCGCTTCAGCGAACGGAATGACGCTTCCTGGATCGTCTGGCCATCAGCCATCGGATCTGAGAATGGCACACCAAGCTCAATAATATCAGCCCCGGCTTTTTCCAGGGCCAGCACCAAATTATACGTCGCCTCAAGCGATGGAGCTCCCGCCGTTATAAAAGCAATGAACGCTTTCTTTTTTTTGGCACGTAATTCGTTGAATTTCGCCTCAATTCTATTCATCCCCTAAGGACCTCCCGGATCGTATTCATATCTTTATCCCCGCGGCCCGACAGGCAAACAATGACGGTTTTATGCCCTTTGACCCGACGTGCCAGCTTGGGCAGGTACGCCACGGCATGGGCTGATTCCAGCGCCGGAATGATGCCTTCCGTTCTTGAAAGTAGTTTAAGCGCATCAATGGCCTCTTTATCAGTAACCCCTACATATTCGGCAATACCGGCCGCGTTAAAATAGGAATGTTCCGGACCGACGCCAGGATAATCCAGGCCAGCGGCCACGGAATGGGCATTAAGGACCTGGCCATTGGCATCCTGAAGCAATGCGCTTTTGCAGCCATGCAGGATACCCGGTTTTCCGGCGCAGATTGCGGCCGAATGAGCGGCCGTATGAAGCCCGTGCCCGGCCGCCTCAACACCGATAATATGAACTGACTTATCCCGATGGAACGGATAAAAAAGACCCATGGCATTCGATCCGCCGCCAACGCAAGCCACCAGATAATCCGGCAGCATTTTTTCTTTCTGTAAAAACTGTTTGCGCGCTTCGATCCCAATGACTGACTGCAGTTCCCGGACCATATAGGGATACGGATGCGGACCGGCCACCGTGCCGATCAAATAGTAGGTATCGGCCACATTCGTGACCCAATCACGGATCGCTTCATTCATGGCATCTTTAAGCGTCCTGGAGCCGCTTTCAACCGGAATGACCTCCGCCCCCATCAACTGCATGCGCACGACATTGAGGGCCTGGCGTTTGACGTCTTCCGCCCCCATGTACACAACACACTTAAGACCGAACAAGGCACAAACGGTAGCCGTGGCCACCCCGTGCTGTCCGGCGCCGGTTTCAGCAATAATCCGCTTTTTACCCATCCGGCGGGCCACCAGGATCTGTCCCAAAGTATTATTGACTTTGTGCGCCCCGGTATGCAAAAGGTCTTCCCTCTTTAAATAAACCTTAAGGGATTTCAGCTGACGGCTCAAACGCTCGGCGTAATAAAGCCGCGTTGGCCGCCCGGCGTATTCCTCAAGATAAAAACGGAATTCTTTTTTAAAAGCGGGGTCTTTCCAGCAGCGGGCAAACTCTTTTTCAAGGTCCAGCAGCAGCGTCATCAATGTTTCGGGCACATACCGGCCGCCAAAGGCGCCAAAATGTCCATTCTTGTCGGGCATGCTCATTTGGCTTCGTATCCTGTCAAAACCATCACGGTATTCGCGATCCCCAGGGATCCGGAAATTCGTAACGGAAGTTTTTTAGGGCCCGGATCAAACCAGACCGTGTATTTGGGCGGCACGCTTTTGAACATCACCGATTGATACGTATTCCCGGCCGCATTGAACTTCTGCTCCATCTTCCCCTCGAGTTTGATCGTCATGGTCGGCAGATGAAGGTCAAATATTTTACCAACTTTGATGTCTTCATGCAGGCGGGTGCGATACAGGAAACTGTAAATATTGTCGACCGAGCCGGTGTTCGTGATATTGATCGTCGAAACGGTCGTCTTGCCGCTGGATGTTTTCGTTACTTTCACAAAGCCATCCGAAACAAGATAATCTTCCAGAATGTTCTCTTTGATCCCGAAAATATTCAGATCCCGCATCACTTTCTTGGGTAATAACGTGACGGTATCAACATAAATGCGCTCTTCATCATAAAAATTAAATCCCCTGGCTGTAAAAATGATCAGTGAATATTTCTGCCCTTCCAGGTAGACGTCTCCTCTGAACTCCAGAACCGCGTCGCCAGCCTTGATGCCCATCTGCTTGACCGAATAATGGATCTTCTCACCCAGGAAGAACGGCACATCAGCCGCGGCTGCCGGGAGAACGGCCACGCATGAAACGAGAAAGAACGATGTGATCAGGACTTTAAATTTGATCATAATCTTTGATGAACTCCTCAAGGACCTTGGTCCCGTTATAGAGGGTCTTGACCTCGGCATACTCGTCATCGGCATGGAGGGTCCCGCTTTTGCCGAAACCGGTGGCAAAAGCAGCGATCCCGTAATGCTGAAAGAATGAAATAACAGTCGCCCCATCGGACCCCTTCAATCGTGGTGCCGCCCCCATCTTTTGAGCAGCCGCGACGAAGGCCTTAACGTAACGGTCGCTTTCCTTGATCTCATAGGGAAGCTGAAGATCATCAATAATCAGCTCATATTTATCGGTGACACCGGCGGCGATCTTTTTGACCGTGCTGATGATCTGTTTCGGATCCATGCCCGGCATATACCGCAGGTCCACCGAGAATTCACACAGGTCGGCCACCATATTGACTTTATCTCCGCCGGCAATAGTGCCGATATTAACCGTCGGATGATTTAACAGAACATGCTTTTTAAACTTGAACTCATGCTTTTTCAGCCGGCGAATGATCTGAGCCGCCTGCTCGATGGCATTGACTCCCCGCCAGTTCGTCGCACCATGGGCTTTCTTGCCGAACACCCTGATCCGCGAATGGAACAAGCCTTTCTGGGCGATCACCGTGTCGTAATCAACTGAATCCAAAACCAGCGCCAGTTTGGGACGTAAAACACCTTTTTCCAGCAAAGGCTTGATCCCCTGATGACTGCCGGTCTCCTCATCAGCTGTCGCGGCCAGGACAATATCCTTACGGGGATGAAACCCGTCCTCCACCAGCGACCGCATGGCTTCCATGGCGCAGGCCAGGTTGCCTTTATCGTCCGACGCGCCGCGGCCATAGATCCGGCCGCTTACAATATCTTTACCGAAGGGACTGAACTTCCAGCCTTTCCCGATCGGGACCACATCCGTATGCGGCGTCAATAACAACGCCTCGCGGGCAGCTTCTTTGCGCGGAAGCGAACCTTTAATGGTCGCGATCACATTCGGCCGGTCTTTCTTATAAGAAACGACCCGCACCTCAAGGCCCAGCGACTTCATATCCTTGACAATAAATTCTCCGATAACTTTCTCATTGCCCGGCGGATTTTGAGAATCAATAGATAATACTTTTTGAGTCAATTTTACTAAACGGTCTTTATTTACCATATTTTCCTATCCCAGGATACTACGGGCTTTCTGTTCGCCCTCGATCCTTTTAAAATCCTGATAATCAACGAATTGAATCCCGCTGCGTTCGCCAAGCAAACGGGCCATCTTGGGCAAATGCTCCCTGATATTCTGAAAAGCAATATACTTGAACGGCGTGCCGCATTTGGGGCAGGATTCGGCCTCAAGCCTCACGCTGATTTCTTTACACTTCGAACACATACCCGATAAAGCCCCGTATTCCAGGGTATGCTGTTTGATCTCATCGAAAAACAGATTGTGGTAAAGACGGATGAATTGCTTTGACATAAGGCGGGCATTATAACACAGGGACAATTTTGCTGGCAATGATAATGAAAAAGAAAAGCAACCTTCTCCCTCCCCGGGAGGGAGAAGGTTCAAACATTATTTGATATAATATCAAATTGTTCGGCGATAGGGGCACTCGGTATCCCCCGGCCAGGATTGACCGAATTTCTGACGAATATTGATACAATTGAAGGATTGACCGGAAACGGTCTTCCGGGGTCCCAGACGGTGCTCGTAGACCAGACAGGTGCTTTTTCCCTCCTGGCCGATATGCAAGTGCTCGCAGGGGTCCTCGAAAGCGCCGCAACACGCCCCGCAGTTACGGCACAGGGATTCCCATTCGTGGTGCTTGGAAGAAAGCCAATTGTTTAATGTGTCGGCCATAAATGAAACGGCCCCCTGAACAACCGGGGGCCAAATGTGAGTTAAGATTCCAGAGCCGATAAAGTGCGGGTATGAGGAACTAACCGCAACTTCGCTCTTCGGCAACGCAGCCACCGTATCAAGCAGCCCAACAACCCAACCACGCGCCCCGAAGGGCAAGGCCCGACGCCACGAAGGCAAAAGGGCCGGATCAAGGGTACTGCCGCTCGATTTAGGTCTGTCGCTTTGTGTCCCCGGCTTTCACCGGGTTTACCTTTATCGGCTAATCAAACTATACCACCCCAAAATGGCAAAAACAAGGGGTCAAGGCATTATTTGAGATAACGCTTTCTCCCGACGATGATACTAAAATAATTTTAAAAATAGTTTGAAATATTATTCGATCACTCGTTACGCGGCAAGGCCCAGGACCTGGGATAAGTTGCTCATGGGATGGATTTGGATATCTTTGATGTAAAGGCCGTTGATCTCGATGTTTTCCATGGCCTTGAGATCCATGGGCGCGGCGGCGGAGTCGGCGGCAATGTCTACGTTCATGCGGCTGGCAGTGAGGTCGATACCTCCCGTTTTTTGAGAAGGAAACTGAATTGCATAATAATTAGCGACAATTTGCCTTAGAGAAAATCCGTTTAATTTGTTTTGGTCAACGAATCTCTGATAAAAACCCAACGCGTTTGTGCTATAAGTCAACGTAACTTCCGTTTTGCCCAATCGACGCAAATCGTTAATAACCTGTTTTAAAAGGCCTGCGCCATCCCCCTGGCCCTGCCTGTTTTGACGAACAGCCATGCGATACAAATGCCCCTGATTCAACTCATTCTGCAACCCAAACGGCCTGTAAGCCGCAAAGCCGACGATACCACCATCATCAGCATAAGCCAGCGCCAGGCGATATTGGCTATTGGTCAGATACTTACGGATTACTTCATCGCCGATCCGTTTGTCGCTCGGGAATGTCTCCATATCAATTTTTCGAATCTGGTTCATCGCCGATTTTATGTCCATCGACGGCCTATCAGGATCCCATAATTGAATTCGAGCGCCTGCAGGACGATCAAAAGCCTCTGTCGATACGGCATCAACGGGCGATTCCAGCACTGCCTCATCCAATAACGTTTCCATGGAATGATCTTCTTTTACTTTAAGAATATCGCCGTTTTGGTCATAACTGATCGCGGTGACCCCGAAATTGCCCCAGGACATGGCATCTGAAACCCGGGCTTTCCATTGTCCGTTCTCTTGACGGGAAATTCCAAAATACCAATTATGGGTGCCCACCAAACCGACATCATGGGCGTCAACGGCAATGCCATGACTTGCCAGTGCCTGCGCGACCTGAGGCGCTATATCGGCGTGATAATGGAACGTACTGACCCGCTTTGGCTTGGCGCCGGTAGCCGCCAGGAAATTCTTGATCTGAGACCCAATGATATCAGCGTCTTCATTGAATATATGGGCTTCCGACATTCTTCCCTGATGATCGAAGGCGACCACCACCACGCAACCCTGCATCTCCACAGCGTCGGTCCAATAGGTGCCGTTGGTCTTGTTGATCACCGACATCCGCTCACTAACTTCATTACCTATAACCTTTTGCCTCGTTGACAAATTCATCAGGGTTGTATTTTTCAACGAATCGCTCTCCGTTGCATAAAAAACCAATGCGCCCGCCCCAATGGAAAGGACAACTACCGCCAGCGCATCAAGATATTTGGAAGACTTCTGCGAGTGATTACCAACCCCTGCTTCCGCGCCGAATAACGCATTCGCGGCCGCTTGAGGACTCATAGAATTATCGGAGAATCTGGCCTCCTGGGCAGGCGAAGCGGAAACCGCCCCTATTGCTTCAACATCAATGGGCTTCCTTAAACCATGAAATTGAGCTAACCTCGCTTCTAACCTTGCATCCAAATCTTTTCTATCCGTTTCATATTGCTGTCTCAGCAGATCCCTCTGACGACGAACATGATCACCGCCTTTCGCCTCTTCAGTCTCGATAATCTTGTCCATCTGACGAAAATACTGCGCCGTTACCTCATTCAATTCCTTCATATTTTTTACGATTTCAGTTCCCGCGTGCTCCACTTTTGCTATGCCCAACTCATTATCAGCCACATGATCAAGCACGGCTGCTGCCTTAGCAAGCGGAACTGCCCATAACTCCATAAAATCTTCCTTAGCAATCGTTTCGACCATTTTGGCAAAATGACTGCCCAAATCCCCTGTCCGGAAAACCCCATAAGAATTCCCTCGACGATAAGCGTTCAAAAAATCAAGAAAACTCACATTAAGTCTTGGCAAAATTTTTTCAACAATATATTCAGTAATAAGCACAAATACAGGATAAGAGGCCCCTTGAGTAAACGTACCGTTAGGCACCTCATGATATAATCGAAAACTATTTTTTAAAACCTGGTCGATGACATATCGAGAAACAGGCCCAACAGACTGATGTTTCAAAAGTAATTTAAGCTCATTATTATCCACCTGCCAAGCGGCGTCAGGCAACGGATGGATCAATCCGGCGCTCATCATCGTCTTTAGCGTCAAATATTCCGTTATCCCCTCATCAATCCACATATCGGCCTGACCCGCACTCAACCGATGGAACATTTCATGAATAATAACATGCGCCAGCTTCTCCTTGCTGTCCTGGCCTGAACGCAACACCAATATATTGTTAATCGGCAAGTATTGACCCAGCGTTTGCTTTCCCTCGGATTCATGAGAGAAGACATCCACAAAAATCACCTTTGTAGACAATAAATCCGTGGTTATTCCCCATTTTCTTAACTGACCCTCCATAATCTCCAGACACTTTCTCACCTGCTGAGCTTCTTGCGGGCTTGGGGCACGTCCTGTTTTGATAACCTCATTCTCAGGGGCCATCAAAACTTCATTAAAGAAGAGATCAAAAACCTCTTTATCTGATATATCCTCCTGAATACCCTCATTTATCTTAAACTCAACCCATTCCTTCTTATAGAACCACAACCAGCCCTCCTGATGTCTTGGCCTTAATTTTGATCTATAACCTTTTTCGGCCATCACCCGATCACTAAATTGACGCAAATACTCATCAACATCTTCTGAGGTAGCCCTGTTTAATGACATCCGATCTTCTGTCGCTTTTTGTTCTTGCCCCCCCGATGAACTCCCCACATCAACCGTCACACCAAAGGGGTCGCCAGACATTGAGGCGTCCCCGGGGTGAATTTGCTGTGCATAATTGACGAAAGGAGTCTTGGGCAAGGCAAATCCGCCGGAGAAATATTTCCTGGGAAGGGTTTCCTGCGTCAGCGGGTCGGTTTCTTCCTTAACGTAGTTGTAGACGCCTTGTTTGAAGGCGGTGAGGTATTGTTGCCAGATTTGTTCTGGGGAGAGGTCTTCGGGTAATGTTGGGTTGGGCGGTACGGTTGAGACCTGAGGTGCTTTCGCATTCGATGGTTGAGAGGTTGGCAACCGGCTGGGGGACACGGCGCCCCGCTCTCCTTGATCCGCTGGCGAGGCGACATGTCCCCCGGTAGGCAGAGGTTGAGGTTGATGCGTTCTTTCAATTCCTTGGATTTTGTTTTGATCGACGTATTTGCGGCCGAGGAGGCTGTCTTTCATGTGCTTCTTAAACCAAATGGCCAGGATTAGTGAATAATAAGCCTGGCGCAGCGAGGCGAAATTCTGGCCTTCATTGACTTCTTTTTCGAGTTGAGGGATGACGATGTCGCGGAGGACTTGTCTGGCGATGGTGCTGGGATCATCGAGAGCATCGGGGGTCGGCGTTGAGGTGGAGCCCTGGGTCGCTCTCGCATTCATTGGTTGAGAGGTTGGCAACCGGCTGGGGGACACGGCGCCCCGCTCACCTTGATCCGCTGGCGGGGCGACATGTCCCCCGGTAGGCAGCGCATTGCTAGACGTCGCTAAATAGTCGGTTTCCAGCATGACTTTCATTCTGGCTTTTACC
Source organism: Candidatus Omnitrophota bacterium (assembly GCA_002753745.1). GTDB lineage: Bacteria > Omnitrophota > Gorgyraeia > Zapsychrales > Fredricksoniimonadaceae. The sequence goes on along the minus strand of PEAR01000050.1, from coordinate 700 downwards.
ACAAAAGCGGTATTGCCGTGCTCATAGACTTTGGCATATTCGGGGACGATCCAGACTTTATTAAAGGTGTCGACAGGTATGTCTGTAGTTCCGTATTTAGCGTAAGCGGCTTTATAGACTTTGGCCCAGAATATTTTGCCGGTCTCACCCTCGGGATAGATTAACGAGGCTGTGATCTGTTTAAGCATGTAATCCTGGGCCAGGAGGTCACGACCCATATCTGTTTGGCCGAATTCGTCGGGAATAATGCGGTCTTTCTCATACGGGCTTAAGTTGACCCACATGTCTTTTTCTGGAGTAGTTACCGAGGAGAGAAAATATTTGACCAGACGACGGGATGTTTCCTCGGTGGTCGTCGATTCGGTTGAGCCCTGGGTCGCTCTCGCATTCGATGGTTGAGAGGTTGGCGTAAGGTATTCATTAGAAGGAAACCCTTCGACTCGCCCCTGCGGGGCTCGCTCAGGGTTATTTTGGATAAAGGCAGAGCCTTTATCCAAAATAAAATCAAACTTGAACGGATCTTCAGGGTGAAGTGTAATGCCTTTAAAAACGGGCGGATTGAAGGCCGGGCTTAAAGCGACCATTGCCCCGGGTTGCGGCAGGTTTAGGGCATTATTTTTAATTAATATTTCCTGGGAATAACCGGAGGTGACGCTCTGGACAGTAAAAACCAACGCCAAAACAAGGCAGGCAAAACGCT
>PEAR01000049.1 GCA_002753745.1 Candidatus Omnitrophota bacterium | reverse complement strand
AGCGTTGGGGTTAAACTAGTGAGGCACTGATGAATGTATTAAAAAAATTTTATTTCTTAGGGATAATTCTTTTAATTTCGCATGAGACTTTTGCCGCGTCAGCGCCGGTCTTTAGCGAGATCCCTGAAAAAATATCAACCCCAGGGAAGTTATTAACGTTTTCTGTTTCAGCAACTAATCCCAATAACCGGACACTTTCCTATTCTGCTGAAAATCTTCCTCTGGGAGCGGTATTTACGTCAGCGACCAAAACATTCAGCTGGACCCCCGCTTTGACTCAATTGGGTTTTTCTCGGGATATAATATTTACGGTCAGCGACGGACTATTCACGACGTCAAAGATAATTTCGATCATGATCGGCAAGACGCCGGACCAATTCTTAAAAGAAGCCACACCCCCGCATTTTCGCACCGGCCATACGTTATTGCCGTTGACACGCTGGTCTTTTCCTATTAACTATGACATGAATCTCGAGATGGCTGATCGTTGGGGGTATGCCCTGGAGATTATCCTTAATGACATTGAAAATACTTATGGGGATTCGTACAAGTTGATAAATCTTGCCCGGAATAACCCCGGGAAATACCGCATTTCAACGCGTTTGTTACGGCCTTTGCTGGACAGCGCTTTCTTGCCTACGCTGCCCCCGGAAACATGGACGTATGACGAGAATGGTGTTCGTTTTGTTGATCCCGGCAAGAACTGGGTTTTTAGTCCGACCATGCCGGATCTCTCATACAAAATGGCCGGGGCAAAGGATGCTGTTTTAGTAAGCAATTTAAGAGCAAAGATACCTATTGATCTTATTCAAAATGATGCCGAATACGGCCTTTCAGTGGAGGGGTTTGGCTCAAAATATTGGACGCATGATGCCGTTGTGATGGCAGACAAGGGGAGCCAGGACTGGTTTTCATATATCTCGAAGAAAAAGGCCCATCTTGACCAGATTATTACCGACCAGATCCTGGCAGCTTCCGGCGCTGATACGGCCTATATTTATTATGTGAATGTTAGCGGTTATCGGAATATGTCGCCGGAAAACTTGCGTTGGGGATATGATTTCAAGGACATGAAATCATTGTCTTCGGTTCCGAGCGGGCAGGCTTATTTTGGCGGGGAGGTGAAGAACGATGGACCCTGGGTTTTCAACCGGGGGCTTCCCGGTGGGCAGGATGTCTTGACCAAGGTGCTGGGTGAAAAAACGTATCCGTTAACGTTTGGCAGTCAATATTCCCTAGCCTATGAATGGTTTTGCGGAGGCTGGCCTGCGCCTGGAGAGGAGAATCTTGATTCTATCCTGTTTTTTATTGATGATCGAAAATATGCTGATGATCCGATGGGCGGCTGGTTATTGTATAAAGATTTGCTCGTCGCAGCCAATGCCCTGCCAAAGTCGGGTGACACGCTCACTTTATTAAATCAGGGTTATGTGTCTGGCATGACATCGGGACAGCTCAAGACTGCCTTGCGTGCCATGACCAACAGGCCTTTTTCTGACGATGATCGATATATGGGGTTTCTAAAAACTGCCTATGCGACAGGAATGCTTGGGGGGGTGGCCGGATATTTTTCACAACCTAATCATGGATCAAATCCAAATTCCGGCGGAATGACCGGATCACAATATTTGACAGCGCCCTCATGGGTCCGACAGATCATGGATTTGGCGCATGTGCATGGTCTGTTTACCTATTTGGAGGATTATTTACGTCACGGAGATCTTTTACCCGGGCCTGCTCCGCATATCTGGCAGACAGATTTGCCGGCTTATGAGTTTCCAACCGGGGATATTTCAGCGCGAGTTGTGGCCCGTCAACTTCAAGGCGTTGAAGAGTGGCTGGTGTGTGCCTGGGCAGCCGGCGGTGCAGATCGTAACGTTACTGTTACTATTCCCGGACTGGGGCAGATAACTTTTTTAGCCCGGGCCAGCGGCGCTGTATATCGGGTAAAGCCCGGCCTTGATCCGGTCCTGGTGGATGCAGACGGGATGAATCCTTCAAATCTGCTGCACACAATCAGCTTAAGCGCCGGGACTCATGGTCACATCGAGGGTGCGGCTCACGAAGCGGTTGGGCAGGGGGCCAATGAGACCGTGGAATTTATTCCTGATCCTGGATATGCTGTTTCTGCAGTAATGGTCGATGGTTTAGCGCAGACGCCAGCCTCGTCATTTACGTTCTATAATGTGGTTGCTGACCACACGTTAAATGTTTCTTTCGCGCCAACAAGTCAGAAGTATGTTTTGACGCTCCAGTCAGATCCTGTTGGTGTCCCTTTACAAATTATTTCGCCTATATCGCAGACTGCCGTCACTCCTTTGTTGACGGATCCTTTAGTAAGCGCTTCTATGGTGACGCTGGCAGCACCGCAAAAGTCTGTTGTGGGAAATACAACGTATATTTTCAAGCAATGGAAAGTTAACGGGCTAAATCGTGAGGAAGGTAAAACCACCTTGCAACTGGCGTTAACTAGACCGACGACCGTTCAGGCTGTTTATGTTCAGGCGGCTAATAGCCTTATCGCAAATCCTCAGACGGTCCTCTGCGGCATTCGCGGCAGGGCAGACATTAATTTGACAGCCTCGGGCGCCAACGGCGCGCCCTTAACCTATATGCTAACAACGCCACCAAAATACGGGACATTGTCCGGTGTCGCCCCACATCTGGTGTATCTGAATGTGAATGCCCTGAATGATAGTTTTCAGTTTACGGTAACTGACGGGGTATTAACAGCTTATCCTGCGACCGTTAATATTACGGTTAAGGCGGTTAATATGCCCCCAGTGGCTACCGGACAGGCCTTTCAGGTTCAAAAGAATGGATCATCGATCAATCTGCGTTTAAACGCCAATGACGCTGATGGCGATGCGCTGACGTATGCAGTCACCGCGGGACCGTATCACGGGACCCTGTCGGGAACACCGCCTAACATGAAATACCAGCCTGATACGGATTTCTCCGGTTGGGATAGTTTTTCCTTTCAGGCTGCCGACGCCCTAAGCTCGTCTAATACGGCAGAAGTTAATGTTATTGTCACCGACCCTTCGTCGAGCGTGTCGTTAACGCATATCGGCGACAAGTCAGTAGCAGAGACTTCATTGCTCACCTTTGCGCTGGAGGCAGCTGATTCACAAGGCGGGGATATTTCCTATATACCCGTTGGCTACCCGGCAGGCGCCATGATGATCAGTAATGTTTTCTCTTGGTCGCCGGGGTATAAAACGGCTGGTGTTTATCCCGTAACATTTATTGCCAGTAGCGGCAGCCGTTTTACCGCGGAAACGATCAGTATTACCGTCACCCACGCGAATCGTATGCCATATTTTATCTGTTCCGACACCCAGACAGTGGTGGAAGGGAGTAAATTAGTATTTTATTCAAGCGCCTATGATCCTGATGCCGCTGATGTTATTACTTATTCTGCCGGGACATTGCCATCCGGGGCAACATACAATGCCGGTTCAAGACTGTTCTCCTGGACCCCGGCTGTCGGCCAGGCCGGTACGTATACGGTACGTTTTGGTGTGACGGATAATTTATCACCGACAGTTTACAAGGATGTCATCATCACTGTGGCGGCAAAGTCGTTTTCGGGGATCCTCGGAAACGGAGATGTCTCCGGAAACGGAACTGTAACCATGTACGATGCCGTGTTAACCCTGCGCGGTGGTTTGTCGACCGAACAACGCATGCGGGCGGATATTAACGGGGATAATACGGTCAATGCTGCCGACGCAACCGCGATTGGCAGGAAAGCGCTGGGATTATGAAAAACGTGATGATGAGGATGCTTTTGTTGACGGGATCGCTAATGCTGGGGGCTGTGTCTTTGGCCCGGGCAGATCTTGCATCCGGTTTGACGGGTTATTGGGCCTTTGATGAGGGGCAGGGAAGTATTGTTCATGATGCGACAGGGAATAATAATGTCGGCACACTTAAGGGCACTAATGTGGCCGCGGCCTGGGCTTCAGGGTGTCTTGGCGGCAACTGTTTGAGTTTGAATGGCATTGATAACCATGTAGATATGCATAGTACTGCTTATAATTCGGACAAAACATTTTCTATCTGGTTCAAGCTGAATTCCTCAACATCCAGGGCCGGTCTTTTCGGTAATGATACGAATTTTGTTATTGCGTTGTCTCATCCTTTTTGCGGTGGCATGTGGGTTAACGGGGCAAGGTTGACAGGTTCGGTTTACAGCAATAACAATTATCAAACGCAGACGTCCAATGTTCTTTCGGCGAATGTCTGGTATCATGCCGCTTTTGTCAGGGATATGAAGAATTCGGTTATATCTTTATATTTAAACGGGGCTTTGGTTGGGTCAACGCCTTTTTCGCCTGTGTCTTTGGGAATTCTTTCAGGAAATAATTATTGCGATGCCAATAAGCTGAAGATCGGTTTTTCGTCAAGTAGTAATGCCGCAGGACCCAGCCAGTACTTTCCCGGTCAAGTGGACGATGCGGCCCTTTATTCCCGGGCTCTTTCGGCCGCGGAGATCAATGCTCTGTACCAGCAAGGGCCGTCGCTCTCAGCTCCGTCGGTAGCACCGGTTTCCGCGACAGATTATTATGTTTCTGCAAGGGACGGGGATGACACGTTCTCGGGAACATTTAATGAACCATTTCGGACGATTCAAAAGTGTTCAAAAGTCGCCCAAGCCGGGGATACCTGCAATATCCGTCAAGGAACCTACCGGGAGATGGTCACGATCAGCAATTCAGGCACGATCGATATGCCGGTGACGTTCAGGCCGTTTTCTGGTGAAACAGTCACGGTTAGCGGGGCGGATTCCGTGACCGGTTGGACGGTATATAAGGACAATATTTATGTTGCGAATGTCGGTTTGCTGCCCACAGCGCCATCACAGCTTTACGTTGACGGCAAGTTTTATGACCTGGCCCATTATCCTGAAAAAGGCTATTTATTGGCGACAGACAATGCCGCAGACACATCCTCGATCATTGACGCAGGTTTGACCCTTACTGCCGATCAAATCATTGGCGCGACAGTTATTACAAAAGCTGTGCCATGGAATCTCAGCACAACGATTGCGACCGCGTATGATCCGTTGACTCATAAAATTACATTGAACGGCAATGTTTTTAATGCGACCCAGATCATGCCGGCGAAATTCGGTTTTTATTTTCAGAATAAATTATCCATGCTGGATTCTCCCGGGGAATGGTTTTACGATGCTCTTACCGGCAAACTTTATCTTTGGACAGAAACCGGTGATGATCCCGGGCGTCATTCGATAGAACTTTCTACGCGCAACAATTGTTTTCTTGTTAATGGAAAGAGTTATATTTCTATTCAGGAATTGACGATACAGAACGCGAATAAAGATGATATTGATGTTTTGAATGCTGCTGACGTGCAGTTAAAAGGGCTTGATGTTTCCGGTGGTTTGATCGGAATTAATTATATATCCATCACTGATTCAATAATTCAGCAGAATACAATCAACAGTACCCTTTCCACCGGTCTTGGCGGCTTTGGCGCTGCAAATAATATCGCTATTCTAAATAATACGATCAGCAATGCCGGTAATGTCGGTATTAGTCCAAAATCATCATGGGGAGGGATCTCTGCCAGCGGTTCAAGACTTAAAATCAGTGGCAACAGAATCACCAATAGCGGTTATGACGGCATCGGATATACCGGTGATATGACGGTGGTGGAAGATAATACGATTGATCAATCTTGCCTGATTTTAGGCGATTGCGGCGGTATTTATACGACCACTGGATCCAGTCATCCTGATTTCACGAGCATCATTCGAAATAATAAGGTTACGCATTCATTTGGTAACTATGATGGCACAACTGATGGCTTGCCAGAGGCAGCAGGGATCTATCTTGATGATTATGCCCATGGGTATACGGTGATTGGCAATACTGTTGACGATGCCTATTTAGGGATTTATGTCCATACCGGCAGTAATAACACGATCCGGAATAATTCCGTTTATGGATCCAGACGCTGGGCTTTCTTTATTATGGAAAACAGCAGCGGTGTTACGGCTGGAACAGTGCATGGAAATATTGTTTCCGGGAACAAGTTTGAAACGCTTGCTAAATTCGATTCTGTCGTAAACTATAACAGCATCGTGGGGGATACCAGCGGATTTGGTGTTTATAGTTACAATCGGTATTGTCGTCCCAATGCTCCTTTCGCGGTCAGAAATCGATGGAATACCTATAACTTGCATGATTGGCAACAATCTTCTGCCCAGGATCAGGGATCAACAGAAACGATGTCTTTATGTTCTCGCCTTGATGCTTTAGGTGATGTTTCAGCTAACGGAACTGTAACCCTGTACGATGCCGCCCTGACGCTCAAGGAAGCGGGGCATGGGTACAACCCAAAAGCGGATATTAACGGTGATAACACGGTTGACACTGCGGATGCCATGGCGATCGCCCGCAAGACTTTGGGTTTAAACTGACGAATTAATATTTTTTTTGCTAAATTTAAGAAAACGTTTTCCCGGCGCTATAAAAGCTTCCGTTCGATTCTGCATTTCTTCAGTATAACCATATTTCCCCGACGATGAGCATTTTTATGCATCTGAAATACGATTAATCTGCGCAACTGTATTTTTAAAACATGTAAATATTTTTTATCCCTCCAGTTGGTTTATCCCGTTTATACCGTGTATACTTTTTTAGGGGATAGTGTTGGAGTAAACTGGAGGCTAAATTATGAAGATATTCGGCGATATCCACTTCATGCGGCTCATCGGGTTGCTTTCACTAATAATGTGTCCGTTTTTCTCAGCATCATTGGCTAATGCTGCCGATACCGGGTATGCCATTCAGTCAGCTTTTCTTTCTCCGTCTTATCCAAAAGTTACAGCCGCGCCCGGGCAGTCGTTCACAATCTCTATCGATGCTGTTAATACGCAGCCGGTTATCGCGTTACAGTTCAGTCTGGGGTATGATCCATCTATTCTGCATCTTGATTCATTAACCGGTGGTGATGCTACTACTGCTGACGGGCAAAAATCCAACGGACATCAATGGATTGTTCTGAGCAATAACAATACGCCCGGCTTAACGATCGCCGGCATGTATTCGATCGATTCGCTTAGAGCTGATGGATCCAATCTGGAAGTTGCCAGGGCGACGTTCACTGTCATAAAGCCGGCGCCGGCAAATTTCAATGATATTATTTCTTTGACTAATGTTATGTCAGATGAAAACACCATCAATAATTTGAGTTCGACGCAGTTTGTCCTGGCCAGCACTGATGTCCCTGCACCTGTCCTATCACTGATCGGCAGCAAACAACTTACTGTCGGAAAATCAACAACGTTTAATGTCTACGCGACAGATCCTAACAGCTACCCGTTAACTTTTTCATCGTCGGCTTTGCCTGTTGGAGCTACCTTTAATTCATCAACAAAGGTTTTCGATTGGACCCCCAAGGCAGATCAGGTTGGTGTCTCGAATGTTACCTTCTCTGTTTATAACGGCTTTTCTACGGCCACTGAGGCCGTGGCGATGACCGTTAATGCGGCGATCATGTACGGTGATGTGAACAGCGACGGGGTCATTGATATGAAGGACTTTGCTCTCGCTTTGCGTATCGCTGCGAATGGTGATCTGAATGGTGATGGAAAAGTTGACATAAACGATGTGGGTTTGTCCGCGCCTGCGGGTGCTTGTTCCGCGGTGCCGTTTGTTGCGGGTAAATGTTCAGCAACAAAAGAACAAATAATGAGGGCTATTGTTGACAAAGATCTATCGGTAGGTGTTAATGTTAGAGGTGCAACCAATATATTTAATAAATATTTTACCAAAGCGCTGTTGCCGATCGAGCAGATGTAACGACAAAAGGGAGATGTTGCTATGAGAAAAATCATATTCATGTTGGCGGTCAGCTTCCTGCTCTGTTGGCAGACATCGGCCTGGTCATTCACGCTGGGGGTTACAAATGCTTCGGCCAAGGTTGGTGATAATGCCAGTGTCAGCGTTAATTTCGCCGGTGCAGCGACAGGGACATATACATCCGCAGAAGTCTGGCTTAGATATGATCCTGCTGTTTTACAACTGACCGCTACGGATATTACCCAGGGGAATTTGCCGGGGTTGATGTTTTACTCGTTTATTGAACAGGATACGGATGCTAACGGGATGGTTTTTAACAGAGTCAAGATCGGTTTCTATGGTCTTTCTCCGTTGTCTATCAGCAGCGGCACATTGGCAAATTTAAATTTTAAAGTTTTAGCAACGGCGCAAACGTCTACAGCTGTTCAGCTGGAACCTGCCCGTGTTGTATTTTCTACCTATACGACCGATGATTCAGCGGCGTCTGTTTCCAATGGAACATTTGCGATCCTGTCATCAAATCATACAATTACAGCAAGTGCCGGTGCCGGCGGGTCGATCAGCCCCGGCGGTGCCGTAAGCGTGACCGATGGCGCGAGTCAGGTCTTCACTGTTACGCCAAATCAGGGATTTAATGTTGATCAAGTTGTTGTTGATGGAGCAAGCGCATCTTTGAGTAATGGCCAGTATTCGTTTACAAATGTTACTGCTGATCATGCGATCAATGTTTCCTTTGTACAGAAAACCCAGACGATCACGGTCACGGCTGGTGCGGGCGGAACGATCGTTGCCAACGCCACGATTGTTACTTCCAAAAAGCCCGTGTCATTCACGGTTAATTATGGTGCTGATCTGACACTGACAGTGACTCCTGACAGTGTTTACGATCTCGGGACGGTACTGGCTGATGGTAATCCGGTATCCTTGACCAATGGCACGTACACCTTCACTAATAACACGGCCGATCATACGTTCTCTGCCACATTCGTTCATTCGCTGCGTGATTCAACATATACGTTGGTTGCGTCAGCTGGTACAGGCGGGTCGATCAGTCCCAGCGGCAACACAACGGTTGCTTACCAGGCTGGTCAGATATATACCATAACCCCGAATACCGGGTATAACATTGCGGCCGTTCTTGTTGACGGATCTGTCGTGACGTTGACGAACAATCAGTACGCCTTTACTAATGTAACGGCAAATCACACGATATCAGCCGATTTCTCGATGCAGACATACTCGGTTGTCGCATCTGCGGGTAACGGTGGGTCGATATCGCCAGTGGGGATAACCACACTTAATTATGGCGGAACCCAGACATATACAATGACGGCGAATACGGGGTATTCGCTTGACACGGTTTCTATAGACGGCAACCTGTTGTCATCACCCGTCAGCAGTTATACATTCAGTAATATTACCTCGAATCATTCGATTAATGCCACGTTCACACAGTTGAAGCAGACGATCACAGCCAGTTCTGGAGCCGGCGGGATGATCCACCCAAGCGGTGCTGTGAGCGTTGCTTATGGCGGTAGTCAGACGTTTATTCTTTGGCCAAATCCGGGGTATGACATCGGTCAGGTTTTGGTTGATGGAGCGGTTGCTTCCTTGAGTGGTCAATATACATTTACTAATGTTACGGTCAATCATACCTTCGCTGTCTCGTTCATACAAAAGACACAAACGATTTCTGCTACTGCTGGAACTGGCGGGACGATCACACCCAGCGGTGTTACAACGTTGAACTATGGCGCTGGCCAACAGTACAGCATTTCCGTTAACACCGGGTATAATTTGAGTAGCGTGACGGTGGACGGCATTGCCCAGGCATTGAGCAGTCAATATTCATTTGTAAATGTTACGTCAAACCATGCGATCAATGTCACCTTTGCCCAGCAGACACGTACTGTTTCTGTCGGGACGGTTAGCCCGGTGAATAGCGGTATCATTGCCTTGATCGGGTCGGGGACGGTTGCTTATGGATCAAACCTGTCATTTACGGTAACGCCGAATACCGGATATGACACCACCAAGGTCATGGATGGCAGCACAGAGCTGACATTAAGTGCCAACAATCAGTATACTCTTACGAACATTATTGCGGATCACACGATCAGTGCGATATTTACACTAAAGACGTATGCGATCACGGCTTCGGCGGGTGTTGAAGGAACAATCACGCCCAGCGGGACAGTAACAGTAAATTATAACGGCAGTCAGTCTTTTGTTATTACACCCAAAGAAGGCTATTCTCTTGACCAATTGTTCATTGATAATGTGCCTGAAGCTTATCCGGCCGGCAGTCACACGTTCACTAATGTAAAAGCTGATCATACGATTTCGGCTACGTTTAAACTGCAGACTCGTTCGATCACGGCAACGGCTGGTAATGGTGGAACAATTTCACCTAATGGTGTCACGACCCTGAATTATGGTACGGATCAAGCGTATACAATAACGCCTAATAATGGATACAGTACTGGATCGGTTCTGGTAGATGGATTAGCTGTTACATTGACGAATGGTCAGTTTGTTTTCAAAGGAATTACAGCTAATCACACCATCTCGGCAGATTTCTCTCTGCAGACCCGTTCTATTACAGCACTGGCGGGTAATGGCGGGACTATCACGCCTGCCGGGACAACATCGTTCGGCTATGGCGCTAATCAAACATATAACATCACCGCGAAGACCGGTTACAGCATGGTCGCGGTGCGTGTCGACGGTAATATTGTAGATGCTTCGGACGGCACGTATGTGTTCAGCAATATTGTTGCCAATCACACCATCGCCGCTGATTTTACCCTGCAGACGCGTCAGATCACGGCTGCGGCTGGTGTTAATGGAACGATCACGCCCAGTGGTACGACAACACTGAATTATGGCAGTAATCAGACGTATGCGATTACGCCTGGTACCGGGTATAACACGGTTAAGGTCCTTGTTGACGGGAATGTTGTGGATGCGGCTAACGGACAGTATGTTTTTAACAACGTTATTCTCAATCACAGCATTTCAGCCGAGTTCTCGCTCCAAACACGCTCGATCGTAGCCACGGCTGGTTCTAACGGGACGATCACGCCTGCCGGCACCACGACGCTTGGTTACGGCGCCAGTCAAATGTATCAAATTACTCCAAAAGAAGGGTACAGCATCGCGGTAGTACGTGTTGACGGCAATGCTGTTTCTACGGCAAACGGCCAGTATTTCTTTGAGAATGTTATTAAAGATCATACGATCTCGGCTGATTTTACACTGCAGATGCGGACGATCACGGCCAGCGCCACCGATGGCGGCTCAGTATCACCTCTTGGCGTCACAACGCTGGGTTACGGCTCGAACCAAACTTATAGTGTTACACCTACAGAAGGCTATAGCCTGGGAACGGTGCTGGTTGATGGTGCGGTTGCTTCCCTGACTAATGGTCAATATATCTTCACTGATGTAACGGTAAATCATACGATTTCTGCCTCGTTTACGTTGCAGACGAGGACGATCACGGCTAGTGAGACTGACGGTGGTTCCATATCACCTCTGGGTGCCACAACACTTGGCTATGGCGCCAGTCAAACGTATCAAATCACCCCGAATGAAGGGTATAGCATTGCGGTGGTACGTGTCGACGGTAAGGCGGTTTCTTTGGCCCATGGCCGGTATGTATTTGATAAGGTCATTGCCGATCATACGATTGCGGCAGAATTTACGCTGCAGACAGAAACGATCACGGCCAGCGCGACCGATGGCGGCACCATAGCGCCTGCCGGCGTTACAACACTGAATTATGGTTCAAATCAAACGTATTCCATAGCACCCAAAGAAGGCTACAATCTGGGAACGGTGCTGGTTGACGGCGTTGTTGCCACTTTGACTAATGGTCAGTATATCTTTACGAGTGTAAAGGCTAATCATAGTATTTCTGCGGCGTTTACGTTGCAGACCCGCTCGATCACGGCGACAGCCGGCGCCAATGGCGCTATTAATCCGAGCGGCACAACAACGATCAATTACGGCGCCAACCAGCAGTATACGATCGTTGCCGATGACGGGTTCATGGTTGATCAAATCATGGTAGATGGGGCGGCTGCTTCATTACCTGAAAGCAATATCTACGCATTTAACAATGTAACTGTCAATCATGAGATCAACGTAACCTTTAAAAGATTGCCCCTTGCGGTGTCGCTGGTTAGCGTTGATTCAGCGAAACTCGGCGATTCGCTCAATGTTGAGATCGCATTACGAAATGCGATCCCGGATTATTATAACGCGGCTGACGTTTGGCTGACCTACGATCCTTCAGTGCTTGAGCTTACTTCAGATAATGTAACTCAAGGCACGGCGGGATTAAATATCGCAGTTAATGTTTCAGCGTCTGAAAAACTGATCAAGCTCGCGCTCTACAGTTCAAATACTGTCAAGAGTTCGAATACAACATTGGCTGTTTGCAGGTTTACTGTTGTCGGTACGCCGAAATCAGGGGCGATGACCCAGATAAGCTTCAATACAGCCAACTTGCGTACAAACACAACGGTTGATGCTGCGGCAGTCAGTGACCGTTCGATCAAGATCCAGGCTGCAATTGCCGCTTCGGCAAGTGTTGGCGGCAGTATCAGTCCCGCGGGCGCTGTCGGCGTGAGTTATGGTGCCAGCCAGACGTTCACCATGGGCGCGAATCCGGGCTATGTCCTGGATCAGGTTGTGGTTGATGGTGTTGCACAGGGTGCCTTGTCTTCGTATACGTTCAGCAACGTAGCGGCCGGGCACGTGATCGTTGCGAATTATAAACAGTCGACGAGTTTGATCACGGCTTCGGCTGATGAGGGGGGGGTCATTTCACCTTCTGGCTCGGTAAGTGTCAATTTGAACGGCAGTCAGACCTTTACGGTTTCACCTAATAATGGCTACGGTGTTTACAGTGTCCTTGTTGATGGAAAACAGGCTGTATTGACAAATGGTCAATATACCTTTACGAATGTGACGGTTTCACATACGATATCTGTTAGCTTTGCGATGTTCGGCGAGCTTAATAATTCTCCCGGTCTTGATGCAGGAGATGCAGCAATCGCGGCGCAGATATCTGTAAGTTCATACAACCCAACGGCCGAGCAGCTTAAAAGGGCGCATGTAAGCAGTGAGCCTGAAATATCGATGTCGGACGCTGCCTGGATCGCGCGCAAAGCTGTTAACCCGGATTTGAAGTTTCCGGCTGATTTACGGTAACAGGCGGGTTTGGTGATGTGCAGGATAAGGAAGGGGTTTATGAATAAAAACATCTATGTTCTTGTTGTGAGTGTGCTTCTTTGTCAAGTATCGACTGTCTGGGGTTTTAATGCTGCTGTTTCCAATGCTTCCGCAAGGAAAGGTGAATCGGCAAATGTTACGGCTTCATTCTCGGGCAGTCGCACGGGTGTTTATTATGCCGCTGATGTATGGTTGCAGTATGACCCTTCTGCCTTAAGGTTAACCACAGGGGACATTTCTCAAGGGGTGCCGAATTTTGGCTTTGTGGCGAATGTGACGCAGCCAGGCATGGTGAAGATCGGGTTGTACGGCGCTATGCCATTGACTCTCACCAGTGGTGTTTTTGCGAATTTGAGGTTTACGGCCATTGGTAATCCTAACACAGAGTCATCCGTACACCTTTCCAAAGTTGTTTTTCATACAGATACAGCCGGGGAGCTGTCAGCGGCAAACGTTGATGGGTCATTTACCATTTTATCTCCTTCGTCCAGTGTGGCGAGTTCAGGTAATTATGGTAATGGCAGTTACGCATCGTCTTCGTCTTCTTCTTCGGCTTCGTCAGGGTCTTCATCCCAGGCTTCTTCACCGAATCAAGGCGGGGGAGCATCAACATCTTCCTCGACCGGCAATGACGCAAAACAGCCCGCTGTTTCTACAAATGTTTCCTATCGAAACCTTTCTTCTCCCGCACCGGCGGCATCTTCGAAAGCTGTTGAGCAAAATGCTCAGACACCTTCGTCTCAGCCTGCCGTAACCAGTCCGTTGGCGGCCGTTCCCGTTTCAGAGCAGGTTTCAAATGCTCAGCAATATCAACATGTGCAGCAGGATCAAAATGTGCAGCAGGATCAAAATGTCCCGCAATATCAAAGTGCCCAGCATGTTATTCCGTCAAATGCCGTTAATAGCATCCCTGTCGTTCAGCCGGTTCCTCGAGTATACGCTCAATCGATTTACGGCAGCAATCAGATAAATAAAGTGTCTGACACAAAAATCAATGAGAAAACGTCTTCAGCCAAAGAGCAGCCGTTACCTGCTGAGGTACCTGTATCGATAGCAGATATCAAGCCCGTTGATCCTGCGTTAACCGTGCCGGATAACCAGGGCGCTCCGCCGGCTGTTAATTCCCCGGCCAACAATGACATTGCTGCAGAGAAAAACCAGAATGTTGTTTCTGATACAAAATCGGCACCAGCTGCCGAGATCGTTAGCAGCGCTGCTGCTCCATCAGTATCAGTCAGTTTAAAGAAGAGTTTTCTGGGGGTTATTAAATTCTTTGACCTGAAATTAAATGATGCTAACGCAGAGCCGGTAAAATGGGCTCTTGATGTGGATCAGAAGTTGCCGATGCTGATAAGGCTGGATGCTGACAAGGGACAGGTCATGGGATTGTCATTCGGAAAAGTTTCCTGGGACGTGGTCTTGCTTATTACGTTGGCTGATAATTCCCAGATTAAGGTAAGGAGCACTTTCCAGCAGTAGTAAGAATTCGTAGTTCTTAAAAGTTCGGCAGCTCTTAATTTAACGATTTATTTATTTTTATTTCCATTCCATCACTATTTTTGTATAATACCCGCCACTTTGATATTTTCCGGGACGTAGCGCAGCTGGATTAGCGCACTTGAATGGGGTTCAAGAGGTCGTGGGTTCGAATCTCACCGTCCCGATTTTTTCTATCACGAGGTGATTATGCCGCAAGAACCGCAGAAAAAAGAGCCTGTTGGCATTGAACGCCGGCAGTCGATCCGGATCAATAAGAACTATATTCTCCGGTTCTTCTTAAAAGATAATCCCTCAATCAAGTTTGAGATCTCCCAGATCGAGAACATTTCCAAGGGGGGCATGTGTTTCACTTCGACTGTGGCATTCACAGCCGGTGATCTTGTTTCCATTGAATTGCGCGCGCCGTTTATTGTCGACACCCTTTATCTTGAAGGCCGGATCCTCCATATTTCAGAGAAAGTAAAAGGACTGATCTATCAGAACAATCTTCAATTTCAGAATTTGACGCCGCTGGCGGTCGAGATGCTGGAGAAGATAGAAAAATACAATTTGAACGGTGATATAAAATGAAACGAGTGGTGATCGGTTTAATCGGTTTGGGGACTGTCGGGCGGGGGGTGGCGAAGTTGATCACTACCCGCCGTTCCTTTGTCCAAAAGAAGTTCGGCGTCGATCTTTGTTTAAAAACGATTTGTGACATTCGTTATGATGCGGCTTTTGTGAAGTCGCTGGGTAAGGTTTCTGTTACAAAAGATTTTAATGAGTTATTGAACGATCCAGAGATCAATGTGGTCGTTGAGCTGATCGGCGGGCATCATCCGGCTCTTGAGATCATCAAGGGAGCTCTGCAGAACGGTAAGCATGTCGTCACTGCCAATAAAGCTGTAATTTCCAATTACGGCCAGGAATTGTTCAACCTGGCGCATGTGTCCGGCCGCAGCATTTATTTTGAGACAGCGGTTCTGGCGGGGGTCCCGATCATTAAG
>PEAR01000004.1 GCA_002753745.1 Candidatus Omnitrophota bacterium | reverse complement strand
CGCTGAAGCTGTCCATGGAGACCTCGGGCAGGTCACCCGGGCGGATGTGGTGATCTTAATTTCTTCCAGCGGTGAGACTGAGGAAACGGTGCGTTTGCTGCCGCTGCTTAAGAAGATCGGATGTCGGACGGTAGCGATGACAGGCGCTTTGAAATCTTCGCTGGCCAGGCATTGTGATCTGGTTTTGGATGTCGGTGTCAAACAGGAAGGATGTCCTTTGGGGTTGGCACCGATGGCATCAACGACGGCGACGCTGGCGATGGGGGATGCTTTGGCGGCGTGCTTGATTGAGCGTAAGAATTTCAAGCGTGAGGATTTTGCATTTTTTCATCCCGGCGGAAATTTAGGTCGACGCTTATTGTTGACGGTCGGGGATATTATGCGCAAAGGAAATAACTTTTCCCGTGTTCCTGAAACAATGTTGGTAAAAGATGTATTGCTATCGATCACCCAGGCACGGTGTGGTTCCGCTTGCGTCATGGATAAAAAGAAGAAATTTGTCGGCATTTTTACGGATGGCGACTTGCGCCGGCACATTGAAGATGATACGCAGGTTCTTAATCGCGAGGTTTGCGAAGTAATGACCCGTCATCCTTTAACAATTGTTGAGAGCCGTTTGGCGGCGGAAGCGTTCGACTTGTTGATGTCTAAGAAAGTCGATGAGTTGCCGGTGGTGGATGCCAAGGGCTCTTTGGTTGGCCTTTTGGATGTCCAGGATCTTCTGAAAGCAGGGCTGGCGAGATGATGAAAAAACTCAAGAACATCAAGGTGATTGCCATGGATGTCGACGGCGTCCTGACGGACGGCTGTATTGTTTATGATGGGACAGGGCGGGAATTGAAATTTTTTGATGTCCAGGACGGTTGCGGGATCAACCGGGCGCGCAAAGCCGGTTTTCTGACAGCCGTTATCTCCGCTCGCAGTTGCCGGGCGGTCAAGGCGCGGACAGACGATCTGAAGATCGATGCGGTTTATCTTGATGCGTACCCCAAGATCGGGGCCTACGAGGAGATGCTCAAGAAATTCAAGGTTGTTGACGCTGAGGTTTGTTTTATCGGTGATGACCTGCCGGATGCTGTCATTCTAAAGAGGGCGGGATTCGCGGTCGCGGTGGCCAATGCTTCGGCGGATATTAAAAAGCTGGTCCATTATGTTACAAAAAATAACGGCGGTCGCGGCGCTGTCCGGGAAGTGATCGAGAAGGTCCTGAAAGCCCAGGGGAAATGGAAAGTCGAATGAAGGGCTTCATATTTTTATTAGCGGCTTTGATCGTTTTCTTATCGCAGACCAGGGCGGAAAGTGCGGAAACATCCCAGCAGATCGAGGGATTTAATCTTCAGGGTTATTCCGACAATGGGACCAAGTCCTGGGATATTAAGGGAGATAAGGCTGATATCGTCGGCAATTCGGTGGCGGTCACCAATGTCAATGCGAATTCCTATGGCCAGGAGGATATGAACCTCACGGCTAAAAGAGGGACCATTGACAAGGTTACAGGTGATGTTAATTTGCAGCAGGACGTTGTTATTACGGCAGAGCGCGGGTCGGTGATGAAGACGGACACCCTGGACTGGCAGCGTCAGAAAGACCTGGTCAAGACCGATGATCCGGTAACTATTGAAGACAAGTCGATGAGGGTTCAAGGGATTGGCATGGAGGCTCACCCGAGCATGAAAGACGCCAAACTTAAAAGCGATGTGATGGCGGATATCCAGGCCGAAAGTAATGCGCATACCAATAACCGGATTCAGATTACATCTGACGGCCCCATGGAGCTTGATCAAACCAGCATGACCGCTGTTTTTACGGTGAATGTGGTGGCGACCGAACCGTCCAGCGGACGGCAGTTGAAAGCTGACCGGATGGTTGTTTTGTTTGATGATCAGACGAAGAAAATCAAGCAGATTACCTGTACCGGAAATGTGGAAGTGCAACAGGGCAATAACATTACCCATTCCGAAAGTCTTGTTTACAGAGCGGATGATCAGAAGATGATTTTGACCGGGCGGCCAAAGCTCCTTATTGATCCGGGCGACAGCAACGCGAGCAGCGCGTTCAAATTTTAAACGGGATACCATGGACCTCTTGGAAGTAAAAGACCTCGTAAAGATTTATAACAACCGTTCGGTCGTCAACGGATTAAGCTTGACGGTGGGCCGTTCCGAAATCGTCGGGCTATTGGGACCGAATGGCGCGGGCAAGACAACGTCTTTTTACATGGCGGTTGGTATCGTGCGTCCCGATCGCGGCAGTATTTTCTTTGACCAGGAGGACATCACCAGCAAGCCGATCCATGACCGTTGCCGTCTGGGGATGGGGTACCTGGCGCAGGAGCCATCAATTTTCCGGAAGTTGACGGTCGAGGAAAATATTATGGCTGTTTTGGAAACATTGGATATTGGTCCGCGGGAACGCCGTGCCAGGCTGGATTCTTTACTCTGTGAGTTAAATATTGCTCATCTTGCCAGAAGCAAGGCCTATACGCTATCCGGCGGGGAACGCCGTCGCCTGGAGATAACCAGGGCGCTGGTTACAAACCCTTCATTTCTTTTACTTGATGAGCCGTTTTCCGGAATTGATCCGATTGTGGTTGCTGAAGCCCAGGAAATCATCAAAGACTTGAAAAAACGGGGGTTAGGTATATTATTAACTGACCATAATGTCCGTGAAACCCTTTCTATCGTCGACAGGGCCTATCTGGTGGCGGAAGGGCGTATTATGGTTTCAGGTACGGCACAGGATCTGATTAATGATCCGAATGCACGAAAAGTTTATTTGGGTGAAAAGTTTACGATGTAGAAGTGCTTTTATTAATGTTGTCAAAGAGGAGTTTTTGTTCATGAAAGTTTCTGTTAAGAAGGTTGATGCATTAAGGCGGGAAATGAATTTCGAGGTCCCTAAGGATCGTGTTGCTAAAATGACCGGTGATGTTCTAGCCCAGATCGTCAAACATGCCAAGATCCCGGGTTTTCGTCCGGGTAAAGCACCGAAGAATCTTGTCGAGTCTGCCCATGGCAAGACCGCCAAGGAAGAAATGCTAAAGAATCTTATCCCGGAAGTGTACCAGGAGGGGCTGGCGTCCGAGAAGATTTCTCCGATTGATTTGCCGATGATCGATAAGGTGGAGTTGAAGGAAGGTGTCCTGACGTTTCGGGCCACGGTTGATCTGCGGCCTGACGTTGACGTGAAGGAATACAAGGGGATCAAGATCGTTAAGAAATCCGCTGATGTGACAGATGAAGAGCTTGGTAAAACATTGGACTTCTTCAAAAAAGGCCGCGGATTGGATGAGAATACGGTCCTTGACGATGCTTTTGCCAAGAGTGTTGGTTTCCCGACCCTCGAAGAGTTTAAGAAAGCATTAAAGCGTAATTTGGAGTTTGACAAGGAGCGTCAGAACCGCGTTGACATTGAAAATCAGCTTGTAGAAGCTCTTTTGAAAAAGGCAGAGTTTCCGGTCCCGGCATCGCTGGTGGAGCGTCAGTTCCATGGACGTATTGAAGAATTCCAGAATCGTCTCAAGCAGTACGGCGCTAAAGAAGACGCTATTGGGAAGAAGACTCTCGAGGCAGAAAAAGAGATCCGTGAAGCGGCTGAGAAGGATGTCAGGTCTTATCTTATTCTTCAGAAGATCGCCGAAAAGGAGAATATTGTTCCCGTCAAGGATGAAAATCTTACGGTCAAGGTGATGGAGTTTTTATTGAAGGAAGCTAAATGGCAGGAGGCAGCTTAATGGTACATGCTAATTTGGTCCCGATGGTTGTTGAGAATACCGGACATGCTGAGCGGGCATATGATATTTTTTCCCGTCTTTTGAAAGAACGGATCATTTTTCTGGGGACGGCCATTGATGATGTGGTGGCAAATCTTGTTGTGGCGCAGCTTTTGTTTTTGCAGTCTGAAGATCCTGCCAAGGACATTAGTATCTATATAAACTCACCGGGCGGTTCAGTGACGGCAGGGTTGGCTATTTATGACACGATGCAGTTTGTGAAACCCAAGGTGTCAACATTTTGTATGGGGCAGGCCGCCAGCATGGGGGCAGTCCTTTTGACAGCTGGAGCGACGGGCAAGCGTTTTGCTCTTCCCAATGCGCGCATCATGATCCATCAACCCTGGGGTGGAGCGGAAGGGACGGCCAGCGATATTCATATTCAGGCTCAGGAGATCCTGCGCATGAAGCAGAATTTGACAGCTATTCTGGCAAAACATTCGAATCAGCCGATCGAAAAGGTCATGAAGGATTCAGACCGTGATTTCTTTATGTCAGCCCAGGAGGCCAAGGATTACGGCCTGGTTGACGAGGTTATCTCGGCTTTACCGGTTAAACCCTAAGGAAGTTTATTTCTAATTAATTCAATCAGGAAGGTGTTTATATGAAAAAAGGTTTGTTGCTTACACCCGGACCTTCAAAAGTCCCTGTCGAGCTTTGCGAGGTCCTCGGGCGTCCGATCATGCATCACCGGACCCCTCAGTTTCAGCAGATCCTTAAGGAAGTCACGGAAGGCTTGAAAAAGATCATTAATACGACGAGCGACGTCTACTTGCTGGCTTCATCGGGCACTGGTGCGATGGAAGCGGCGGTAGCGAATATTGTTTCTCCCGGTGATAAGGTAATTACCGTTGAGTATGGCAAGTTTGGTGAACGCTGGGCGTCGCTGGCTAAAGCGTACAAGCTCAATGCCGTTACGATCAAGATCGAATGGGGTCGGACGATCACGGCAGATGAGGTTAAAGCGGCGTTAGCCCAGCATCCTGATGCTAAAGCAATCTTTTTGACGCAATGCGAAACCTCCACATCGGCCACACCCGACATGGCGGCGATCGGCGCAGTAGTGAAAAATACGCCGGTAGCTTTGGTCGTGGACGCGGTTAGCGCGCTGGGGACTGAGCCGATGAAAATGGATGAGTGGGGCGTTGATGTTGTCTGTTCCGGCTCGCACAAGGGATTGATGCTCCCGCCCGGCGTCGGGATCGTCGCGGTCAGCGCTAAAGCGATCGCGATGATTGAGACGTCCACCAATATCCGTTTTTATTTTGATCTGCGCAAATCCCGTAAGGCGCTGGCGGATACTGATACACCGTTCACTCCTGCGATCAATATTATTATCGCACTTAACGAAGCGATCAAGATGCTGCTGATTGAAGGGATCGACAAAAAACAGGAATATTATCTTAAGATGGCCAAAGCTGTTTGGGCCGGAGCAGAGGCGATCGGACTTAAGATCTACGCTCAACCGCAGTATCGTTCACGCGGACTGACGGCGATCTTGATCCCGGAGGCGTTAAATCCCAAGAAGATCGTTAAGACCATGCGCGATGTTCACGGGATCACCATGGCGGGCGGCCAGGGCGACCTCGACGGCAAGATCGTGCGTATCGCGCATATGGGGGCTGTTGACGAGTATGATTTACTGACCGGCCTTTCTGTTCTTGAAAAGGTTTTGAAAGAGGCCGGACATAAGTTTGAGCTGGGTGCCAGTTTATCTGCTGCTCAGAAAGTGCTTAATTCATAAATTAATGGGCTTTAGCCCGTCATAAAAGGCAGGGTGATTCAGATGTCGAAAATGAAAGTTTTAGTCAGCGATAAATTGGCGGAAGAAGGTTTAAAGATCCTCAGAGAAGGGGATGCTTTTGAGGTCGATACTAAGTATGATTTGACACCTGACACGCTAAAGGCGGTCATTGGCAATTATGATGCGCTGGTAATCCGTTCCGGAACCCAGGTGACGGAGGAAATCATTCAGGCGGCGGCAAAGCTTAAGGTTATCGGCCGTGCGGGTGTGGGGCTGGATAATGTCGATCTTAAGGCCGCGACTAAAAAAGGTATTATTGCGATGAATACGCCGGGCGGGAATACCACCTCGACGGCAGAACATGCGTTTAGTTTGATCATGGCTCTGGCACGGAATATTCCGCAGGCCCATTCTTCGATGAAGGCCGGCAAATGGGAACGTAATAAATTCCAGGGGATCGAGCTCTACGGGAAGGTTCTGGGGATCATCGGGCTAGGCCGTATCGGTTCGACGGTGGCAAAGTTTGCCCAGGGATTCGGGATGACCATTAAAGCCTATGATCCTTTTCTCTCGGCGGAAATGGCCGCCAAGCGCGGCATTGTTATGTCGACTGTCGAAGATATAATGAAGAATTCCGATTTTATTACGGTGCACGTGCCAAAGACTGACGAAACCAAGGGCATGATCAGCGCGAAAGAGATCGAGATGATGAAGAAGTCTGTGAGACTGATCAATTGTGCCCGCGGCGGCATTATTGATGAAGCAGATTTGGCCAAGGCGCTTGAGTCAAAACGGATCGCGGGTGCGGCCCTTGACGTTTATGATGATGAGCCGATCAAGCCTGATTGTCCGTTCCTTAAGCTCGACAATTGCGTGATGACACCGCATTTGGGAGCATCGACGGCCGAAGCGCAGGTTAATGTGGCTATTGAGATCGCTTATACTGTTCGTGATGCATTGCTTGGAAAGGGCATTCGCAACGCTGCCAATTTCCCCTCTTTGGATGAAGAATCATATAAAGCTTTGGAGCCATATATTGATCTGGGCGACAAGCTGGGCAAGTTTACCGGCCAGCTGTTGAATGGCGGGATCAAGGCGATCAAGATCACCTACAGCGGTATTCTGACCCGTTATAATGTTATGCCGGTGACGATGGCGTTGGCGCATGGGGTTTTGAAACCTATTTTGGTTGATAACATCAATGCTATTAATTCGCTTGATATTGCCAAGGAACGCGGCATCGATGTCCAGGAAGTGCATTCGAATTCGGAAGGCGAATTTGTTAATTGTATCACGTTAGAATTAGTGACGGATAAAGAGACGCTGGTTGTCTCGGGGACATTATCGGCCAATAAACAGCCGCGGATCGTTAAGGTGAATAATGTTTATGTAGAGGCGGTCCCGTCGGGAGACATTCTATTCATTCGTAATAATGATGTTCCCGGCATTGTCGGAGCGGTCGGGTTGGCTTTAGGAAATGCCAAGATCAATATTGCATATATTACTTTCGGGCGCGAGAAACAGGGCGCGACGGCGGTCAGTGTGGTTAATGTCGATGGTCCGGTCCCGCAGAACGTCATTGATGAATTGAAGAGAACGAACGGGATTCAGTTCGTAAAGATGTTGAAAGTCTGATTATGGCGGACAAGTTCTTTACGGCGTTCATGGGAGGGATAAGTGACGGGTTTACACCGCCTTATCTTGCTGTCATGGCCTTGTCGGGATTAATGGTGTTGCTGACGCTTGATGCAAAGGTTCTTTTTCAATGGGTTTTCGGCGGCTTCATTGTCGGTCATTTATGCACTGGCCTTGTTTTGCGGCTGGGGCTGTTTAATGATGTGATTTCCGGCTTGTGGTATTTTAGAACGGCGGCAATTTTTTATATGGTTATCGCGACAGTGCTTATCGCGACGGGATGTCGGCTTGCTTTTGGATGGTATAGGTTCTACCGGTCGGCGCCATTTGAAAGACTTTTCCCTCGGATGGGTGTTTCTGACCGTTTGCCACCACCGGTCGTGATGTTTATCGGCGGGACATTACTGGGTGCTTTGATGGCTTTCGCGGGTTTTAGCTGTCCCGTGAATGTTGCCGTCCTGTTATTGTCCAATGAAATATACATGCCGGGCTTAATATGGTCGACCGTGTGGTCATTATTCGTTTATGAAGCTGCTCTGGTTCTACTGTTGGCAGTTTCTGCCGGAACAGCTCTTTATTGTTTGTCAGGGAATCGTTCGTTTTTTGTTAAAAAGCGTTCTTTGATGTTATCTGTTCTTGCCGCAGTTTACACGGCTTTAGGGGCGGGCGTGTTTGTGATTTTTATTCAACAGTTATTCTAAGGGAGAAGGATCAATGAATATCGCGGTTGTCGGCGCCCAATGGGGTGACGAAGGCAAAGGGAAACTGATCGATATCCTTTCCAAGGATGTTGATATTACCGTACGTTATCAGGGTGGCAGCAACGCGGGTCATACGGTTATTGTTGGTAAAGAACAATATGTTTTCCATCTTTTGCCTTCAGCTATTTTGCGTAAGGGTAAGGTGTGTGTAATCGGTAATGGTGTGGTCGTTGACCCTAAAGCGTTGCTGGATGAGATTGACGGCCTTAAAGCCAGGGGGATCAAAGTAACGCCTAAGCAATTAAAGATCGCGGTAAATTGTCATGTCGTTATGCCGTACCATCGTGTCCTCGATGGTTTGAGGGAAACCATGCGAGAGCACAAGATCGGGACGACCGGTCGCGGCATTGGGCCCTGTTATGCGGATAAGGTCACTCGTTGTGGAATCCGCATGGTCGACTTGTTAAACCCACGGGTGTTCAGCGATAAATTGAAAGATAATCTTCGAGAGAAGAATGAGTATTTCCGCAAGGTGTTTGGTCAGAAAGGATTTCATTTCGACGCCATTCACGATGAATATGTTGCGTATGCCCGCCGGTTAAAGCCTTATGTGTGTGATACGGCGCTGTTTGTTAATCGTGAGATCAATGAAGGGCGGACGGCTTTATTTGAGGGAGCCCAGGGCGCATTTCTTGATATAGATTTTGGGACTTATCCTTACGTGACATCTTCGAATACGATCGTCGGCGGCATTTCCAGTGGCTGCGGTGTTGCACCGACCAGGATCAATAAGATCATTGCGGCGGTGAAAGCATACACTACCCGGGTGGGTGAAGGCCCTTTTCCGACTGAATTTGATGCGCGCATGGATAATGAGATCCGTACGAAAGGGAAGGAGTTCGGCTCGACGACCGGCCGTGCCCGCCGTTGCGGGTGGTTTGACAGTGTTCTCGTCCGTTACGCTGCGACAATCGGTGGTTATAATGAACTGGCTATTATGAAACTGGATGTTCTTGATGAGTTAAAGTCGATCAGTCTCTGTAGCGCGTACCGTTATAAAGGAAAGCTGTTAAAGGATTATCCTCATGATTACGAGGTTCTTTGTAAGGCCAAGCCTGTTTACGAAGAAATGCCTGGCTGGAGGACGCCGATCAGCGGGATCCGTGATTTTGCCAAACTACCTGCAGAGGCCCGTCGGTATGTTGAACGGATGGAGCGGCTGGTAGGGGTGCCGATCAAATTTATATCTATTGGTTCGGAACGGGATGAAATTATCGTAAGATAGGGTTAGGTTAAAAATTATTCATCGAATAATTTTTAGGAGGGAATTTATGTCAGGATTGCGTTGTTCATGGATCATGCCTCTTTTATTGGTGGCCCTAGCGGCAGGTTCTAGCGGGTGCACGGTTATTCTTCAAAAAGGGCGCCGGGTAGATGTCGAGCGGATATCCAGTTTGAAGAGTGAGTTGAATGAGCTTGAACGCGCCAAGAAAGAATTGGAGGATCGTCTTTCGGGAGAGATCGCAGATAAGCAGGTAAAGGTTGAGATGCTTGAGAAAGGGCTCGTCATTACGTTCGTAGCGGAAGTCCTTTTTGATTCAGGAAAAGCCGACCTTAAAGCTGATTCTTTTGAAAAACTCAATAAGGTAACAAGGGTCATCCAGAATATCGTGCCTGATCTTGGGATAGGAATAGAAGGCCATACAGATAATGAGCCTATCCGGCACTCCGGTTGGAAATCAAATTGGGAATTGTCTTCAGCAAGGGCTTTAAGCGTTCTTCATCATTTGATCGAGCAGAATGTGTCACCGCAACGCCTGGCGGCGATTGGGTATGGTGAGTACCGTCCTGTTACAGGGAATGACACCGCCGAAGGACGTCAAAAGAATCGCCGGGTTGAGATCATTATTATGCCGAAAACAACCAAGGCCGGGGATAACTCGTGAAGAAAACGCTTTATTTTATATTATTTATTGTAATCGTTATCAGCATATTTCTGGTTGTTCGTTATTACAAGGAGAATCAGGAAGTAACGCGTATTTTGGACCAGGAACGTTACAGTCGGATGGTTGCCGAGGAGGAATTGCAAAAGGGCGATTACAGGATCAAGAAGCTTGAGGCAGACCTTCAAACCACCCAGGTTAAATTATCTCGGATGCAGGAATCCCTTGATAAAGAGCGGGAAGAAAAGAACGGGATAAAGAGTGAGCTTAGTGTTCTCTCTGAGCGCAAGGAAAGCCTTGAGAAGAATTTAAAAAGCGCCTTGGATATGCAGGAAACATTGCAAGGCCGTGTCGAGGCGGCGTCTAAAGCGGAAGCCCAGGCAGCGGCTGAGGCGGCCAGGGCCAAGGCTGAGGCCATTGCCGAAGCAAAAGCTGCCCAGATCATGGCTGAAGCGGAAGCCAAGGCTAAGGCCAAAGCGGCTGAACAGGCGCTCGAGGCGGCTTCCCGCGCTGAAAGAAAATAGTTTCGTTAAAGCAGGCTTTATCCACGATCGAGGGATCTTCATCCTTCGATTCATTTTCTAAATGGATTCCCGTATGGTTATTCCGCAACATATAGCAATCATTATGGATGGTAACGGCCGTTGGGCTAAAGCCCATGGCTTGGCGCGTACTCAGGGACATCTCGAGGGCGTCAAGCGGGTCGATGAGATTGTTGAAGCCGCGGCGAGTGTCGGCGTCAAGGTGCTAACGTTATATACTTTTTCTACTGAGAACTGGACCCGTCCGGTCAATGAAGTCTCGATGTTGATGCAGACGCTGGTGACTGTATTGTCGCAGAAGCTGCGAAAACTGCATGAGAACAATGTGCGTTTCCGTATGTCTGGTCGGCGTGAGGGTGCCCCGAAGGCCGTGCTTGAGACTTTTGATCATGCGGCTGAATATACGAAAAATAATACCGGGTTGACGCTTAATATCGCTTTCAATTATGGCGGGCGTCAGGAAATTCTGGATGCTGTTCGTTTGTTTAGTGTCGATCTCGCCGCGGGAAAAGTTTCACTGCAATCTCTCGATGAGGCGTTGTTCGCCCGGTATCTTTATACGGACGGTCTTGTGGATCCGGACCTTTTGATCCGCACATCGGGTGAGCAGCGGATCAGCAATTTTCTTCTTTGGCAGTTGTCTTATGCTGAATTTTATTTTACCGATAAGTTTTGGCCTGAGTTCACGCCGGTTGAGCTGGAAAAGGCCATTGCTGAATTTTCAAGGCGTGAACGCCGGTTCGGTGATATCAAAGGAGCCTTAAAATGAATCCTATGCGATTTGTGAGCGGCGCTTTTGCGGTTCTGGTTGCGATCCTTGCGGTGCTTAATGAGTGGTTTTTTATTGCCACAGTCTGCGGGATCACCATCGGAGGCCTTTATGAGTTCTTTTACATGATCAAGAAAAAAGATATCCCTATTTACAGCTATACCGGCATTTTTATAGGCCTTTTGATCCCTCTTTCTATATTCTTTCGTTTTGAGCTGACCCGGAATTGGGAACTTCTTTTTATCGTTTGTGCTTTTTTGCTTATTTTGATGCTGCAGTTTAATCGTCAGGATAATCGTCATGCCATTCTCGGTCTCTCAACAACGCTTTTTGGCGTTTTGTATGTTTCCTGGTTTTTCAGTTTTTTGGTAAAAACTCGCTTGCTGCTGCCGGGAATGGAGGGTGCCAAATTGGCCGGTTTTATTATTTTGATTACCAAGGCGGGAGATATCGGGGCGCTTTTTATCGGCACTTGGATTGGGCGTCATCCTTTACTTCCTAAAGTGAGTCCGAACAAGTCGATCGAGGGCACGCTTGGGGGTATCCTGGTTAGTACGCTGGTGGCGATCCTGTGTCGTTCGTGGCTCCCTTCGTTCCCTCAATTTACGCCCTATTTTGTGGGGTTAATGGGCGCGTTCTTCGGCGGTCTTGGTCAGCTGGGAGATTTGTCCGAGTCGTTGATCAAACGTGATTGTAATGTTAAGGATTCCGGAAGTCTTATGCCGGGGATAGGCGGCATTCTTGATGCAGTGGACAGTCTTCTTTTTTCCGCGCCGGCTTTTTATTTATATATGAGCTCAACCCTGAACGTGCAATAGCTTTGCGGTATGTCGTGTTTGCGCCGGCAGCGAACTTTTATTATTTATAACAGAATGTTAAAAAAATCAATGGTAAGAAAACGCGTTGCCCTTCTGGGGGCTACAGGATCAATCGGAATCAATACACTTGATGTTATTGCCCGGCATCCTGACCGTTATGACGTCGTATTGTTGACCGCGTTTAATAATGTGAAGTTGTTAACGAAGCAGGTCCGGCGGTTTAACCCGGCCAAGGTGGCGTTATCAAAAGAGCATATTCAGGCGATGAAGGCTTCCTTTGGCCGGAAGGTCAGTTTCTTTGATGTTGCGACGGATCTGCCGGCATTGGTTGCAGACAAGAACATTGATATCGTTGTCCTTGCCATGAGCGGTTCAGTGGCGTTGGATCCTTTTTTGAGCGCTGTTCAAGCCGGAAAACTTGTTGCTCCCGCCAATAAGGAAGCCCTGGTGGTTGCGGGCGAAATGATCATGAGCGAGGCGAGGCGCTGCCGGGCGAGAATTATTCCGGTCGATAGCGAACAAAGCGCGATCTTTCAATCACTAGAAGGTCATCGTCGCGAGGATCTCCGCTGTATTCATTTAACAGCGTCCGGCGGGCCATTGTTGAGGTTACCACGTTCCAGGCAGGGTAAGTTGACGGTCAAGGATGTTCTTAAACATCCCCGGTGGAAAATGGGAGCCAAGATCACGGTCGATTCCGCAACGTTGATGAACAAGGGGTTTGAAGTGATCGAAGCGCAGCGGTTATTTTCATTGGCACAGGATCAGGTTAAGGTGGTCATCCATCCGCAGGCGCTGGTGCATTCACTGGTTGAGTACATCGACGGATCGATGATCGCTCAGATGAGTGTGACGGATATGCGCATTCCGATCCAGTACGCGCTGACCTTCCCGGAAAGATTACCAACCGGTTTAAAGGGACTCGATCTGGCAGCGATCAAACAGTTGACATTTGAGCCGCCGGATGTGGCGAAGTTTCCGGCCCTGGCGTTGGCTTTTGATGTTTCTCGCCGGGGAGGTACAGCCCCGGCCGTGTTAAACGCGGCTGATGAAGTGGCGGTAGAGGCATTTTTGGCGGGTAACCTTCCGTTTCCGGGGATTTACAAGATTGTTGAACGTACGGTCCTTTTGCATAAGAGCATTGGTAATCCGTCGTTAAGTGATATCAAGGAAGCAGATTCCTGGGCGCGCGAAACAGCGGCAGGTTTTTTAAGAAAGGGCAAATGATCGTTCTTCTATTTATTTTAATTTTAAGTGTTTTAATTTTAGTTCACGAAGGGGGACATTTTCTGACGGCCCGAAAGTTTGGGGTCAAGGTTGAGCAATTTGCGCTTGGTTTTGGGCCAAAAATCTATTCCTGGACCTCCCAGGGTACAGAATATTGTCTGTGCGCCATTCCACTCGGGGGATTTGTTAAAATGTCGGGTGACGAGCGCGCACAGTGCAAGGGGGCTGGGGATGAATATTTTTCTAAGTCTGCAGGCCACCGCGCGTTGATCGTTCTGATGGGGCCGGTGATCAATTATGCGCTGGCTTATTTGTGTTTTGTTTTGGTATTCATGATCGGGTTCATTGATATGGATGCCACGCAGAAGAAAGTTCCTGCTCTTATCGGTAAAATTGTCGCGGGTTCTCCGGCCCAAAAGGCGGGTTTGATGTCTGGAGATCATATCCTATCTGCTGATGGTCATGTTTTTGCCAATTGGGCGGATATGCAGGATTATATATCCGGTGCCGGAGAGCATCAGCTTAAGGTAACGCTGACTCGAGGGGGACATGAGGTGATTATTGGACTGACGCCTGAGATGCAGAAATCAAAAGATATGTTCGGGCGTGAACATAATGTCAGCCGTATCGGTATTCAGCCGCCGGAAATATCTTCAGCAGATAAGCTGGTGGTCAGGAAATACGGATTTATCGGCGCCTGGGGCAAGGCGGCTGAGGAATTGTGGAGTATTACGGCCAGGACCTACAGCGCTTTATGGGAAATGGTTTCCGGACAACGTTCTGCCAGGGAAGGCATGACAGGGCTCATCGGGATATTCATTATTATCAAACTGGCGGCCGGTATCGGCGTTTCGGTTGTTCTGCATGTCGTTGGCGTTATCAGTGCGAGCCTGGCGATCTTTAATCTTTTGCCGGTTATCCCTCTGGATGGCGGACATCTGGCTTACCTTGGCCTGGAGAAGCTCAGGGGCAAGCCGCTTTCGGCCTCGACTGAGGAAATGATCGCCAGGATCGGGTTCGGGTTGTTCATCGCCCTCGCTGTTTTTGTTTTTTATCTTGATTTCGAGCGTATTGGGTTGATCGATAAAATTATCAAATTATTCCATTGAGGGATGCCTGTATGCCGATGACCAGTGATTATGATGAGATTAAAGCCAGGCTGCATCATCATTTGATCGCCAAGACCGATTTTATTAAGGTCAAAGATAAGCTCAATGACGATCAGATGCGCATGTATGTAGACAATGCCATCACGTCGCTTTGCCGGGAAAGCGATATGACGATTCCATTCGAGGATCGAACTCGGTTAATTCGTGAGATCGCCAGTTCTGTCATGAGCCTGGGACCGATCCGTCCGTTGCTTGAAGATAAGGATGTGACGGAGATCATGATCAACGGCTACCGTCAGGTGTACGCGCAGAAGGCTGGAAAGATGTATTTGACGGGCGTTAAGTTCGACGACAATGCTCATTTGCTGCACACGATTCAAAAATTGATGGCCGCTTCAGGCACTTCCCGCCGGGTGGATGAATCGTCGCCTTATGTGGATTTCTCACTGACAGACGGGTCGCGTGTGAACATCCTGCTGCCGCCCTGCTCTATGGTGGGACCGGTGTTGACCATTCGCAAGTTTTCGAGGGACATTTCAACGATCGAGAACTTGGTTGAGCTGGGAACATTGAACCGGGCGATGGCGGTTTTTCTGATCGCGGCAGTCAAGGCTAAACTTAATGTGGTCTTTTGCGGCGCGACAGGTTGCGGTAAGACAACGATTCTGAATGTCCTCTCGCGGCATATTCCTGAAGATGAACGCATCATCACGATTGAGGATACGTCGGAGCTTCGCCTGCTGCAGGAGCATGTGGTGGGGTTGCAGTCTAAAGCCTCGAATATTGAGGGGAAAGGCGCGGTAACGATCCGGGACCTCTTCATTAATTCCCTTCGCATGCGTCCTGATCGGATTATTCTGGGAGAAGTCCGTGGTGAGGAGATCCTGGATATGATCCAGTCCATCAGCTCCGGGCATTCAGGAACTCTGGCGATCGTTCATGCCGATTCGCCGGAAGAATGTTTTAACCGGATGATCACGATGATGCTGATGTCCGGGATTCGTCTGAGCGGCGATCAGATCCGCCGGCAGATCGCAACGTCTGTCGATCTTTTGGTGTACAGTGAACTTTTCATGGACGGGGTCCGCCGAGTAGTCAATATCACCGACCTGCGCTATGAT
The DNA here is from genome assembly GCA_002753745.1 of Candidatus Omnitrophota bacterium. GTDB lineage: Bacteria > Omnitrophota > Gorgyraeia > Zapsychrales > Fredricksoniimonadaceae. The sequence goes on along the minus strand of PEAR01000004.1, from coordinate 29,622 downwards.
AAAGAGTCAGACCGGGTAACACTGGATGATATTTTTAAATTCAAACAGGAACGTGTCGAAGAAAACGGCAAAGTTCATGGTCACTGGACCATGGCCCGTAAATTGCCGTCGTTTGCCGACAAATTTGCCAAACGTAATGTGCGTTTGCCGCAGGAATTTCTACAATAGTAAGGAACTTTTTATGCTTTGGTCTAAATATTTCATTCCTACATTAAAAGAGGTTCCTGTTGGGACCGAGGCTGTCAGCCATCAGCTTTTGCTGCGGGCGGGACTGGTGCATATGCTGACATCCGGCGTCTATTCTTATCTGCCGCTTGGCTGGAAAGTTCTCAAGAAGATCGAGAATATTATCCGCGAGGAAATGGATGGCGCCGGCGCTCATGAGTTGTTGATGCCGGCGATTCATCCCATGGACCTCTGGCAGCAGACCGGTCGTGATAAAACGCTTGAAGAGGTGATGATCCGTTTTAAGAACAAAAAAGGTCAGTTGATGTGTCTTGGGCCGACGCATGAGGAGATTATAACAGACTTGGTGAAATCTTTTGTGCAGTCCTATCGCCAGCTTCCATTAACCCTGTATCAGATCCAGACTAAATTTCGTGATGAAACGCGTCCCCGTTTTGGTGTGGTGCGTGCCTGCGAGTTTATCATGAAGGATGCGTACAGCTTTGACACCTCTGTTGAGGGCCTTAAAAAGAATTATGATGCGATGTATGGGGCATATACCCGTATTTTTGCCCGTTGCGGGTTAAAACCAATCATTGCCGAGGCGGATACCGGGGCGATGGGGGGACGTTTGTCTCATGAATTCCTGGTCCCGGCTGCGATCGGAGAGGATAAGGCACTGGATGAGAATGGCGTTGAGCGCCAATGTATCGAAGTTGGGCATATTTTTCAGCTGGGAACCAAATATTCCGAAGCCTTGAGCGCTGTTTTTCTGGATGAGCATGGTAAGCAAAACCCGATCATTATGGGCTGTTACGGTATCGGGGTAAGCCGTTTGATCGCGACTATCATCGAAACTCATCATGATGAGAAGGGGATCCAGTGGCCGGTTGAGGTTGCACCCTTCACGGTTGCGCTTTTGCCGCTACAGCTTAATGACCCAGAAGTCATGGCGCTGGCGTCTTCTTATTATGATGAGTTGACAAAAAGCCATATTGATGTTTTAATGGACAACCGAGAAGAGAGCGCCGGACGCAAGTTTAACGACGCTGATCTGATCGGTATTCCTTACCGTATTACTATCGGCAAGCGCGGTCTGACGGAAGGGAACGTCGAGATCAAACATCGCGCCTCCAATGCCGTCGAGGTCGTCTCCAGGGACAAAGCGGTTGATAGGATTAAAGCGCTGCTGGCCGTTGTCGGGAAATAGCGCTATAGATCAGGTTTGTTATGATCAGGATAGATGTTTTACGTGAGGAAGTTTTTAAATTCGCTCAGCCGATATGTGTCGAGCTGGGGCTTGAACTTGTTGAGTTGACAGTTAGAGCTTATAACGAAAATATTTACATTGAGCTTCTGGCAGATCTTCCGACAGGAGGCATTGGGATCGAGGAATGTACACGGCTTAATCACCGTTTGGATAAAGATCTTTATGAAGTGATGAAGCTGGGTGATCACTACACGCTGGAGGTTTCATCGCCGGGGTTGGACAGACCGATCAAAACAGTTCAGGACTTTCGTCGTTCGATCGGCCGCCATGTTCATTTGTATCTGAAAGAACGGGTCGCAGAAAAGCTTGAGATGGACGGTGTAGTCAAGGGCGTGCGTGATGCCGAGATCCTCGTAGAGTCAAAATTCGGTGAATTGATCATCGGAATAGAGAAGATAGACAAGGCCAAGCAAATTATCAGTTAGTACAAAGGAGTTTTATGGAAAGCGAATTGATGGGCATTTTGGAACAGATCGAACGTGATAAGGGAATCGCCAAGGAGGTCCTTATCCAGGCGGTTGAAGCCGCTGTTGCATCTGCGGCCAGGAAAGTTTGGACGGTAGATAAAGAAGAGGATGTTACCGCCAAGCTGGACCCTAAGTCAGGCAAGATCATTGCCTATGCCAATGGCCAGGAAATTCGTTCCAGTGAATTCGGGCGTATCGCGGCCCAGACGGCCAAACAGGTAGTCTTTCAGAAGATCCGTGAGGCTGAAAAAGATGTGGTTTATATGGAGTATAGCGCGCGTCTTGGGCAGATTATCAGCGGCAATGTTTACCGTTTTGACCGTGGGAACGTGATCGTTGACCTGGGCAAGACTGAGGCGATTATTCCCAGAAGCGAATTGTGCGGCAAGGAAGAGTTTAAGCAGGGTGATCGTGTGCGGGCATTGATCCTCGAGGTCCAGAAGGAGTCTCGCGGTCCGCAGATCGTGCTTTCCCGCGCGCATCCTAATTTTGTCAAACGATTATTTGAGCTCGAAGTCCCGGAAATTTACGAGGGGATCATTGAGGTCAAGGCAATCGCGCGTGATGCCGGCGAGCGAACTAAGATTTCAGTTTATTCCAAAGACGACAAGGTTGATTGTGTGGGTGCTTGCGTCGGGATGCGCGGGTCGCGGGTCAAGAATATCGTGGCTGAACTGCATGGTGAGAAGATCGATATCGTGCGTTATTCTGTGGATATTAAAGAATATATACAGGCTTCACTTTCTCCGGCGGAGATTTCGCAGATGCAGTTGCTTTCCATTGACAAGAAGGCCAATATCATCGTTGCCGACGATCAGCTGTCGATCGCGATCGGCCGCTATGGCCAGAATGTCCGTTTGGCCAGTAAGCTGGTCGGGTGGGAGTTAGATATCTTTTCGGCCAAACAGTGGGAAGAGAATCTTAAGGAAGCTTCTGAGGAAACCGAAGAGGTCCAGGAAGTTGTTGAGCAGGTAGAGGTTGTTCAGGATGACGATGCCCCCGTTGGCGACAAGGATGAAGCGACGAACGGTGATGATAAATAAGTGGGAACAGTCCCAGCAGTGATAATTTAAAGGCGGGCTATGTTAGTAAGAGATCTGGCGAAACAGTTCAATATTTCGGAAGAGATTATTTTATCTACCCTGAAGGCGATCAAGCTGCGCGCCAAGGGGGATGATCAGGATCTTAGTCCGGCGGTATTGATGGTTCTTAAAGGTGAGCTTGAAAGCAAGGGCATCATACCGAAGCAGGAGCCGGAAAAGAAACCGGTCAAAAAGCCCGCTGTCAAAAAAGCGGCAGCGCCTGCAGCGGCAAAACCGGCCGTTGTGAAGAAGAAAGAACCGGAACCCATCAAGAAAGAACCGGCAAAGGACAAGCCCGTAGTTGTTACTGTAAGGAAACTTTCTGAAGTCCCTGTGAAAAAGCCGATTGACGTTCCGGTTGTATCGTTGGCCGTTGCGAAAGAGCCGGAGCCCGTGCAACCGCATGTGGAGGAACCCGTAGCTGCGTCATTAAAGCCTGTTGGACATACAGAAACAACAGAAGAGCATACCGTTGATGATCAGGGTCGCAAGATCATCAAGAAGGTTACAAAGACAATCGTTACGGTGACGAAAAAGAAAGTTCAGGCTGAGGCTCCCGCATTTGTTTCTGTGCAGCCTTTGAAGAAAAGACCGACCCGCGATGAACGTTCTGCTGCCATTGATCCCAGGCCTCAGATCGACGAGCAGACGGGGCTTCCTTTATCGGCGGCATCGGCGGCGCCTGCTGCTTCACCAAAATTTGACGGTCCTTTAAAGGATCTTGATATCAAGCTCCCGGTCACGGTGGGTGATCTGGCGTTTAAATTGCAGCAAAAAGTAAATGTAGTCCTTAAATCCTTAATGGGGATGGGGGTCTTTGCCAATATCAACCAGAATCTCGGCGAAGATATTGTTCGTAAGATTTGTCTTGAAGCGGGTTATAATCTGGTGGAGGTCAAGTCGCAGGAGGATCAGCTTGTTGCTGATCATGTTAAGGAGCAGGAAGATCCTTCCCTTCTTCAGCCTCGAGCTCCGGTTGTTACGTTCATGGGGCATGTTGATCATGGTAAGACATCCTTGCTAGATGCGATCCGGAAAACCAAGGTTGTTGATACGGAGCACGGCGGGATTACTCAGCACATTCGCGCTTATTCTGTCAAGGTTCCTCGTGGGACAATTACTTTTATGGATACGCCCGGCCATGCTGCGTTTACAGCGATGCGGTCACGCGGTGCGCATATCACGGATATCGTTGTTCTGGTTATTGCGGCTAACGAAGGGATCATGCCTCAGACTGAAGAGGCTATTGATCATGCCCGCGCTGCCCATGTACCGGTCGTCGTTGCTTTAAATAAGATAGATCTTCCTGATGCCAATCCAGATATGGTCAAGAAACAGTTGATGGAACATGACTTGATGCCTGAAGAATGGGGTGGAAAAGTCATTGTGGTTCCGGTTTCTGCGCATACAGGTGAAGGGTTGGATAATCTGCTCGAAATGATCCTTCTGGAATCTGAAATGCTTCAGTTAAAAGCGAATCCCGACAAGAAAGCGGCGGGGATCGTGGTCGAAGCGCATATGAGTACCGGTAAAGGCGCTTTGGCGACCCTGATCGTGCAGAGCGGGACTTTACGCGAGGGCGATATTATCGTTGTCGGTCCGTATTGCTCCAAGGTTAAGGCTTTGTTCGACGATCATAAGCGTCAGGTTAAGTCCGCGGGGCCGTGTATGCCTGTTGAGATCCTGGGTCTTGCCGGGGTTCCGGAGGCTGGTGAGAAATTCTTCGTGATGGAAAATGAGAAAGCCGCAAGGGAGATCGCTTCTGTCCGCGAAGAGAAGATCAAAACTGACCGTTTAAGAGAAACTTCCAAGATCACGCTGGAAGCTCTTTTTGCCAAACATGCCGCAGGCGATGTGCGTGAACTTAACGTCATCATTAAGGGCGATGTGCAGGGTTCCGTCGGGGCGCTGCGCACCGCGTTGGAGAAAGTTCCAAGCGAAAGCAAGGAAGTCGCGATCAAGTTTATACATTGTGGCGTGGGAGAAGTTAATCCGTCGGATATCATCCTGGCTCATGTCTCCAAAGCTATTATTATTGCGTTCAATGTTGGTAAGAGCGCAACCGCTAATGATGAACTTGAAAAAACACCTGTTGAAGTTCGCCGTTATAATGTCATTTACGATATTGTCGACGACATCAGGGGTGCCCTCGAGGGAATGCTGAAGCCTGATACCAAACGCCATTTCCTGGCGCGGGCCGAAGTTCGCCAGGTCTTCAAGCTTACGAAATCGGGCATCGTGGCCGGGTGTATGATGCTTAAGGGCAAGATGCGCACGAAGCTCAATGTCGACGTGATGCGTAACGGGGTCGTTGTCCATACGGGCAAGCTCGTGACTCTTAAACGGTTTAAAGATGATGTTAAAGAGGTCGGGGAAGGCTTTGAATGCGGCATGGCGGTGGATAAGTACGATGCCTACGAGCCCGGCGATGTCATTGAAGCTTTTGAGATCGAGAATATCGCAAGGAAGTTATGACCCTAAAACGCGTTTTCAGCGGAATGCGTCCGACGGGTAAGCTTCATCTTGGTCATCTGGTCGGCGCTTTGCATAACTGGGTCCGTTTGCAGGATACGCATCATTGCGTTTATTCTATTGTAGACTGGCATGCGCTGATGGGTGAGTATGAGCAGAGTAAAAATATCCGTTCTTACGTGTATGAGATGTGTGCCGACTGGCTGGCTTGCGGTGTCGATCCCGAGCGCGCCATTGTTTTTGTTCAATCTGATGTTCCCGAGCATCTTGAGCTGCAGATGTTCCTTTCCTGTCTGACGCCGCTGGGCTGGCTGGAGCGCAATCCTACCTATAAAGAACAACTACGCGAGATTACGTCGCGAGACCTTCAGACCTATGCTTTCCTGGGTTATCCGGTGCTTCAGGCAGCGGATATCCTTCTTTACAAGGCTGATGAAGTCCCTATCGGTGAGGATCAGCTTCCGCATTTGGAACTGACGCGCGAGATCAGCCGACGTTTTAACTCGATGTATGGCGTTGATCTTTTTAAAGATTGTAAGCCCATCCTTGATACGACCGCCCGTTTGATGGGGCTTGACAGCCGTAAGATGTCAAAAAGTTATGGCAATACGATCAACCTCGTTGACACGCCCGAAGAAATTCAGGCTAAGGTTAAGAATATGATCACGGATCCTCAGCGGTTGCGTTTAAAGGATCCCGGTCATCCTGATGTTTGCAATGTCTTTAGTTATTACAAGACTTTTTTACCTGCCCAAACAATGGACGCGCGAGCCTGGTGCGAAGGCGCTTTGAAAGGCTGTACGGATTGCAAAAAACAATTGGCCGACGCTGTGATCGAATATCTTAGGCCTGTACGCGAGAAACGTCTTAAGTTCGGTGAAGACCGTGCTTTTTTGGATGAGGTCCTTAAAAAAGGAGCTGTCCGCGCCCGCAACGAAGCTGCACAAACAATGGCTGAGGTTCGTAAAGCCGTTTTTTAATCTTGGGGTTCCGCATGAGCTATAAGTTCCAGCTGGACATGTTCGAAGGCCCTTTGGATTTGCTGTTGTACCTTATTCGCAAGAATGAGGTGAATATCTACGATATCCCCATTGTGCAGATCACCGAGCAATATCTGGAGTGTATCGAGATGATGAAAATGCTCGATCTCGACGGCATCGGTGAATTCCTGGTCATGGCGGCGACATTGCTGCAGATCAAGTCCCGGATGCTTCTTCCTCCGGACCCCAATGAAAAAGATGATCCCGAAGATCCCCGGGTCGAGCTGGTGCGCCGGCTGGAAGAATATCAGCGTATTAAGGAAGCCGCTGAGGAGTTGCGTTTGCGCGCCGAGAAGCGATCCGACCTTTTTCCACGACGTGTCGATGCCGAAGCTCTTGATGAACTAAAAGACGATTCAAAAGAGGTTTTCTTCGAGGCTAATCTCTTTGACCTGATTACGGCGTTGACCGCAGCCTTGCAGAACAAACCGGAAAAAGGTTCTTATGAGGTGGTCAAGGAAGAACATACTGTTGAGAAAAAGATACATACGATTCTTCATATCCTTGTTGATCGTCCGAGAATATTTTTGAAAGAGCTTTTTGAGAATGCAGCTGACAAGATGGAAGTGATCGTTACTTTTATGGCTGTTCTTGAGTTGTGCCGGGTCAAGGAAGTGGTCGTGGTCCAGAAAAGATTGTTTGCTGATATCGAGCTGGTGCGTAATACGGATAATATTGTTGTGGTCCAATCGCCGGTGGAGGCTGTGGATGGCAGAGCTTAACCGTATTGTCCTTGATCAGGAGGTCGATGAAGATCGGATCGCAGGGATTTCCCTTCGTCCGCAATCACTGACTGATTTTGTGGGGCAGAAAGACCTTGTGGATAATATCCGGGTAGCCGTTGATGCCGCCCGCCACCGTAAAGAACCCCTTGAACATATGCTTTTCTCCGGGCCGCCTGGATTGGGGAAGACGTCTCTGGCCCATATTATTGCGCATGAAATGAATGCCCGTATTACGGTGACGTCCGGCCCGGCGATCGAACGCGCGGGGGACTTTATAGGAATTCTGACCAATCTTTGCAGCGGCGATGTCCTTTTTATTGATGAGATCCACCGGATGTCAAAGACGGTGGAAGAGTTTCTTTACCCGGCCATGGAGAATTACAAGATCGATTTTATTGTCGACAAAGGCCCTTACGCCAAGACGATTAATTTTAATCTTAAGCCATTCACGCTGATCGGGGCAACAACCCGTAGCGGACTGTTGGCCACCCCCTTGCGTGACCGCTTCGGCCTTGCATATCACCTTGACTTTTACCCGTCTGAAGAGCTGGCAGATATCATCAAGAATTCTGCGGTCAAATTATCCATCGACCTTGTTGACGGAGCCGCGCAGGAGATCGCCCGCCGTTCCCGGGGGACGCCGCGGATCGCCAACCGTTTATTGCGCCGTGTCCGCGATTATGCGCAGGTTAAAACTGGCCAGGCGCGGATCACGATGGAGATTGTTGAGCGTTCCATGACGACACTTAAGATCGACCGGGAAGGCCTCGATGATCTTGACCGCAGGATATTATCGCTGATCATGGGCAGCTACAACGGCGGCCCGGTAGGGATTGAAGCTCTGGCAGCTACCATGAACGAAGAGCCGGACACGATTTGCGACGTGGTTGAACCATATCTTTTAAAAACTGGTTTCCTTCGCCGCACTTCCCGCGGCCGTGAAATCACTGACAAAGCCAGAAAACATTTATGCTCTCGTATTTGATCGGACAGCTGTCTTTCTCCCGTTTGACTAAAGCCATTTGCATTATTGCGGTGATCATTTGCTGCGATGCCGCTGTTGTAACTGCCAAGTCAAAGATGATCCGGGTGGCCATCCTGAGGGACGTTGATCATTTTACGCTCGGCGTTGAAGGACGGCACACACTCATTGATTATAATTCAGGTGAAAAGGTCGGTTTTGGCATTCGTCTGTTGCCGTCACTTGTTACGTTCGATCATGGCAAAATAAGGATCGGAGATAAGGTTTACGATAGTCAGCGTCTGATCATCGATCCGCGGCTGGATGCATCCCTGCGGGTGAATGATAAGCATTTTAGAGGGATGCTGATCATCATTAATACCGGGACAGCGTTGACTGTTGTAAATTCCATCGAGATTGAACAGTATATTCGGGGCGTTCTTTATCATGAGATCTCTGATAAGTGGCCGATGGAGGCAATATCAGCGCAAGCCGTTGCCACGCGCACCTACGCTTTTTATTCGATCGAGAAATTTGCCGCCCGCGATTATGATGTGACCAATGATGTGTATTCGCAGGTATACGGCGGTAAAACGGCTGAGCGGTATCGTACGAATCTGGCCGTTAAAAATACCAAAGGGCTGGTGCTGACTTATAAAGGAAAGATATTCCCGGCTTTTTTCCATGCTAATTCAGGCGGGATCACGGAAGACGCTTCCGAATTGTGGGATATTGATCTGCCGCCGTTAAAGGGCGGTATCGAATCGCCCTATTCTGTTAATTCACCACATTATCGCTGGAAGCGGAATTTTCGCTTAAAGGATATTCAGGATGCTCTTGAAAAATCCGGGGTTAAGGTCGGCACTATCAAGGAGATCAAGATCAAGGAACGCAATAAGTCAGGCCGTATCCGGAAGCTCGAAGTAACGGATCGCGACGGGAAGTCGACGATCATCGAGGGCAAGATTTTTCGTGACGCCCTGGGCCCCAATGTCTTAAAAAGCAATCTTTATGATGTCGAAATGAAGGGCTACTACGTTGACCTCATCGGTCATGGCTGGGGCCATGGCGTTGGGATGTGCCAGTGGGGCGCCTACAATATGGCCCGGATGAGATTTACCTATCCTGATATTCTCAAGTTTTATTATCCCGGGTCTGAGTTAGGTCACTATAAGGAAGACGATTAGTTTGGCTCATCCGCCGGCGTGTTTGGCGGCGATGGATAGAACTTCCGATGTGTTTAGCGGCTTGATCATATAGCCGGTAGCGCCCAACCGTACAGCTTCAATAGCGTCATTTTCTGCCGTTCGATCTCCCAGCGCGATCAATAAGATATCCGGCTCCTGTTTTCGAATAGCAGCGAAGATATTATCACCTTCGTCTGTTTCGCTTTCATCAATTCCCATCAAGATCAGGGACGGTTTTCTTTTCTCGCCGACGATCTTCAGCGCCTGGAGAGGCGATTCCACAATAATGAGGGGGTACTGGTCCGCCAGGATCTTTTTAAGAGAGTCCCGAAAGTGTTCGTCGGTATCGGCAATAAGGATGGGACCTTTCATTTTAAAGGGTCACCGGCGTAAGAACAGAAAGGAACTTGACCGCACCGCTATTCGGGTTTTCGAAATGGTGCGGGAACGTGGCATTAAAGTACAAAGAGGTGTGGGCTGTTAACTTGATTGTTTGATCCTTAATATGTGCGATTAATGCCCCCTCGAGCACCCAGATAAAGCGCTCCGAACCCGGGTGAAACTTTTCTATATTGGTAGAGCCTTTATTCTCTATTTTGATCAGGCAGGGCAGCATTCTTTTGTTGGTAGCCTGGCGTGCCAGGATCTCGCGGGAGACCTTTTCGTTTGGTGCGGAAATGGCTTCAATGTTTTCTTCCGAGATAACAGGAAGCGATTCATCTTCCTGCATTCCTTGATAAAGTTCGGCAATATCCAGCCCGAGAGCTTTCGCGATCATAAAATGGGACTGAAGTGTTCCGGTCATCTTTCCGTTCTCGATACGAGAGATCGTGGCAATTTGAACGCCGCTATCCTGGGACAGGGTGGTCAGTGAAATCCTTTTGAGTTTACGCATTTTTTTGATTTGAGCGCCAATATTCATCGTTTTCCCCTTTGTTAATATTTTGAATAATTGTAACACACATTGAGGATTAATCAATCTTTTGTCGACGAGTAAAAATGAAAAACAATGTTTTGATTATTATGAAAAATAAATGTTGACATATAATCAAATCTTTTGTAATATCTCGGCTATGGTATTGATGAAAAATCAAAATTGGAGGTAGCTATGTCGTTAAAGTTTAAAGTTGCAAAAATGTTTTGTTTGCCGGAAGCGGGAAATTTAAAAGCGTTTGCAGATGTTTCTGTAAATGACGCGCTGGTTATTAAGGGGCTGCGGGTCATCGAGGGTAAGAAAGGCCTTTTCGTTTCGATGCCGCGCGAACAGGGCAAGGACAGCAAATGGTACGATCAGGTCTCGTGTACGTCCGCGGATATTTTTGATGATATTTCATCGAAAGTTCTTTTGGAATACGAAGCATTGGCTAAGTAATGCAATGAAGTACCTGTTATTAATTCATGTTGGCCTTTTTCGATCGGACGAAGGGGCTGGGGGGCGTGTGTTGATAACATCATAACGATGGACAGGTACTTCATTCTTGTAAATATCATTTTTATCGAATGGAGGCATTTAATGAAGCTGAATAATAGAGGATTTTCTTTAGTGGAGCTGGCGATCGCTTTGGGTTTAGTTGCTCTTCTGGTGAGCGTTGTCTCCGCCGGAAGCGGGATGATGGCCAAAAGTCGTACTCATCGGGAAATGGAGGCGGTCAACGTGATCTTTACAGCTGCTCAGAATTATCTATCGGCACAAAACCTAACGTACAGCGGCATCTCCTTTGATGATCTTAAGACGAAAGGCTTTTTACCGCAGAACTTTGATCCTGTGAAAACAAATTCTTTTGGCGGAGATTACAAGATCAGTGAGAATACCGGAGATAGTACTAAAGTTGATATCGCTCTAGGGAATATACCTGAAACTGCCGGGACAGAATTAACCAATGTCTTTAAAAGCAGGGCTGAGGCTACAACATATGATAAAAGCGGTAAGGTATGGACAGCAACCTTTTAGTTCTTCCGGGGTGAGCCTTCTTGAGGTGTCTCTGGTTATTACCGCAATAGGGCTGAGTTGTGTGTATTTGTCGGGTATCGCTCATAAACGGTCGGAGCAAGCCAGGTCTATGCGTACGATTAATGAAATGATCGCTATTCTGGATGCCGGTCAGGAATACTACGCTCTCAATGGAAAATGGCCCGAGGATATCAATGCTGTCGGGCAGATATTGACACAATTGCCCTCGGGAAATGGATGGAATAAGCCGTATGAGTTGTCACATGGAAATACGCTGTTTTCTGTTGTCACCGAAGTGCCGGAAGATTCTTATGTCCCTAACGGTCCGGCGGCCGTTGTCAATAATTTGCCAAGGGGCAAGCGTTGGCAAATGAGCCGGTCAGTTTCATACGGGTGCGCTGCAAGGTTGGCTTATGAGAAATAGCGGGTTTACATTATTGGAGTTAGCGGTGGTCCTTAGCACGGCTGCGGTGATCGCGGGATCTATAGCCCCGTCTTTTGTGAAGTCCGTTTATATAGACGCAGCCCGGCGATCAGCGTTGGAAGTTGCTCAAATTCAGGATGCCGCGCGTTCGTACTATGTAAAGATGAAAGCCTGGCCTTTAGATATTACCGCTTTGCAATCCGCCGGGTATCTCGATCCAGCCTGGAATGCTAATAATCCATTTGGAAAAGCGTATGGTATCAGGCAGGAAGGGAATGTTTTACTGGTCAGTTCGCAGGTTCCAGAGAAATTGTGTCAAGGAATGGCTCAAAATGTGTTGAGTGTCATGGCCGGACTTCTGCCGATGTCTTCAGCGACTACTCTAGATGTTGTTTCGGCTGTGGCCGTTCCGGGTATTAATGTTGAGCGTATGCCTGTGGGAACTGTTATCGCCTGGCCTACAGTGGATGTTCCAGCCGGCTGGTCATTTTGCGACGGGGCATCGATATCAAGAGCAGATCATGCAGAGTTATTCGCGCTTCTTGGGACAAGTTATGGTGATGGAGACGGGACAACTACCTTTGATTTACCGGATCTTCGCGGGCGAGTCATTGTAGGAAGGGATAACATGGGTGGCCGCGTTGCCAATGTCATCCATGGGGACTGGTCTCGACAATTAGGTGCAAAAAGCGGAGAAGAAGAGCATCAATTGTCGCTTCAGGAGATGCCTCGGCATCGTCATTACAGTTTTGGAGAGAATATGCCTTGGTGGTCAAACGGCGTTCTTGGACCGAATAACAATCAGGGACCGGATTCCGGAGATATGGATAATTATCTGTTGGGTACGACGCCAGAGGGTGGTGATCAGCCGCATAATAATATCCAGCCGTCGATGGTGATGAACTGGATCATAAAAGGTTAGGGGAGATAATGATGATGTTATTTGTATGTTTTCTGGTGCTTTTATCCTGGGGACCTTATGCCTTTGCGGAAAGTTTGACGGCTATCACGGGCCGTACCGATTGGAGCTGCGTTAAACCGCAAATGACCGGACAGACATGCGCTCGTGCGACGTATCCCTATGTTGGGGTAAAAATGAAGTATTGGCAGCCTGTCCTTTTGGTCGAGACCGTTAAAAAGCCGGGAGATACGGCGATCGATGAATTTCGTTCACTGTTGGGAAGTTCCTTGAAGACAACGGCGGCTGCGGCTTTGGGGGTTAGTTCAGGGGAGCTGGATAGTGGTTCTTTAACATCATCAGATACATCCAGCACTCAGATGAATGACGTTCATGTTTTTGGATATCCGTTTTCTTCAGAAATTTCGACAATGATAGAACCGTCCTGCGAGGGATCCCCGGATTATTCGAGTGCTGTAAATTATTTAAGCGAGGCAGATGCGTCGGAATGGCGGATGTTGAAAATGGAATCGAAGAATCCATTTTCCTTGATAACTGAGAAGATGGCTCCGATGTGTGAAGGTAAAGGGATAAAGATTCCGGGTATGTGCATGGGGGTCTGGGGGCCGCTTTATCCGCGCGGCGGCTTCATTGCCGGACATGACCCTGCTGTGGGATCCGCGGCAATGGCCTATCGAGCCGTAGACGTGGCATCATACAATATTTCTTCTGCCACGCATGTGCGTGTTTCTCCGCTAATGTTCCTTCCAGACATGTCGGTAGATCTGATGCAAATGGTTTATCCAAAGAAAACGCAGTGTTTAAGTATCGGGGAAGATCCCCGAACATGGGAAAAGGGCGGTTATTCAAATGATGGGAAATACGTATGGGTTTACTGGCGGCGAAAAGAGTGTTGTGCGCTTTAACGGCTGCAGGGAGTATTTTTATTCAGCCGGAAGCACATGCGGATGGTTTGATGTCAATGTACGGGTTCTCGTCAGTAGATTATTTTGTGGGGCATACAAGTGCCAATCATGCGGGTAAACGGTTCACCGCTGATGATCTCTGGAGTCAGGTGAGGTCATTATCAGGAGGGGGGACAGAAACAGTAAGACCGCCGTTACCGGTTATGGATTTCTTGGAAACACCTAATCCGGAGACGGGGCGGCAGTATTTGGAATGGAACAGGCAGCGTCTGGAAAAGATTATGCAGGCGCAAAAAGTATTGGAATCATTGCCCTGATTGCAGCGGAAAAAATTAATTGAAAGGAGTTTGAATGGATAAAAGAATAGCACTTGTACTTATGATATTGCTGCTTTCTTCTTCGATCTCAGCAGCCGAAGATCATGACAATGAACTGGCAGCAGTGCGGCAACAGGCTCGTGAAGAACGCCGTAAGGAAGATGAGCTTTCAATGATGCGGTTAGAACTGGAAAAACTAAAACTTGAGGCTGAAACCAGAAAGACGATCCAGGAGATCGGCAAGACGTCGGTCGGGAGCGGGCCGGTTTCATCTGCAGTGCCATATAACATTGAGGTCAAGAGTATTGTGATCGCCTCTGGCCGGGCCACGGCTGTCGTCGAAGCTGGCGGTGTCCGTCGAACATTAAGTGAGGGAGAGGCTGCAGGCCCGTTTATGATTAAGAAGATAGATCCGGCTGATATTATTGTTGTTGATGAAAAAGGCGTCGAAACAAAGGCAGAGCTTCATTTATGACGGGAATAACGGTTCCTCTTGGGGAATTGCTGATCAGCGATGGGATATTGGATGTCGCCGAGCGTGATTTCGCGCTGGCCATTCAGGCAGCGTCAGGACGCGAAAAGAAGATCGGGGCTGTTCTTGTTGAGCAGGGGCTTGTTGATCGGGTTTGCATTGCCCGGGCTTTGGCCAGGCAAGCCGGATGGAAATTTTATAACGGTTCATATTCTCCTGACACTAAGGCGTTGGATGATTTGGGATTCAAGTTTGTTAGAGACCATGGTGTCTACCCGCTTAGAATGCCAGGACGGCCTTCATTTATTATGGCCGACGCCGATGATACCCAGGCAACGGATCATATCTTGGCTCGTTTTGGAGAAAGTACGGATATATATATCGGTATTGAAGAAGATATTTGTAATGCGATTGCTTTATTAGTCCCATCTGTATTAAGTACGTCTACGGAGACTCCGACAATAATCAAGCGGATATTTGATCATGCGTTTTGTCAGGGAGCGACTGATATCCATATCGAGCCGGCGGTCGACTCAGTTAATGTTCGTTTAAGGATTGACGGTGTATTGCATTTCTATTTGGCAGTCCCCAGAAAAGAACTATCCCGGATTGTTAACGTCGTTTTTAGCAAGGCAGGGATCAGCGCTGGAGATTTTCAGCGTTTTCATGACGCTCGTTTTGAAGAAGATGGCGGCGGGCGAAAGGTCGATGTGCGCGTGTCTCATATACCGACGGTTTATGGGTCATCGCTGGTAATGCGGCTTCTTGATAAGTCGCGAACGGCGGAGTCATTGTATGCTTTGGGGTATTCCCTGTTCCACCGGCAGCGTTTGGAGAAAGCTGTCAAACGTCCGCATGGTTTGATCCTGATCACTGGTCCTACAGGCTGCGGCAAGACGACAAGTTTGTATGCACTTTTAAATGAGTTTAAGGGATTGTCGGTGAAGACGGTTACCGTAGAAGATCCGGTCGAAGTACTGTTGCCGCTTGTTACCCAGGTACCCGTAGATCTTCGCAGAGAGCATGATTTTCATCATATTACAAGAGCTTTGCTTCGCCATGACCCTGACATCGTCTTGATCGGTGAGATCCGTGATGAAAAGACCGCACGTGAAGCGGTGCGCGCCGCAGTTACCGGTCACCGCGTTTTAGCAACGTTGCATACTAACGATGTTGTCAGTGCCATATACCGGTTAAACGATCTCGGTATTGACGATGCGCAACTAAGTCATGTGCTGACATGTGTCGTGTCCCAGCGCCTGGTGCGCCTCTTATGCAGTCGCTGTAAAGAACCGGATCCCGTGGGTCATGGATACTGCCATCGGCCGCAGGGTTGTTTGTATTGTTATGAAGGTTTTAAGGGAAGGACTGTCGCCGCCGAGGTGATGTTGATTGATGATGATATGCGATTATTGATCGAGCAGCGGAAGATACAGGAAATGTTTGTACGATATAAACAACAAGCAGGATGTATGACGATGCGTGAGGATGCCGAACGGTTGGTTAACGAGGGATGTATTTCAACATTTGAGGTGGAGAGGGTATTTGGATGAAGGCTCGGTTATTGTCATTATTATTCATGGATTTTGCCAATATGCTTCGTTCCGGGATTGGTTTGCAGCATTCATTGAGGACAATTAGTGAGACGGCTGTAGACGAGCGTGTTCGGCAGATGTGTGTTGTGGCGTGCGGCGGTCTTGAGAAAGGCGTAGCATTGTCTGCGGCATTATCAGTATCGGGGACTTTACCTCGGGATGCGCTAACCGTTATTGAAGCTGGGGAACAGGCTGGTGAATTGCCGATGGTTTTTGACATGCTTGGCGAATATTACGAGCTTAAAGCTGAGATTCAAAACAAGATTTTTACTGCTTTTGGGTATCCCGCGGCAGTGATCGTGATCTTGACGGGCGTCATGTTTTATGTGGTTTTTGAGGTGATCCCCAAAGTGTCGGTTTTGCTTCCCGCTTCAGCGGTATCATCGCCGGCTACGGGTATATTGCTTGGATCCGCGGTCTTCTTGAGAGGGCATGGTCTCACAATGGGATTGTTGTTATCGGGATTGATTGGCGTTGGAATATATTATTCTCAAGTACGCCCTGAAACGTGGAGGATGTTGTTGGCGCGGGTTCCCTTGCTGGGACAGCTGATCAAGGAACAAGAGCTGGCGCTTGGTTTTTTTGCATTATATATGTTTCAGAAAAGCGGCGTCGCACAGCTTCAGGCATTGCGTGAAGCTGCCAGGGTAGCCGGTGGCTTGACCGGAAAACATATGGAAGAATGTGCATCATATCTTGTGGGCGGTCTCGCTTTGTCAGAGGCTGTCCGGCAGGATAAATATTTCCCGAGTTTCACGGCCGATACGCTGCGCGTCGGTGAAGAATCTGGCCGGTTCGTTGATTATTTTGAACGGTTATATCGTGTTTATTATCGATCATTCCAGTCGAAAATGGAGATGCTGTCAGCATCTGTCCGGCCGGGACTTCTAATGGTATCTGCCGTGTTTATTTTATTAATCGCGATCGGATTTTTAAAGCCGCTGTACAGCAATTTAACCAATATCGCGTTGCCGTGATGCGAGACAGTTAACCTATGGCCGCGGAACCTTCTTCACCGGTGCGAATGCGGATGCAGCGGTTTAGTTCGGTAACAAAGATCTTGCCGTCACCGATCTTGCCGGTACGGGCACCTTTGATGATGGCGTTGACCGTTTTATCAACGAATTCTTCATTGACTGCAACATCAATGCGGACCTTGCGAAGAAGGTTTCCGGTTTCTTTGACGCCACGATAGAATTCGGCTACGCCGAGCTGTCGTCCGTGACCCAGCGCTTCAGATACGGTAACGAGATTCACTTCTGCTTTATATAATTCCTTTTTTACTTCATCAAGTCGATGCGGTTGAATAATGGCTGTAATGAGTTTCATAGTAGCTCCATGATGGTTTGAGCCTTGTTATTGTTGGCAGTTAATCAAGGATCGTATACGCACGTTCGTGATGCTGGGTAAGGTCAAGTCCCATGATTTCATCTTCCGGCTTGACACGCATACCGATGATCTTGTCGACTACAAAGCAGATCGCTGCTGTAACGGCTGCGCAGTAAACGACCGTAACACAGGCCGCCAGGATCTGGATCTTGAACTGTGCCGCATTACCCAAAAGCAAGCCGTTTGCGCCGCCGGGATTTACAGCGGTCGTGGCAAAGAGGCCGGTGGCGATCATTCCCCAGAATCCGCCCACGCCGTGGACGCCGAAAGCGTCAAGGGAGTCATCATAGCCGAATTTGTGTTTGATTACGCCGACGGCAACGAAACTGATCGCTCCAGCGACGAGCCCGATAAAAATAGCCGAAAGAGGGTCGACATAGCCGCAGGCCGGTGTGATGGCGACCAGTCCTGCAATAACGCCGGAGATTGATCCAAACATGGTCGGTTTGCCGGTTGAGGTCCATTCGATGGCGGCCCAGCTTAGGGCCGCGGCAGCTGCTGCAACATTTGTCGTTAGAAAAGCATTGGCGGCGATCCCGTTCGCTGCCAGGGCAGAGCCGGCGTTGAATCCCAGCCATCCGAACCAGAGCAGCCCGCCGCCAAGAACGACAAAGGGAAGATTGTGCAGAGTTGGGCGGACCAAACCCAGGCGGCGTCCCAGGAAGAGCGCGCTTACCAGGCCGGCGACACCGCAATTGATCTCAACGACCGTTCCGCCTGCGAAATCCAGCAGGCCCATGGTGCGAAACCAGCCGCCGACACCCCAGACCATATGGCAGATCGGGATATAGACCAGCGTAAACCACAGGATCATGAAATAAAGGAAAGCCGAGAATTTGATCCGCTCGACCAGGGAGCCGATGATGACGGCAGGTGTGATCACGGCGAACATGGCCTGAAAAATAACGAATGCGGTATGCGGGATCGTGGGGCCGTAATCGGGATTAGGGGTAAAACCAACGCCTTTTAAGCCTGCCCACTGCAGGCCGCCGATAAAGCTGTTGCCGGGGGCAAATGCCAGGCTGTAACCATAGATGACCCATAAAAGAAGGATGATGGCCATGCAGGCAAAGCAATTCATTAAAATAGCGAGGATGTTTTTGCGGTTAACCATGCCGCCGTAGAAAAAAGCAAGGGCGGGTGTCATTAACAGGACCAGGCCTGCGGAAATAAGTACCCAAGCGGTATCACCGGCATTGATGATGGACGTTGTGTTCATCTGATCTCCATTGATAGAGGAATTGAATTGGCAGTTCATTCTGCCAAAATTAAAAAGCCCAACTCGTCCAGTGCATATCAATGCGCGGAATGAATTGGGCCACGTTGCCCTAAAAAATTTGGTACATCATTGTACCCTTTGCCAAACGTCAATGTCCGGCAAAGTTTTTGAAATCATAAAGATAAACACGGTATTTGTCAAGTGCAACACAGGACTTGATTTATGTGTCGTCGAGTAGTACATTCAATGTCAAATGAAAATCATACGAACGATCCGTGCATTGAGAAAAGCCCTGGCCGCCATCGACGGCTCTATTGGATTTGTGCCGACCATGGGCTATTTCCACGAAGGCCATTTATCATTAATGCGCACGGCGAAAAGGAACAATGCTTGTGCTGTCGTGAGTCTTTTTGTTAACCCCACACAGTTTGGTCCGACGGAGGACTTGAGCCGCTATCCCCGCGACCTGGCTCGTGATGCCGGGCTGGCGAGGACTGCTGGCGTGGATATTATGTTTGTTCCAACTGTCGAGGAGATGTATCCTGCGGGCGCATCCCAAACGGTGGTCGAGGTCGGGGGCATTGCCGGCATCCTTTGTGGTGCGGTGCGTCCGGGGCATTTTTGCGGCGTGGCCACTGTAGTGTCTAAACTGATCAATATTGTTTTGCCGGATGTCATGTATCTTGGTCAAAAAGATTTTCAGCAGACTGTAGTTATTAAAAGAATGGTTTCGGATTTAAATTTTCCGTTGCGAGTCGTGGTGTGCCCCACTGTCCGGGAGCCGGACGGCCTGGCCATGAGTTCGCGTAACAGCTATTTATCTCCGACGGAAAGAATGCAGGCGACGGCTATTTATCGTGCCTTGCAGATGGCTCGCTCGATGGCGGCTGCGGGGGAGTCCGACGCAGGAAAAATAATTTTTAAAATAAAAAAGTTGATTCTCGACGAAACGAGTGCTACGATTGAATACGTTAATTGCGTGAGCGTTGCGGACCTGCAGGACGTCCGCCGGATAACCGGTAAAGTGCTAATAGTTCTTGCGGTGAAGTTCCCGTCCGCGAGGCTAATCGATAACGCGGTGATCGAATTAAACGTTGATGAAAAAGTCAGGCGGTAAACTTAGGTTAGGGATCGCCGGTTGCGGTGCCATCGGTTCCCGGATCGCGTTAAGCATATCAGGAGAGCTCAAGGGCGATTTTATGCTGACGGCGCTTTACGATGTGGATCTCGATAAAACTGTTGCCTTGGCCTCACGGATCAAGGCCACGAAGGCCGTCAAACATTCTATTGACGATTTGATAGCCTCTTGCGATGTGGTCGCCGAGTGTGTTAATACCCCTGGCGCAGAGGGCATCGTTCGAAAATCACTTAAAGCTGGTAAAAAAGTTTTAGCAATGAGCGTTGGCAGGCTGTTCGGTAAGAACAGCCTTTTTTTATTGGCTCGTCAACACAGAGCGTCCCTGGTTTTGCCTTCCGGTGCTATCGCCGGTTTAGACGCAATTAAGGCTGCCCGACTGGCGGGATTCCGTTCCATCACGCTTACGTCTACCAAGCCGCCGGCCGGTTTTAAGGGCAATGCCTACCTTAATAAGAGACGTATCCAGATTGACAAGATCACGTCGGATAAAGTTCTCTTTGACGGGGGCGTCAACGAGGCAGTCAGCAAGTTTCCTCAAAATATCAATGTAGCCGCAGCTCTGGCGTTGTCGGCCGACGGTGCTAAAGTCAGGGTGCGTATTGTGGCGTCGCCTGCAGCCACTCGAAATACTCATGAAATCTTCTGCGAGGGGAAAAGCGGCACGATTCGTACGGTGACCGAAAATGTTCCCTGCCCGGATAATCCTAAAACAAGTTATCTTGCCGTGCTTTCCGGCATTCAGGCTTTAAAGCAGTTATCTGATCAGGTTAAAATTGGAACATAATGAAAGGGGGTGACAACATGGCTAAGAAAGTGGCGAAGGTCGGAGTGAAAAAGGAGAAGGGTTTTCTTTATTTCATCGATAAGGATGGCGACGTCTCCAGCGCACAGATGGCCCGCGGCGACAAGAAGGGTGGTAAGCCCAAGAAGGTTGCTAAGGTCGGTATCAAGAAAGAATCCGGTTTCCTTTATTTCATCGATAAGCAGGGGGATATCTCCAGCGCAGCGATGGTCAAGGGCGGAAAAAAGAAGAAGGCTGCTAAAAAAGGTAAGAAGTAATTCCCCTTTTTTGTACTTTGTTCTTTTAAAGACCCTAAACTTCAAGGTTCTTTCGAGCCTTGAAGTTTAGGGTCCTTTTTTGTAATTATAATGTATAATATCCGACAAAAAAATATGCTGAATATTATTTCGATCAAACACGCCAAAGAGCACAATCTAAAAAATATCTCGCTCGATCTTCCGCGCAATAAATTCATTGTTGTGACGGGTCTTAGCGGATCCGGAAAGTCCTCGCTGGCTTTCGATACAATATACGCTGAGGGTCAGCGCCGCTACGTTGAAAGTCTTTCGGCGTATGCCCGGCAGTTCCTTGATCAGATGCAAAAACCGGATGTCGAACTGATCGAAGGTTTAAGCCCTACGATCTCCATCGAGCAGAAGACGACCAGCCGGAATCCCCGTTCTACTGTTGCAACTCAGACCGAAATTTATGATTATTTGCGTTTGCTTTTTGCCCGGGTCGGTGTTCCATATTACAAAGGGCAAAAACTTGAGAAGCAATCTGCTCAGGAGATGGTAGCGCGCCTTCTTAAACTTCCGCTGGGAACCAGGATCAACCTTCTCGCGCCATTAGTTCGCGGAAAGAAGGGGATCTATCCTGATATTCAAAAGCAGGTTGCCAAAGCCGGGTTTGCCCGTCTTCGTGTTGACGGTAATATGTATGACGTGAATGAAAAGTTCAAGCTTGACCGATACAAGGTTCACAATATCGAGATCGTGGTTGACCGTCTTTCGATCAAGCCTGATGTTAAAGCCCGTCTGACAGATTCAGTTGAAACAGCTTTGCGTGTCGGGAAGGGATTGCTGGTCGTTTCATTTGTTGACGGACAGTCTGACATGGTTCTAAGTGAAAGTTTCCTGGTGCCTGATGAGGAGATCGATTTGCCTGAACTTGAGCCACGCACGTTTTCATTTAATTCTCCCTATGGGGCCTGTCCGGATTGCAATGGGCTGGGAACAAAGATGGAGATCGATGTCGACGCTCTGGTCCCGGATCCCCGTAAACCATGGACAACAGCGATCGTCCCGGCCGGTAAAGGCCGGCGGGCGTACATGATGTATTTTCGGGCCGCGATGCGGGAACTGGGTCGCTTGTATGACATCGACCCGCAGGTCCCTTTTTCTACATTGCCAAAAGATTTTCGTACCCGGGTGATCGAAGGCTCCGAGGATGTTATTTGGGGTAAAGCTTTCGAAGGGGTAAAAGGCTATCTGGAAAGGATCTTTCGTCAGACCGATAGTGACTGGTTAAAGGAAGAGATTACGGATTTTATGTCGGAAGCGCCATGCCCGTCATGCAAAGGCGAGCGTCTGAAAAAAGGGGCGCTGATGGTGCTGGTTGGAGGCAAGAATATTGCCCAGATCGTTGCCTTATCAATTAAGGATGCCAAAGAATATTTCAAGCAATTGTCTTTTGAACCGGACAAACTGGCGATCGCCGGGCCGGTGATCAAGGAAGTCAATCGACGGCTTGATTTTTGTATCGACGTTGGGTTGGAGTATTTAACGCTGGCTCGCCGAAGCGCCACACTTTCCGGCGGTGAGGCCGAGCGGATTCGTTTGGCCACTCAGGTCGGATCAGGTCTGGTGGGGGTGGTCTATGTGCTTGACGAGCCTTCCATCGGCCTGCATCAGCGGGATAATGAGCGGCTTCTTGCCAGTCTTCATGCGTTACGCGATTTGGGGAATACGCTGATCGTGGTCGAGCATGACGAAGACACGATCCGTAAAGCTGACTGGGTTGTCGACCTTGGGCCCGGGGCTGGTAAGTACGGCGGGGAAGTGATCTATGCCGGAGATGCGGCCGGCCTGCTCAAGTCGCCGGAATCATTAACGGGTAAATATCTGCGCGGAGACCTGCGCATTGCGATCCCTTCGGATCGTCGTGAAAAGATCAATGCCGGGGCTATTGTCATTAAGGGGGCGGCGGAGCATAATCTCAAGAATATCGACGTCTCGATCCCTCTGGCTAAATTCGTTTGTGTGACCGGAGTGTCGGGATCAGGAAAATCTACGCTGGTAGAAAATATTCTATATAAGGCATTGGCCGTTAAGTTTAACGGTTCGCGCGATAAGCCCGGCCTGCATCGCAAGATCGAAGGGCTGGACAAGATCGATAAAGTGATCGTCGTTGATCAGTCACCGATCGGGCGCACACCCAGATCGAATCCGGCTACTTATACGGGTGTCTTTACGGACATTCGTCAGCTGTTTGCTCATTTGCCGGAAGCAAAATTGCGCGGTTATAGCCCCGGGCGGTTTAGTTTTAACGTCAAGGGCGGCCGCTGTGAGGCTTGTCAGGGCGACGGGATAAAGCAGATTGAAATGCACTTTCTTCCAGATGTTCACGTGGAGTGTGAAGTTTGCCATGGCAAGCGTTTTAACGAGCAAACGCTGCAGGTTGAATTCAAAGGTCGACATATCAGCCAGATCCTGAACAGTTCTATTCTCGAATCGCTGGAGATCTTTGAGGGGATCCCCAGGATCCGCCGGGTCCTTGAAGTGCTTAACGACGTCGGCCTGGGGTATATCAAGCTTGGTCAGTCAGCCACGACACTTTCGGGTGGAGAAGCACAACGCGTAAAATTGGCGGCGGAACTCTGCAAGCAGGCTACCGGACGCACGCTCTATGTTCTTGATGAGCCGACAACCGGCCTGCATTTCGCGGATGTGGAAAAACTGCTCCAGGTCCTGCAGCGTCTGGTCGTACGAGGGAATACTGTTTTAGTGATTGAGCACAATCTTGATGTGATTAAGTGCGCCGACCATGTTATCGACCTGGGGCCTGAAGGCGGAGATAAAGGCGGCGAACTGGTGTGCTGCGGAACTCCCGAAGAAATCGCCCGCCACCCGGCGTCTTATACTGGCCAGTACCTTAAGGCCGTTCTCACCAACTAAGATTTTTATCTTTTCCTCTGATCGCGCTACTTTTTTTGTTACAATATCGTCATGAAAATTATAAACCGAATTATTGTTTCATTTTTATTATTAGCTGCCTTCAGTTTTTCTGCTGGCGCTGCTGAAACCAACGAAAAGGAACTTTTTGTGGTGGCACAGCGCGCATTTGAAGATGGCTTTTATGATGTTTCTCTGCGTTATGTCGATCAGCTTTTTAAGGATTTTCCCCAAACATCCAAGACTGTAGAGGCTCATCTTCTGGAAGGCCAATGTTACTTCTTTAAGAAGCAGTATCTGAAGGCTTTCGGAGTTTTTCAGGAGTTGGTGAAACGCGGCGAATACAAAGATGTTTCGCTTTTCTGGTTGGGTGAAACGTATCTTAAGGTCGGCGACAGCGCGAAGGCGCAGGAGCAATACCGGCAGATCATTGACGGGTTCCCTAACTCTCTTTATGCGCCGCAGGCTTATTATTCCCTGGGGTGGAGCTATTTTGAGAAGGCCAAATACGATGCCGCCAGAGAATTGTTCGCGAAACTGGTGGAACTGTTCCCGTCCAATAATCTGTCGGAAGATGCTTCATTCAAGCTGGGTGAGTGTGATTATAACGGGGCTAAATACGAGGGGGCGGTTTTTCAATTCAACAAATATATAGCGACCTATCCGCATTCTTCGCGTCTGGCGGAAGCTTATTTTAATATCGGTGAGTCATATTATTTCCTGGAACAATATGACAAGTCGGCAGATTATTACGAAAAAGCGCGCGCTTCAGCGACGGATCCGAAGACCGCCCTTAGTGCGATGGTCAGCCGCGGATGGAGCCTTTTTAAGAAAAATGATTTTGAGGGGGCGCTTAAGGTCTTTGATGAAGCTCAGGCCCATGCGAAAGTCAATAATTTCCCCGAGGATGACGTCCTCCTGGGTAAAGCCAGCTTGTTCACAGCCCAGGAGAAATACGCTGAAGCCGCGGCAAATTACGGAGATCTGATTGCGCGGTTTCCTTCAAGTTCCCGGGTGCCCGAAAGTTATCTGGGACGGGCGAACGCTTATTATCTGCTGAATAACTACGCTAAGGCTATCGACGATTATAAGGTATTGATCGCTCTTTTTCCTGCTAATGCCCAAAGCGATAAAACCCTCGAGAAGGCGCGGTTCGGCCTGGCATGGACCTATTTAAAGAATGGAAATATTGATCAATCGATTGAGAGTTTTAAAGGTGTCCTGGATAAAACCGAAAGCAAGGCGGTAAAAGTAAGCGCGTTGACGCAGATCGGTGATGCCTATCAGGAAGCCGGCCAAATCGATAAGGCGATCGAGACATATGACCGTATTCTTAAGGATCTGCCCGACACACTTTATTCTGATTATGTTCAGTACCGCCTGGGAGTGGCATTGCTGAAGACAGGCAAGATTGACGGTGCTTTACTTTCTTTTCAGGCATTGAAGACAAACTATCCCAAAAGCAAGTATATTGCGGAATCGCAATATTATGCCGGAATGTGTTATTTCAAGAAATATGACTGGGTTGCAGTCCTTGAAGTCATGGAGCCATTCATTAAGACGACGGCTCTGGATAATGAATTTGCATCCGAAGCACGTTATCTGGAAGCATTGTCGTTCTTCAATCTCAAGCAATATGATAAAGCGCTGATCGCTTTTGCCGAGATGCAGAAATTGTTTCCCGCCAAACCCCAGGTCCAGCAGAACGCCGAGCTCGGGATTGCCAAGACAAAATATGAGACTGGGAATACCAAGGAAGCCTTGACGCTATTTGAACAGATCGTCACGCGCTATCCGCATACGGATGCCACGCTGGAGGCAACCTTGTGGATGGGCGATCATGCAATGTCATCGGGGCAGTATTCTCTTGCACGTGATCTTTACTTGAGAATTCTTAATGATTTTCCTGATCATGAAAAAAGCACGCTGGCACATTTTGAACTGGGCCGGGCGTATTTTTCTTTGGGGGAGCTCGACAAAGCACTTGAGCAATATCGCAAGATAGACGCGAGTTCCGATGTTGAGCTTGCGGCCAAGGCCAAGCTGGCGATTGCTGAGATCTTTACCAAAGAGATGGATCCGGTCAAGGCTTCGGAAGCTTATACAAATATTATTTTGACCAGCCCGGAATACAAGCGTGACGCCTTAATGAAAATAGCTCAGATCGATCGCAAGGCCGGAAAATATGCCGATGAGCTTAAAGCGTATACTGATGCCCTGGCTGCTGCTAAAGGTGTTTCAGCGGTGAAGGATGTTCAGCTGCAATTCATGCTGGGAGATACGTATGAAGCGATGAATCAGCCGGATTTGGCGGTTGAAGCTTATGTCAAAGTTCCCTATGTGCACGCCAAAGAACGCGATTGGGTGGTAAAAGCCTATTTGCGGATCGCCAAGATCTACGAGAATAAAGAAGATTGGGATAAGGCTATTACCGCCTATGAGAAAGTTTCGGCGATGGATGTTGATGAGGCTAAGTTTGCCAGGGAGCGGATCACCTGGATCGGGAATAACAGGAACAAAAGTTAGTTGAGGGTGGCTGTATGTGGGAGATTTCGCCGTGGGAATTGTTTTTGATGGGCGGGCCGTTGATGTGGCCGATCCTCGGGTGTTCCATTGTTGCGATGGCGATCGTTATCGAAAAACTGGTTTACCTTAACCGGATCAATGAGGATATTACGGCATTGAAGAACAGGATCTTTGCTGCGATCAGCCGTAACGATATCAAAGAGGCACTAAAAATTTGTGACCATTCCGGTTCTCCGGTTGCCATTGTTTTGCGCAGCGGCCTGCTTCAGTACGGCCGCGACAAGGAAGAAATTACGGTTGCGATGGACGAAGCCAGTCAGTTCGGGGTGCCGGTGCTGGAGGAGCGTCTTCCGGCGCTGTTGGCTATTGGAAACATTGCCCCCTTGCTGGGGTTATTGGGCACGGTCACGGGTATGTGTTTATCATTCCATCTGATCTCCCTGCGGTCCGCTGCGCTGAATCCGGTATCAACGGGTGATATCGCGGCTGGTGTCTGGCAGTCGTTAATATCGACAGCCGCCGGCTTGATCGTAGCTATTCCGGTTTACGTTGCGTATCATTTTCTGGTTAGTTGTGTGCAGCGGTATGTGCTTCAGATGGAGAAGGCCGCCAGCGATCTGGCTAATTTCCTCACACGTGTCCCGACGTTAGAAAACGACACCAGCGGCGGGGAGTGACCGTGAATTTTCGCCGTCATCTTAAAGTCTCAACGGCCTTCGGGTTCAACATTGTTCCACTGGTCAATGTTGTTTTCCTGCTGCTGATCTTTCTGCTATTGGCATCGTCCTTTACAGCACGGCAGCCGATCAATGTTCGCCTGCCGAAAGCGGTTACGAGCGACATCGTTAACAATGATAACATCACGGTGGTGATCACCGCCGAGAATATTTTCTATTATCATGACAAGGTAATAACGCTGGGTGAATTAAAAGCTCTTTTGCAACTGCCTCAGAATCGCCAGCGGCCGGTGCTGATCAAGGCAGACCGGCGCGCGTCCCTGGGGCGTGTCGTCGACATCTGGGATCTTGGCCGGGGACTTGGGATCGGGAGGATCAATGTTGCCACTGACCAGGAAGAATAACCTGTCTATGTTCGGGGCGGCCCTGCTGGTGGCGGCGCTTTTGCATGCTGTTCTTTTTTCCTGGTTTCTTTTGACAATGCGAGGGACCTCCGGGCAGTATCAAACCAGCATGACTTTTTGGGGGAGTATTTTACGTAAACAGGATCTATTGCCCCGGCTCATCATGCCGGCCGCGGATAATGGCGGGATCATTGTTACGGGCTCATCCCGGATGCGGGGTGCAGCACAAACCAAAGCCTGGGAGCTGGGTGTGATTGTCGAAAAGCCTGGCAGCGGAAAATTACCAGATGAATCAACGGAAAGCACACTTCCGCCTAAATTTTTGACCGAACGTGTCGAGGTTGATGATTTACCTGCCGATGCGGTAGCGGGTGTTCCCGATGCGCCGCGAGTGTTTTTGAAGGATCCGCGCTGATGATCAGGATCGATTTTGCTTCAGCGGTGGGTGTTTATCTGACGGCTGTATTGATCGTGCTGATGTTGTTGTGGTGGTTTTTCAGCCGCCGTCATCACAGCGTTGAAGAATGGGGCGGCAGCGAACAGGTGGAGCGCTGCCCTTATTGCGGGCATGTATTCGTTGAACATACGGGTCGGCAGCCAATAAAGTGTACGGTATGTCAAAGTTATCTGGAGGTGGGCGATGTTCCTCAAGAAGATAAGAAATGAAAGCGGGATGATCATGATGGTGGCGATCGCCTTCATTCTGGTCATGAGTATTCTTTTGGCAGGTGTTTTCAGCCGCTATACATCATCGGCGTTGTCTCTGGTTGAGCAAAGCAAGCGGATCCGGGCCGACCAGTTGACTCGCGGGGCGTATTGGGTGGCCTATGATCAATTAAGGCGTGCGGCACCTTTGACACCACCGACGCCAGTGACGATCGATGGCACGACTTACACGATTGTGTTTACTCGAGCTGGTGCGGATGTCCAGGTAATAGTCACTTACTGAGTTTCATCTTACATTAGAATTTCTAAAGACTTTTATAATAATTGGGCGTGATTTTTTAGTGAAAACGTTTGACAAGGGCATAGGGGTAAGCTGTAATGTTAACAAAGGACTATTTAAATAATGGATAATCAGCGCAAACTAGGTATTTATTGGAGCAACGCCGGGATCAGCCTTGTCGAGCTGAAAAAGGACGTGCCTCTTTTTTCTTCCTTCGTTTCTTTTACGAATGTCAGTACGGAGCACAATAACGAGGGTATTGGTAAGGACCTTCAGATCCTTAATCTTCTTCATAAGGCTTTGAATTCTGCCTCATTTTCGATTTCAAATACGTTTTTCTCATTGCCGTCAAACGACATTATTGTTCGCTGGTTTGTTATTCCCTGGGTAAAACCTGATGAGGTTCAGGGTGTTGTTATGTTTGAAGCTAAGAAGTATGTGCCGTTTCCAATCGAAGACCTGGTATTTAATTACTATCCTTCGACCATTACTATGGACGGGGCGCGGCATATCGGTATCGCTTTTACTGCGATACGCCGTGAGCTTTACCAGCATTACACCAATATTTTGTATCAGACCGGGATCAATGTTGTTTACAGTGAGCCTTCGGCCATGAGCCTCCTGCGCGCCCTGGTCGCCCAGAAGCTGGTGACGACCGATAAGGTTACGGCGGTCCTGACCACTCATGATGATATCGGCGAGATCTCCATATACTCTCAGGGTTATGTTAAATTTATTCGAGATTTTTCTTTGCGCTCGCCTCAGATTGTGCCGTCCACTGACATCGAGACGGTTGAGTTTACCAGGGCCAAGCTTTTTAACGAAGTCAGGATGTCGCTGGACTTCTTTTCCCGTAACAATGCCGGAGTTGATGTTCAGAAGGTTGTGGCCATTTCCGCGGGTAAGATAGAGCCTTTGTACGACGGAATGAGTGAGGACATTAATCTTCCCGTTACATTGATCGACCCAGAGCAGATGATGGGTAAGTTCAATGTCCTTGCGGATATCGGCTATATGCAGGCTTTCGGTGTCGGACTTTCTGGAGCGGTGCCTCTGGTTATCGACTTTAATTTGAGTGAGGCAAGTTCTGCTGTTAGTGAGAAAAAGAAAGAGAAATTAAATATAAATTTGTTTGCTCCCCAGATCCTGGCTGTAGTCGGCAGTATCGCTTTTTGTGCCGCGCTGGCTTTCGTGTCATGGTGGTGGACGAACGATCAGATTATGTCAAAAGAGGCAGTTAAAACGGAAACGGCTTCCCGCCTTGGCCGCTTTCTTGATGTGCCGCGGGAAGACATTGATTCGAAACTTAATTTTCTGACCAAGAAGGCGGCCGCAATCAGGAGCTTGCCTTTGAAAAGCTCTATAACGCCGTTAATGATCAAACTGGCTCAGATGACGCCCGGCGGGATCTGGTTCA